>NZ_ANAH02000008.1 GCF_000335475.2 Cystobacter fuscus DSM 2262 | reverse complement strand
CTCGGCTGCGATAGCGGCCTGGTTGGGACACAACGACGCATCAAGTGAATTCTTTCGGGTCCGCGGCGAAGAGCCGGGGCCTGGACCTTGGTCTCGAGTTTCAATGCAACCCGCCGGGAGGCGGGCTGATGAGGGATTAAGGTAAGTAAGCTACTAAGGGCGTGCGGTGGATGCCTAGGTGCCAAGAGGCGATGAAGGACGTGGGTGGCTGCGAAAAGCTCCGGGGAGTTGCCAACCGAACGTTGAGCCGGAGATGTCCGAATGGGGAAACCCAGCGCGGTGAAAGCCGCGTTACCTCAGTCTGAATCCATAGGACTGAAGGAGCGAACCAGGGGAAGTGAAACATCTCAGTACCCTGAGGAGAAGAAAACAACGAGTGATTCCCAGAGTAGCGGCGAGCGAAATGGGAGGAGCCTAAACCGGTGTCATGAAAATGGCATCGGGGTTGCGGGTCCGCGGTAGGACTCCGGTTTGTTAGCGGAACCATCTGGAAAGGTGGACCAAAGGGCGTGACAGTCGCGTACGCGAAAACGAACTGGAGCTGAGCGGGGTACCCAAGTAGGGCGGGACACGTGCAATCCTGCCTGAATCCGCCGGGACCATCCGGTAAGGCTAAATACTCCTTGGCGACCGATAGTGAACTAGTACCGCGAGGGAAAGGTGAAAAGAACCCCAGTGAGGGGAGTCAAAAGAACCTGAAACCGCATGTCTACAAGCAGTCCGAGCACTACGGGGCAACCCAGTGCGAGGGCGTACCTTTTGCATCATGATTCGGCGACTTAATGTACGTAGCGAGGCTAAGCCGATAGGTGGAGCCGGAGCGAAAGCGAGTCCGAAACGGGCGACACAGTTGCGTGCATTATAACCCGAAGCGGGGTGATCTACACATGGCCAGGTTGAAGTGAGGGTAACACCTCATGGAGGACCGAACTCATGAAAGTTGAAAATTTCTGGGATGAGCTGTGTGTAGGGGTGAAAGGCCAATCAAACTCCGTGATAGCTGGTTCTCCCCGAAAGATATTTAGGTATCGTCTCGAGTAATTCAATGCTGGAGGTAGAGCACTGGAACGGCTAGGGGTCTCACCAGATTACCAAACCGTACCAAACTCCGAATGCCAGCAATTGTTAGCTCGGGAAGCAGTCAGTGGGTGATAACGTCCATTGGCAAGAGGGGAATAACCCAGACCGACAGCTAAGGCCCCCAAGTCTAGTCTAAGTGAACACTAGAAAGGATGTGGCAAGTCATTGACAACCAGGAGGTTGGCTTAGAAGCAGCCATCCTTTAAAGAAAGCGTAATAGCTCACTGGTCGAGACAGGCCGCGCCGAAAATGTAACGGGGCTCAAGACTAGCGCCGAAGCTTCGGATTGCGTGCACCAGGTGCATGCAGTGGTAGGGGAGCGTTGCAACAGCTGAGAAGCTAGACCGCAAGGGCTGGTGGAGCGGTTGCGAGTGCTGATGCCGAAATGAGTAGCGATAAAGGGGGTGGGAAACCCCCTCGCCGTAAACCCAAGGTTTCCTGGGTCAAGTTAATCTTCCCAGGGTTAGCCGGGACCTAAGCCGAGGCCGAAAGGCGTAGGTGATGGCAAGCAGGTTAATATTCCTGCGCCATCTTGTAGACGTTGAACCGAGGAAGGACGGAGAAAGCTAGGCGAGCTGACCGGTGGTTGTGTCAGTCCAAAGGCGTAGGGGTGTCGCGTACGATTAAAGGCGCGGCAGCTATCCCCGAGACCCCATGGCGCCCCTCACGGGGTAAGTCGTTGATGCTCGGCTTCCAAGAAAAGTTCCGCGGGGAGTCTACAGGGTGTCCGTACCGCAAACCGACACAGGTGGGTGAGGAGAAAATCCTAAGGCGCTTGAGAGAACTCTCCTCCAAGGAACTAGGCAAATTTCCACCGTAACTTCGGAAGAAGGTGGGCCTCTGGTAGGTGTAGGCGTACAGCCGAAGCCGAAAGAGGTTGCAGAGAAATGGCGGTAGCGACTGTTTACCAAAAACACAGGACTCTGCGAAGGCAAGAAGCCGACGTATAGGGTCTGACTCCTGCCCGGTGCTGGAAGGTTAAGGGGATTCGTCAGCCGCAAGGTGAAGCGATGATCCGAAGCCCCAGTAAACGGCGGCCGTAACTATAACGGTCCTAAGGTAGCGAAATTCCTTGTCGGGTAAGTTCCGACCTGCACGAATGGAGTAACGACTTCCGCGCTGTCTCGGAGAGGGACTCAGCGAAATTGAAATAGCTGTGCCGATGCAGTTTACCCGCAGCAAGACGGAAAGACCCCGTGAACCTTTACTACAACTTGACAGTGACACTAGGGTTCGACTGTGTAGGATAGGTGGGAGCCTTTGAAGCCGGGCCGCTAGGTTCGGTGGAGGCAACGGTGAAATACCACCCTGTCGGATTCTGGTGTCTAACCATGCTCCCTCACCGGGAGTTGGAACACTGTCTGGTGGGTAGTTTGACTGGGGCGGTCGCCTCCCAAAACGTAACGGAGGCGCGCGATGGTTCCCTCAGCCCGATTGGAAACCGGGCGGCGAGTGCAATGGCATAAGGGAGCTTGACTGCGAGACGGACACGTCGAGCAGGTGCGAAAGCAGGTCATAGTGATCCGGTGGTCCTGAATGGAAGGGCCATCGCTCAACGGATAAAAGGTACTCCGGGGATAACAGGCTTATCTCCCCCAAGAGTTCACATCGACGGGGAGGTTTGGCACCTCGATGTCGGCTCATCGCATCCTGGGGCTGGAGCAGGTCCCAAGGGTTTGGCTGTTCGCCAATTAAAGCGGTACGCGAGCTGGGTTCAAAACGTCGTGAGACAGTTTGGTCCCTATCTGCTGTGGGCGTAGGATACTTGAGAGGCTCTGACCTTAGTACGAGAGGACCGGGTTGGAGACACCGCTGGTGTACCAGTTGTCTCGCCAGAGGCATCGCTGGGTAGCCATGTGTCGATTGGATAACCGCTGAAAGCATCTAAGCGGGAAACCGACCTCAAGAACAGGTATCCCGGGCGCAAGCCCCTGAAGACCCGTCGAAGACGACGACGTTGATAGGCCGGGTGTGTAAGCGCGGTAACGCGTTGAGCTAACCGGTACTAATAGGTCGAGAGGCTTACTTTACCTCAATCTCTCAGCAGCCCCACCTCAGGGAGGGGGGGCACGAGACACGAGGCCAAGGTCGAGGCCCCGAGCGAATGCGCCACGCGCATGACGCCGGGCCCGGAAGAAGGCACGAGAGCTTCGCAGTGGAAGTTGATTCACCTACCCTTCGTATGGACTGTCCTGTTTTTCCGGTGGCAATGTCGGAGGGGTCCCACCCGTTCCCATCCCGAACACGGAAGTTAAGCCCTCCAGAGCCGATGGTACTCCGCGGGAAACCGCGCGGGAGAGTAGGTCGCTGCCGGATTTTTTTTGAAGGCCCCGAGTCCCCACCGCGAGGTGTCGACTCGGGGCCTTCGCCTTTGCGGGCTTCGCGCACCTGGCCGCGCATCCGCACTGTCGCTTTCGGACATCCCCTCGCGCTCGCCGTGGAGTCCGTGCCCGCGCCACGCTACGCCCTCGTTCCATGAGCGAGCGAGACCTGCTGATGATCCCCGGCCCGGTGGAGTTCGATCCCGAGGTGATGCGCGCGCTGGGCGCCAAGACGGCCAGCCACGTGTCCCCCGAGTTCATCGCCGTGTTTGGCCGCGCCCTCCAGCGCCTGCGCGAGGTGTGCCTGGCGCCCTCGGCCCAACCCTTCGTGGTGGCGGGCAGCGGCACGTGGGCCATGGAAATGGCGGTGGCCAATCTGGTGGAGCCGGGCGAGCGCGCCCTGGTCGTGAATACCGGCTACTTCAGCGACCGCATGGCCTCGTTGCTCGAGCGCTACGGGGCCGAGGTGGTGCAGGCGCGGGCTAGCCCGGGCGAGGTGCCGGACTCGGCGGAGGTGGAGCGATTGCTCGCGGGCGGCCGCTTCAAGCTGATGACCGTCACGCACGTGGACACGAGCACCGGGGTGCTCGCACCGGCGGAGGCGCTCGTGCGGGCGGCCCACCGGCACGGGGTGCTGTCCGTGGTGGACGGGGTGTGCGCCACCGCCGGCGAGACGTTCCACCAGGACGCGTGGGGCGCGGACGTCTACCTCACCGCGAGTCAGAAGGCGCTCGGAGTGCCTCCGGGACTGGCGCTCTTGAGTGTGAGCCGACGGGCCATGGACTCCTGGCGCGCCCGCCGCACGCCCGTGCGCTCCTTGTACGCGGACTTCGCCGAATGGCTTCCCATCATGGAGGCCTATGAGACGGGCCGGGCCGCGTACTTCGCCACCCCGCCCGTCAACCTCGTGTACGCACTGGAGGTGAGCCTCGGACAACTCCTGCGTGAGGGCATGGAGGCGCGCTTCGAGCGGCACCGTCGCATGGCGGGGGCCTTCCGGGCCGCCTGGCGTGCGCTGGGTCTGCGCACGTTGCCCGCGTCCGAGTCCGTGGCTGCTCACACCCTCAGTGCCCTCTACTTCCCGGAGGGTGTGGATGCCACGTGGGTGGGAAAGGTGCGAGAGCAGGGCGTGGTGCTCGCTGGCGGCCTCCATCCCCAACTCAAGACGCGCTACTTCCGCGTGGGGCATATGAACGTCGTGAGCCCAGGGGATGTTCTGGCCACCGTGGGGGCCATCGAGCGAGCTCTCGCCGTGGCGGGCCACCGTATCGCACCGGGCTCGGCCGTGGCCGCGGCCCAGGCGGCCCTGCTTCCTCCGGGGTGAGTGGCGCGAGGGGGGACCCTCGGGGCTCTGGAGGGGCTCGTGGTAGACTCCCTCCATCTGGGGTGACGAGGCTTCGCCCAGGGCCACAGGGAATCCATGAGCACGATCTCGCAAGGGCTGACGGACAGTGAGTCGTTACTGTTCTGGCAGCAGGAAATGGAGCAACGGCTGGCGCTGGCGACCCCGCAGGATACCGTGCGAGGACTCTTCTTCAAGAGCATGCTCGAGAAGGTGCGCACGCTCGATGGCGAAGCGGCCGCGAGGCACTGCCTGATGGCCAGCGGAGAGCGCCACTTCGTGGAGTTCTTCAACTATCCCATCAGCTCCCTCATCCGGTTGACCTACGCCGCCGGGCAGGTGCTGGGCCCCCGGTACGGCGGCTTCGACAGGGCCCTGTGGTTGTTGGGACATCAGGCGATGACGGACTTCCTCGACTCCCTCATGGGCAGGGCGTTGAAGCACCTCACCGGTCAGGACACCCGGAGCCTGATGATCAGCATTCAGGGCATCTACCGGATGACGACGAGTTATGGGACTCGCCAACTGGTGTGGGATGGGCCCACGACGGGCCGGCTCCTCCTCACGCGCAACTTCATTCCCCGCGCGTACCACGAGGGAGGCCTGCGGGCCACGCTCGACCGGATGGGCGCCCAGAACGTGAAGATCAGCGGACGCCAGCCGTCCACCCTCGATTATGAGTTTGAATTCTCCTGGGAATGAGCGTTCCCCCAGGAGCGCCGGAACGCGTCCCGGAAAGGGCTTCTCACCTGTCTGCGATTGAGAAGCACCCCTCGCGGTAGCGAGCTCCACCGTGACATTCGCATTCCACGCGGTGCCTGGCCCATGACATGGCTTAGTCTGGAACTCTCTTTCACTGGAGACAGCCATGTCCGTGTTGCGTCGTCTGTTCGAGAAGAAAACCCTGGCGCGTGATCTGCTCGCGCTTTCGCTGGTCCTGGGAGCCACGGCCGTACAGGCCGAGGGGCCGAGTCTGGCCGAGGCCTACAAGGCGCTCGCCTCCCGCAAGATGGTCGATCTCACCCACAGCTTCAGTCCCAGCACGCCGGTATGGCAGGGCTTTGGCCAGGCCACCTTCACCACCGCGTCGGATCCGAAGACCTACCGGCCCTACACCCTGGAGAAGGATGGCTTCCGCACGACCTTCTATTCCATGGTGGGTCAGTACGGCACCCACGTGGATCCTCCCGCGCACTTCCACGAGAACGGAATCACCCTGGATCAGATCCCCCTGCGGGAGATGCTCCTTCCGCTGGTGGTCCTCGACATCACCCCGTTGCTCGGCAAGGACCCCAACCACGCGATCACCGTGCAGGACATCCTGGACTGGGAGAAGAAGCACGGCCGCGTGCCGGAGGGCTCCTTCGCCGCGCTGCGTACCGACATGTACAAGGATTTTGGCAATCCCGAGCGCTTCAAGCGCCACCCCTTCCCGGCCTGGTCCCTGGCGGCCGTCCAGTTCCTCTTCGAGAAGAGGAAAATCACGGCCATCGGTCACGAGTCGCTCGACACCGACATCACCTCGACGCTGGACGCGGAGAAGTGGGTGCTGGGCCAGGGGCGCTATCAGATCGAGGTCATGGCCCACCTGGACAAGGTGCCGCCCACGGGGGCGTTGATCGTCGTGACCTGGCCCAAGGTGGCCAATGGTCTGGGCTTCCCGGCGCGTGCCTTCGCCATCGTCCCGTGACACCCCTGTTGCCTGGCTGCGTCAACGTGTGGATTTGAGTTTTCCCGGGAGGCATTGAAAGTGAGGGAATCCTTGCACTCAGGGTTCCTTCACCTGGACAGCGCATTCATGTTGCCAGCGGGGGAGATTGGCCTTCTACTCGAGGGCAGCCCCACCATCCCCCCCCTCTCCAGACGATGCGTCGTCACGTGAGTGCCATGGTCCACAAGAGACTCGTCCCTGTCCTCGGTCTTCTCCTTGCCTGGGCACCGCATTCGCCCGCGCATGCGGAGGGAGTGGGGGCCGTCGAATACAAGAACACGATTGGCAAGATCAGCGGCCTCGTCGAGGAGATGGATCTTGAGCAGGCTCTCGATCAAATCGGAGACGCGCGTAAGCGCTCGTTGAGCACGTCCGCACTCGTGACCCTGTCCCTCTACGAGGGCATCATCTTGTACGAGATGGGGAAGAGCGATGAATCCGGAGAGGCCTTCCTGGTGGCGCTGATGCTCCGGCCCAATGAGCAGCTTCCCGGGGAGGTCTCCCCCAAGGTCGTGGCCCACTTCGAGACCATCCGGAAGACGGTCCAGCAGGAGATGCTCCAATCGCTCGAGGCCCACCAGAACGCTGCGACAAGTGGCACCCCCTCAGCGCCTTCGTCCACGAAGAAAGCCTCGTCGAAGTGCGCATCCTCACTCATCGCGGCCAAGGGCCGGACCTTGAAGGCCCAGCAGTCGTGGCGCCTCGCCTCGATGGAGCAGATGCTGTGCGCGCGCGGGATTCCTCGAAGCGCGGTCGTCTCCGGAGCCATCGCGACCTTGAAGGAGCAGGTCGCGGAGGCGGGCACGAGTACCGAGTGGGTGCGTGTCAGCCAGAAGATCGACCAACTCGCCCACCAGTTCGCCCTCTATCCCTCCTCCGAGGACTGGCTCCAGGCGAAATCCTCTGTGCCGGAAGAGCTCTGGGAAGTCGGGGACGAGGATCAGGACGTGCCACTTCCCGACGCGCCCGTCGCGGTGGCCGTGAACCCGCCCGTTCAGGAGCCACCAGCGAATCTGTTCGGATGCCGGGCGGCTGTCGCCGCGGAGTGCGAACGGCTCATGATCCGGCTGATTGCGCTTCAGGCGCGGACCACGGATATGGCTGAGGCCAGCAGGAGCACCGCCCAGAGCGAGCTGTTCCAGTTGGGCCAGAAGGTCCGGGAAGCCGACTCCAGCAATCTTCTGGAGGAAGCCTCGCGAGGCATCGACGCCTGGGCAGCGAAGCCTCGCGAGGCTTCGCCGCCTGTGCAGCGAAGCCTCGAAGCCTCACTCCGCGAGTAGATTGACCCGGAGGGAGCTGTTCGCTCCCACCTTCACGTCGAGGATGATCTCCTTCGTCCTGGGAATCTTGTCGTTGACCAGCTTCAGGGTGTGGCGCCCTGGGCTCAGCTTCAGCGGCCCCCCCAAGGGAGTTACGCCCAGACGCACGTCATCCACGAAAACCACGGCGTAGGGATGGACGCGCAATTCCACGATGGGCGCGACCGACGCGGAGTTCCTGTCTTCCCTCTGTCCGGCGGGCTCCGGAGCCGCCACGGGAGGCCCCCTTTGCGCCGGGGTTTCCGCGCGCGGAGTCGACTCGCCCGCGCTGGGCGCTGGTGGGGCCGCGACCTGGGGCTCGGGTGCGCTCCCGGGCATGAGTGCGGGGCTTTGAACCTCCGGCTGGGTCTTCGTCCGCCAGAGCACCACGCCGCCGGCGCACGTCGCCAGCAGCACGCCGCCCAGCAGCGCGGGCCCCCACCGATTCGAGGTGCGGGGCTTCTCCGCTGACATGACGGGGCGTCGCACGGCCGCGGCGGCACCCGAAGGGCGTGGCGGCACGGCCGTCTGACGCGCCGCCTCCGTCATCGGCTGTGGTTCCTGGCCCTCCATGTCGGGGGAGGACGCGGGGACGGGTGGCAGGGTGGGCCGTGACGGGCGCGTTGATTCGAGTTCGACGCTCCGGGGGAGCGGGGTGACGAGGGTGTTGGGGATGTCCCTCGAGGGTGGGGACGCGCGCTGCTTCGCGGTCAGCGCCTCGTTCGTGCTCGAGGAGGGGCGTCTCCTGGCGAGGTTCGGTGGCTCGGAAGCCGTCGGCATGGGGGCCGGTGTCATGGCCGGCATCGGCGTGTCCGAGGTCGCCCGGATGAGCTGGGCCACCTGCTGCGTCGTCACGGGCTTGCCGGCGGAGACGATGAAGCTCTCCAGGTCCGCCTGCAAGTCGTGGCAGTCCGGGTAGCGTTGCTCGCGCTCCCTGGCGAGTGCCTTGCCGAGAATCCGCCTGAGGGGCTGTGGCAGATCCGGACGGAGCCGGGCCGCGGGAATGGGCTGCTCGTAGAGGATGGCCTGCATCAGCCCGGCGTCCGTGTCCGAGATGAAGGGGCGCTGGCCCGTGAGCAGCTCGTAGAGCACCACCCCGAGCGCGTACACATCCACACGCCGGTCCAGTTCCCTGGCCCGTATCTGTTCGGACGGCATGTACGCCAGCTTGCCCTTGATGACGCCGCTCTCGGTCTTGTGGGCCTGCCCGGCGGCCTTGGCGATGCCGAAGTCCACCACCTTCACCGCTCCCTGCCGGGACAGCAGGATGTTGTCCGGGCTGATGTCCCGGTGGATGAGCCCCAGGGGCTCGCCCGTGTCGGGGTCCGCGAAGTCGTGGGCGAAGGCCAACCCCTCGCACGCGTCGGCGATGAGCCGGGCGCATATGGCGGGCGGCAGGGCCAGTCCCTGGGCCGCGGCGCGCTTGATGAGCGCGCGCAGACTGGGGCCGTCGATGTACTCCATGGCCAGGAAGTAGGCGCCATCGGCCTCGCCGAAGTCGAAGATCTGCGCGATGTGCGGATGCGTCAGCCGGGCGGCGAGCTTGGCCTCGGACAGGAACATCTGGATGAAGGCGGGCTCCTGCGCGAGTTGGGGCAGGATGCGCTTGAGCACCAGGGTCTTCTCGAAACCCATGGGCCCCGCGGCCTTGGCGAGGAACACCTCGGCCATGCCTCCCGCGGCGAGCTTGCGGACCAACTGATACTTCCCCACCTGCTGTGTCGCGTCCAACGCTCTCTCCCAACGACTCCGCAGCTCGCGCTCCGGTCCGGGCACCCGTGGGGCTCTCTCCTCACGCGGCCGGGCCAGGGGATATCAGGTGGCGTTTCCCTTGTCGTGATCCTGGCTGGCCGCGGAGGGCGGAGAGGGGACCGGAGCCGGGGTCCTGCCCGGTGGCGAGTCCCAGGAGCCGCGCTCGCACTGGAGCAGACGATCGAGGACGGCGAGCGCCGGAGCACTTCCCGATGCGCGGACCTTGTGCTCCATGCCGATGTTGAGCAGCTCCATGCGCAGGCGCATGGCATCCGCTTCGCTCTCCGCCGTCTTCAGTTCCACGGCCTGGAGGTTGTCGAGCCAGGAGCGCTCGGCGATGAAGCGCAGCCTGCGCACGAGTGACTCCACGACATAGCGCTGCTCGGGGCGCCCGGTGCGCGACACGTCGAGAATAGGCTTGGAGAGGAAGGCTCTCATGTCCGCGCCCCTGACGCGCTGCTGCAGCCAGGCCTCCGACGTGGAGATGGGCAGGTCCGTCGTCTCGCCATCGACCTTGGCGAACGCATGGGCCTCGGCGTAGCTCACCCGTCCATCCCCGTCATGGTCGGCCGAGGCCACCGCGCTCCCCGTCCGGCTGACGCCCGCGAGCCCCGCGAAGAAGCTGGAGCTGTAGTCCCGGTAATCCGCCTCGTCCACCTCCGGGGTGCACCCGACCGAGGGGAGGTACTCCACCGTGGCGAAGAAGCCACAACGGGGCTGCGCCACCACGGGACGTCGTGGGTTGGCGTCCTGGTAGATGAAGTTGGCGAACGAGCCGGAGTAGCACTGCGACATCATCGTGACGACGGGGGTGGTGCTCGGGAGCCGGCCCAGGAAGAGGCCAAAGGCGCGCACCGTCAGCGTGTCCGAGTCCCAGAGCGCCAGGTGGTTGTTGTTCAGGTTGTTGCCGTTCATTCCCCCATGGCCCGTGAAGTAGAGGAAGACCGGTCGCTCGGGCGCGTTCCGGGCCTTGTCCTCCAGCCACTCCAGGAAGTGCTCCAGCGTCGCCGCTCCCTTGAGGTGGGGAATCTCCAGGGACTTGAACGAATCGTGTGCGCTCTTGCCCGTGGCGCGGTAGCGGACCGTGGCCTTTCCGTCCGTCCCGTTGGCGAAATAGATGGACGCCGACTCGGGGGCGAGTCCGAGTGATCGCAGCGTCCGCTGGAAGTAGAGGACGTTCTTCTCCAGGGCGATCTCATTGCTGGCGGGCTCTCCTCCGCCCCCCAGCACGAGGAAGCTGGAGGCTCGTGGAGGGGTCCGCAGGGGCTCGAAGACCGCCTCGGGGTCGGAGACCTCGGGCTCCGGATCCTCGTAAGCAGGATCCATCCATTCGACGACCTCTCCGCCCCACTCGGGGGGCGGAGCCCGCTTGCACCCGGATGCGCCCAGGAGGAGCACGGCCAGGCTGGTCTTGAGTCTCGATCCCCGTGTCATACCGGGAGAATCTAGACCCAACGTGTCGACGCCCGCACCCTCCACGCGGATCGTCGACACGGCGAACTGTTCAGCCCTTGAGCACCGCGATGGGCGTGAGCCGCAGCCACGGCGTCACGAGCTCTTCCTCATCCTCCAGTACCTCGGTGATGTCGCGGTAGACGGCCGGAGCCTCCTCGACCAGGGAGGCGGCGCGTCCCATGTCGAACACCACGCGGCGCAAGGCGTGCTCCAGTGCGTCCGGACGGATGTGGGCTCGAGCCTCCTTGCGTGTCATCACCCGGCCCGCCCCATGCGAGCACGAGCCGAAGGAGCGCGGTTCGCCTCTTCCCGTGACGAGGTACGAGGCCGTTCCCATGCTGCCGGGGATGAGGCCTGTCTGTCCGGGTGCCAGACCGATGGCCCCCTTGCGATGGACGAGCAACACGCGGCCGAAGTGCTGCTCGGCCGCGACGTGGTTGTGGTGGACGTCCACGCGGGAGTCCGGCAGCGGTTCCCTCCCGAGCATGTCGGCGAGCACCGCTCCCGCGCGAGACAGGAGCATGTCGCGATTGGCGCGGGCGAAGTGACACGCCAGCCCGGTATCCGCGAGGCAGGCGGCGCCCTCGGGAGTGTCCGTGCTCAGGCCGGGCAGCGAGCCCTCTCCCTGGGCCTGGGCCACTCGCACATGGTGGGCGGCGATGGCGGCACCGACGCCCCGTGAGCCCGTGTGCAGCAACAGCCAGAGGTCTCCCCCCGCATCCCGGTCCAACTCGAGGAAGTGGTTGCCACCCCCGAGCGTTCCCAGATGTCTGGGCGCCAGTCTTTCCCACTCGCGCTGGAGGCGGTGGGTGGACAGGCGCGCTTCTTCGAGCCCGGGTGGCAGTGGCAGTGGCAGCCCTCGTCCCCGGTGCACCGCGTCGCCCACGGGCACGGCCCGCGCGAACGCGGCGAGGAGGCGTGTCAGCCCCGCTCGATCGATCGCCGAGGCGGGGTAGTCGAAGCGCACGGCGCTCACCCCGCAGCCGAGATCGCCCCCGAGCGCCCCGGGGACGATGTGGCGCTCGGTGGCGAAGACGGTGCCCACCGCGACCCCCTCGGACATGTGGACATCCGGCATGGCCGATACGTGCTCGACGACGTAGGGCTGGCTCGCGATGTGTTGGAGTTGCTTCACCGCGCCCGCCGGCACCGCGCGGGCCCAGGCGAGGATGGGGACGGCCCCCGGTGGGCTTTCGAGGACGCGCGGCATCATGCCTCACCCCCTTCCTCGTGCTCCTCGCGCCAGGCGGGCGCCTCGCCCACGTAGATGAAGCGCAGGTGCGGCACCCGCTTGAGATCCAACCCCAGCGCGAGTTGCGCGCGGATGAATCCGCTCGCGCGTTCGAGGGCCTTCTCGACCGGCACAGGTCCGGTGGCCGCGACATCGGGGGGCAGGGTGAAGCCAATACGGGCGTTGCGCCCGTCCGGCGTGAGCTCGAGTGACGTCACCGCGACGCCCTCGAGCAAGGGATCGGACAGCTCTCCACGGAAGAGGCGGGACACCTCCTGGAACAGGGTGGACTGGACGCGCAGATGGCGCGCGGGGATGGAATCGGTTTCAGAAGACAGCAGGGAAGAATCCGCGCCCCTACGCGAGGCGCGGCCACGGCGATGCTTGGAAGAAGTCATGAAGACAAACGGTTCCCGTCAGGCCGCACGCGCCCCAGCAGCCCCAGACGCGGAGCACGCGGAAGACACGTCGGCCAGGTCAGATCGACAGAACTCCGTGCCGGCACCCGCGCACCGAAGGCGGCAGGCCCGTTCGTCTCGACTTCAGCGAGGGAGCGGAGCGCGCCCGGTCAGGCGAGCGTCGGCGTGGAGCGACCCGAGGCACCGTTCAGTACAGTTCCCATGGCACACCTCCCGCCGCGCGAGTCATTCGCACGATCCAATGGGCGCAAGGTGCCACCGCATCTCGCTCGAGTCAACGCCCGGCCCGGAACGCGCACCCGGGCGGCCATGCCACCCGATGTCCTGTTGGCGCTGGAAATGAGTAGCCTGGAGTCTTCCATGCAACAGGCACCGAGCCTCGATGACTTCGTCCTTCTCAAGCGTCTGGCCATGGGCGCCATGTCCGAGGTGTTCCTCGCGGAGGTGAAGGGTGGGGTGGGGCCGGACCGGCTGGTGGCGCTCAAGCGGATGCGTCCGGAGGTCGCCGGAGACGAGACCTGGGTGAAGCAGTTCCTGGACGAGGCCCACCTGTCCACCCTGCTCCATCATCCGTTCCTGGCGCGGCTGCGCACCTTCGGCCAGCAGGATGGGCTGCTGTTCCTCGTGTTCGATTACGTGCACGGCCTCACCCTGGCGCAGCTCCTGGAGGCACGCCGAGCCGCGGGGCAGGGGCCGCTGCCCTGGGCCCACGCGGCGCGCATCGCCACGTACGTGGCCGAGTGTCTGGCCTACCTGCACGTCCTCCGGGGCCGGGAGGGTCAACCCCTGGGGCTCGTCCACCGGGACCTCCATCCCGGCAACATCATGATCGCCGACACCGGAGCGGTGAAGCTGCTCGACTTCGGGATCGCCCGCAGGAGTGGACGGCTGACGGAGACGCAGCCCGGCCGGGTCAAGGCCCGTCTGGAATACGCCGCGCCCGAGCAGCTTCGCGAGGCGCCGCTGGATGGTCAGACGGACGTGCATGGACTGGCGCTGACGCTCTACGAGCTGCTCTCGGGGGTGCAGCCCCTGCGGCGGGAAACTCCGGTGCGGACGATGGAAGCGGTGTTGAAGGAAGTCCCCCGCGGACTCGGCGCGGTGCGGCCCGCCGTGCCCGAGGCGCTCCAGCGCGGCGTGACGGCGGCCCTCGCCAAGGAGTCCTCGCGGCGCCCTTCGTTGATGGAGCTGCGCACGTCGCTCGACCTCGCCCTGCGCGCCGAGGCCCCCCTGGTGGGCCTGCCCGAGCTGGCCACGCTGGTGGCTCCCTGGCTCCCCGGCTCCGGGCGCCTCGCCTGGGGCCAGGACCGCGCGCGGGAGGGCGCCACCGTCACCCACACCGCCGACGTGTCCCGCCCGACCCATGGGACGAAGGGCTGACGCTCAGTCTCCCGCCTTCAGCCCGTAGCGGTTGAGCAGTCCGTGGACGTGGCTGCGCGCCATCCCCGCCGTGCGCGCCACCTCCGAAATGTTGTTGCCGCACCGTGCGAGCAGCGCCGTCAGGTACTCGCGGGTGAAGGCCTCCACCATCCGCTCCTTGGCCTCCTTGAAGGTCAGGCCGCTCAAGTCCTCGGTCGCGGTGACCGCGCTCACTGGCCTCGCGTCCGGCAGCTCCGCGTCTCCCGCCGCGAGGACCCGGTGCACGAAGTTGCGCAGCTCGCGCACGTTGCCCGGCCAGTCGTAGCCCACCAGCCGTTGCACCAGCTCCTCGGTGAGGGGGAAGTCGGGCTGACCGGCCTGCTGGAAGAGGTGCCGCGCCAGCAGGGGGATGTCCTCCGCGCGCTCGCGCAGCGCGGGGACGCGCACCGGCACCACCGCCAGCCGGTAGTAGAGGTCCGCGCGGAAGCGCCCCGCGGCCACCTCCGCCTTCAAGTCGCGGTGCGTGGCCGCCACCACGCGCACGTCCACGTCCTTCGCGGCGTTGTCGCCCACCCGGCGCACCGTGCCCGACTCCAGCACCCGGAGCAGCTTCGGCTGGAGCTCCAGCGGAAGCTCGCCCACCTCGTCGAGGAAGACCGTGCCGCCATCCGCCTGCACCAGGTGTCCCTGGCGCTCGGCATGTGCGCCCGTGAAGGCCCCCTTCGCGTGCCCGAACAGCTCGCTCTCGATGAGCGAGGGCACCACCGCCCCACAGTCCACGATGACGAAGGGCTGGTTGTTCCGGGGCGAGGCCCGGTGGATCGCCTCGGCCAGCAGCTCCTTGCCGGTGCCCGTCTCGCCGAGCAACAGCACGGAGAAGGAGGAGCGCGCGGTGCGCTCCAGCACGCCGAACAGCTTCTGCATCGCGGCGCTCTGCCCCAGCGCGCGGCCGAAGGTGGTGAGGGGCGCGGGCTCGGCTGCCTCCTCGGTCGTCTCGGGCAGGACGAGCAGCGTCGTCTTGCCCAGTGTGAAGCGGGCCTCGCCCGCGACGGTGACCTCGTGGATCCGCACGCCCAGCGACCAGGTGCCGTTGCGCGAGCCCACGTCCCGGACTCGCACGCCCTCCGGCCGGGCTTGGAGTTCCAGGTGGACCCGCGACACCGTCGGATCGCTCAGCCGCAGGCCGCCTTCCACCTGGGTGCCCACCAGCAACGTGCCTTCGAGGGGAAGATCCCTCCGCGCGTCCGGCCCCGTCTCCACCACCACGCGGAATCGAGGACCCCGCGTTGCTGGTCGCCCCTCCGCCAGGGCACCGGGGGTCAATGGTTCGGTGGAGGAGAAGACCATGCGGTATGGCAACATAGAGCCCCCCATGCATCCCCACAAGCAAGCCTCCTCGTGCGCTACCTGCGGGCTGCCCGTCCCCTTTCAGGGGGCTGCCTGCACGGAGTGCACCGCCATCACCCAGCACGCCGGGGAAGCGGAAGGGCGCCCGCATATGCCGATGCGGCCGTCGCTCGCCCCGGGGGACGTGCTGGAGGGCAAGTGGCGGCTGGAGGCACTGCTGGGAGCCGGAGGCATGGGCCAGGTGTACCGGGCCCGGGATCTCGCGCTCGAGCGCACCGTGGCCATCAAGCTGCTCCACGAGCCGCTGTGCGAGGACCCGGAGAGCGTGGCGCGCTTCGAGCGGGAAGCGCGGGCGATGGCGCGGCTGGAGCACGCGCACATCACCCCCATCCACGCGGTGGGCCGCGAGGGTGGGCGTCCCTTCATCGTGATGAAGCACCTGGAGGGCATGTCCCTGGCGCGCTACCTGCGCTCGGTGCCCGGGCCCATGCCGGTACCGGAGGTGCTCGCCCTGGCGCGGCAGCTGTGCGCCGGGTTGGACTTCATCCATCAGCGCGGCTGCGTCCACCGCGACATCAAGCCGGGCAACATCTTCGTCTCGCCCGGTGGGCACGCCACGCTGCTCGACTTCGGCATCCTCTGGGAGCACCGCGGCGAGGAGCTCACCCGGACCGGCGCGCGGCTTGGCACGCCCAGCTACATGGCGCCGGAGCAGGCCCGGGGCGAGCCCGTCGACAGCCGCGCGGATATCTTCTCCCTGGGGCTGGTGCTGCTGGAGGCCTTGACGGGGCTGCCTCCGTCGAGCACGTGCCGGCTGCTCGGCGAGGGGCCACGGGCCGCGGTTCCGGCACTCCAGGCCCAGGCCCCGTGGCTTCCGCGCTCCTGGGTGGAGGTTCTCGTCCAGGCCACCGCGATGAATCCGGAGCAGCGCCAGGAGAGTGCTCTCGTGCTGCTCGCGGCGCTGGAGGACGCGGAGCGCACGAGCACGAGCCCGCCGGTGGCGTTGGCGTCCTCCACTTCGACGCCTCCTCCAGCGCCCGTTTCCGCGGGGCGTGGGAAGCACGTGCGGCGCGTGTCCCTGGTGCTGTTGGGGGGGACGAGCGTGGGCGCGCTCCTCCTCACGACGTTCACGCATCGCCGCACGGCGGAGGCCCCGGCCCCGCCCGCGGTGACGGCTTCGGTCTCTTCCGAGTCTGCCGCTCCGGCCAGGCCCGCCGCCGCCACTCCGAGCCTGGCGCGGGAAGCTCTCCCGGTTCGGGACTCCACTCCGGCGAGGGACTTCGACGCGGCCCCCGCCGCTCCGGGCGTGGCGACCGCGGCCGCCCTGGTTCCAGAGCCAGGGGCTCCCGCTTCCAGCGCACCCGTCTCCAATACGCCCGCATCCCCGACGACGGCGCCCGGCCGGACCCGGGGCGCGCGGGCCCCGCTCGTGTCCTCCACCGTGGGAGGTGACTCCCGCCAGAAGACGAAGCAGGGCAGGGGCGAGGTGCGCGTGGTGACCCTGCACCAGGGCCGGGCGGTCTGGGCCAACGTCAGCGTGGACGGCAAGCACCACGGGGCCACTCCGGTGTCGCTCGAGCTGCCCGCGGGACGTCACTCCGTGCGCGTGGAGCGCGACGGCTTCTTCCCACAGGAACGCCCCGTTGAGGTTTTGCCGGGTACGAAAGCAGTGGTACGCATCGAGCTTCACGAATGAGCGTTTCCCTGTTGGTGATGTCGCTGCTGCTCGCCGCTGGTTCGCCCGCCGACGAGCATCGCGAGCTGGATGCGGCGCTCGAGGCCCTGTCCGAAGGGGACTTCGAGTCCGCGCTCTCCCGTGTGGACGCGGGACTGCGCAAGACCCGGGACGAGACGCGGAGCGCGCGGCTGCTCCTGGTCCGGGGCGAGGCATACGCGGCGCTCCGTCGCTACTCGCAGATGGAGGCCGCCTTCGCCCAGGCGCTCGAGTCGGACCCGGACGTGCGTCTGGAGCCGGAGCGCGTGCAGCCCACCGTGGTGGCGCGCTTCGAGAGCCTGCGTGAGCGGCTCCGGGGCGAGCTGGCCGTGGAGGTCGAGCCTTCCGGCGCACGGCTTCGGCTGGATGGACAACCGCTCGGACAATCGCCCTGGCGGGGTCCGGTCCCCATCGGAACGCACACGCTGGACGTGGACGAGGGAAGGACCCTGCTCCAGGTCAAGGTGCGGCCCGGCCGGACGGAGCAGGTGCGCGTCGTCCTTCCTCCCGTGGCTTCGAAGGAGGCGCCCTGGTCCGTACCCGCCTTCAGCGTCCAGGCCCGGGCCGCGCTGGGTTTGTCACCCCTGTCGGGCGTGGGACTGGAGGCCGGAGCGAGGCTGGCGGGCACGTATGTCTATGGCGAGCTCAACGCCACCGTGGGCCGCCGGTTCGGGGCGTCCGCGCGACTGGGAGCCCAGGCGCCGAAGCTCGTGGGGCCGCTGACCTTCTCCCTCTCGCTGGATGGGTACGCCCTGGGAGGGCCGTTCCTCTTCGGCGGCGGACTGTCCGCCGGAGCGAGCCTCCCCCTGTCCAGCAAGCTCGACCTCTTCGTGGAGGTGAGCGGACGCCTGCTGCCGGCGAACGCCTCGTACGGCACCGCGCACCTGCTGGGCGTCACCGGCCTGCGCTTCACTCCTGGCGGGTAGCCGCCCCCGGCCGACCCCGGCGACTCCGTAGGAGCCAGGGCCACAGCAGCACCGGCAGCGACACGAGAGCCCCTGGCGCCGAGGAGCAACCCAGGCCCATCGTCCAGGGTCCCCCCGCCGCGCCGCCGTCCTCGTCTCCCACTGCGCTCCCATCTCCCTCCACCTGGAGCGTCGCGGGGAGGAAGTCCGGATGCGAGGCCGCCAACGTCACCCTTCCCGGGGAACCCCCCGGACGGAAGTACACGCGCCGCTCGAAGGTCCCCGTGGGCAGACGCACGCGCTCCACCGGGGACTTGCAGGTCCCGTCCGCGTGGTAGCGGCCCTCTCCCGCCGTCGTGGACAGGGACACCTCCGTCTCGTAGGGCGCGGGCGCGAGCGCCCCGGTGGCGGAGCTCCGCAAGGACACGTCCACGGCGAGGCACCCCGAGGCCGCGCCCGTGTCCTCCGTCCGCTGGAGTCGCAGCCGGCTCGCCATGGGCGTGGCGCTCACCCGCACGTCGTCGAAGTCGATGGAGCCGGTGAAGTACCCCTGGTCCGTCCAGGGCTCGCCCACCTGGAGCCACTCCAACACGTAGATCGCATCGCGCCAGTCGAGTCCGGAGAGCGTGGTGCGCTCCTCGCTCGACCCCTGCTCGACGCCATCCACCCACAACCTGGCCTCTCCGTGGGTGGTTCTCAGCCCCCGGGCGCTGAACTCGACCAGGTACCAACGATCCTGCTCCACCCGTGTTCCATGCACGCTGGCGTAGGTCTGCTCCGTGCCTTTCCTCACGGACAGTTCCCAGATCGGGTCCGGCGCCAGGAGCCGCAGCTCCACCTTCATCGGATTGGCCTGGATGGCCACCACTTTCCCGGGGTTGCCGACGTCGCGCAGGCGCATCCACGAGCGGATGAAGAACTCCGAGGTCAGGGGGGTGTTCGCGAAGTCGGCGCCCCCCTGGTATTCCGAGACGTTGCTGTTGTTCCTGTCGATCAGGGTGAGGCCGTACTGCCCCCGGTGGGCTCCCTCCGCCCCGTTGACGAGGGTGTTGGGGCTGATGCTCCTCGCATTGTCCCACCGGCCCTCGGGCGCGATCAGCGCTCCCGTTTCGAAGTCATCCGAGAACCAGTCGGAGGCGGCGGCCGCGGACACGGGCTGGAGCAGCACGCAGCCTCCCAGCACGAGGCCCCCCCACGAGTGTCTGACCCATTCAGTGCTCATCCTGACGAAGTCTAGCAGCGGTGTTGAGTTGGGACCTCGTGGTCCGCCACCCGGGAGCAAGTTCGAGGCCAATTCACGTGTTCCAGGAGTTTCAGGGACTTGTCTGGTGTCACGCTGCTGGCGGGCCCGCTCGTGCGAGGCCCCCGACCTCCGCCGTGGACAAGAGCTGTTCACTCGACAGGACGGCGCTCTCCTGTCTGCCTTCGCCACCAGGCCCCCAGCCGAGGCCCTGGCGAAACGCTCTCCCGGGCCTCGGGAGCCGGACGGGATGCGCGCGGGTGGTGCGCCGCGTCAAACGGTGACACTCGTGTGAAATCCGCGCGGCCGTGGCATGGCGCTGACATGGCGTGGGTAGAGGACGGCCATGTTCCTCCACGCACTCGGACACTTCCACCCGGAGAACCTCATCACCAACGCGTTCTTCCAGGACATTGGCCTGGAGACGAACGACTCCTGGATCGTCGAGCGGGTAGGCATCCGCACCCGGCACACGGTGCTACCGCTCGACTACATCCGCGAGACCCGTAACCGGGACGTGCGCGGAGCGCTGGAGGCCGCGCTGTATTCCAACGCGGAGACAGGCAAGCGAGCGGCGTTGATGGCGCTCCAGCGGGCGGGACGTGACGTGAAGGACGTGGGAATGGTGGTGGCGGGCGGCTGCTCACCCGACGAGTGCATTCCAGCGGAGGCCTGTCGCATCGCCGAGGCGCTGGGCATCGAGGCGCCGTCCATGGATCTCAACGCCGCCTGCTCGTCCTTCTGCGCCCAGCTCCACTTCCTGGCGGGCATGCGGCCGGAGCGCCTGCCGGACTTCATCCTCGTGGTGAACCCGGAGAACTCCACCCGCGTGGTGGACTACTCGGACCGTTCGAGCTGCGTGCTGTGGGGCGACGGCACCAGCGCCGCACTGCTCAGCCCGCGCATCCCCGGACCGTGGCGCATCACCCAGACACTGCTCGGTGGAAGCCCCTCGGGCGCGGACAAGGTGAAGGTGCCCCGCGCCGGCCACTTCACCCAGCAGGGCGCCGCTGTCCAGGCCTTCGCCATCAAGCGCGCCAGTGAGACCTTCCTCGAACTGCGCGCGCACTACCTCGCCACCTCGCCGGAGCGCACCCCGGAGGGGCTGAGCCTCATCGGGCACCAGGCGAACCTGCGCATGCTGGAATCGGTGCAACGGCGCACCGAGGTCGCCGACGCGCGCCACTTCTCCAACGTGGAGTACCGCGGCAACTGCGGCGCCTCGGGCGCGCCCACCGTGCTCTCTGAGAACTGGGACAACCCCCAGGTGGGGGACGCGGTGGCGCTCGCGGTGGTGGGCAGCGGCCTCACCTGGGCGGGCGCCCTGCTGGAGCGCTGCCGCACGGAGTAGTCCCGCGCGTGGCACCGCGCCCGCTCACTCTTTTGGGCCGAGGTCGAGACCCAGTGCCTCGGTCGCGAAGCGGGCCATGCGTTCGAGGAGTTGCCGGTTCTCGTCCAGGGCATTCCGGCCGGCCAGATTCGTCGCCGACTCGATCCGCTCGTTGCAGCGCAGATCCAGGCAGAACACCCGAGGACGCGCTCACAGCCGCTTCAAGAACTCCAGGAGGTCCCGCTTCTGTTCGGGGTTGAGCGCCTCGGGCAGACCTCCGGGTGTCTCGGGGGGGTGAACGGGCGGCAGGTTCATCGCCACGGTGAAGGGGAGGATGAGCCGGCTGTAGCCGTCGACGACGTCGCGCAGGGTCTCGTGGCTGTTGTCGTGGTAATACGGAGCCGTCCCCGCGATGCCCCGAAGCGACGGCACGTCGAAGGCCTCGAAATCCGAGGGCTCTCCCGTGATGAGCGCGCGGCCGGGATCGGTGGTGAACCATTGGGGCAGGCCGTTGGGACCGACGATGGGCAGTCCGTTCTCGTCGAGTGCCGGAGTTGGATCGAAGGGCTCACCACTGGCCGTGACCGGGATGGGCGGAAGTTCAGTGACGGCGTGCTGGCGCGTGCCGTCCGTATAGAAGCGGAAGCGGTAGCGCGGCAGCTCCACGGAGGAGGTGTACAGCGGGAGCTGTCCGAGCTGCCCGAGATAGGAGAGCGCCCCGAACCCGATGTTCACGAATTCGTTGCCCGGGCGAGGTACCCGCACGGGGACGGGCCCCTGTCCTGGCACCTGGGTGAAGAGGACGTTGCCGTCTGGCTTGAGCGCGGCGGAGAGTGACGCGTGGACGGCGCGGTTCGTGATCTGGTTCGTGGTGGGGCCGCCATGACATGCCGCGCAGGCCAGCTCGAAGACCTCGCGGCCACGCTGCTCCTGGGCGGAGAGCAACATGAAGTCCTCGGGATTGGGAATCTGGTCGTGGGGAACGCCGGCCTCGAGCAGCTTCGAGACGAACTGGGCCCGGGGTGACGAGAACACGCTCCGCTCGAAGTCGGCGATCTGCTTCAGCGGCGCGGGCCCCACCTCGTGTCCCTCGCTGTGACTGAGGATCGCGGCCCGTGCCTGCTCTTCCAGCGTGGCCGCCCGGCCATCGAGCTGATACGGCCCGGAGATCGCCATGTCCTCGATGGTTGGCACTCCACGCCAGACGGAGATCTTCCGGTCGGCGGGGGTGATGACGTTGCCCGCGTCGTCGATGACATCCATGTTGCTGGGGAGTGGTAGGACCACACGGACGAGGCCCTTCTTGAGATGCTCATACGTGGGCTGTGCCGCGTCGGGGTCGTCCGCGTCGATGCGTCGGAAGAGTGGATCCCCCGGGTTGGCGGCCAGTCGCGCCTCGACGCTCGTGGGCCTCAGCGTCGTGTGTTCGCTCAGGGTGTGGCACGTGGCGCAGGAGCGCCCGTTGGTCTGGGGAAACGCCTCGCTGAAGAGACGCTTGCCGGCGGCGACGTGACCCAGGGGGGCCTGGGCTTCGGTCATGGCCTGGGCGTTGGTGGCCCGCGCGCCATCCACGTCTGGAGCTGGGTTCGAACAACCCACGAGTCCGCCCCATGCCAGCGCACTGGCCAGACTCGCGAGGAATCGATTGGAAACCATGAGTGCTGCTCCCCGGTGAGGAATAGGAATTCTCCAGAAAACACCGGGGAGCCGCGAAGGTGTCACCGGGGGCTCGAGGTTTCCACGTCACGCGTCACGGATGAGGCGCGGAGGCCGATGCCCACTGCCAGGCGCTGCCTCGGTGCAGGGCCGCGTAGATGCGGTCCCTCAACTCGTTGCACTCGGCGTGGGTGAGTGAGCGATCGAGCGCGCGCAGCACCACGCGCAGCAGCACGTTCTTCTGCCCGGGGGAGATGCCGAGCCGCTCCACGGCGGCGGGGGGCAGCGCCTCGTAGGGCGTCTCCGAGAGCACCTCGACGGCTTCCACCACCTCGGCCTGGGGGCCGAGCGCGGCGCGCACCATGTCTCCCAGCTCCTCGCTGGTGGCGTCTCCCTCGAGCACCAGGGACAGGTCCCTGCGCACCGCGGGCATGCAGGACACCTCGTGGTAGGGCTCCAGGTCGAGCATCTGTGAGTGGATGCGCGGATCCTCGGCGCGCAGCAGGCGGATGTCGTCCAGGCCCTTGCGCAGCATGAGGAGGCGATCCATCCCCAGGCCCATGGCCAGTCCCGAGGTGCGCGCCGTATCGAGCCCGCTCTCGGCGAGCAGCTCGGGGTGGGCGAGGCCACACTCGCCAATCTCCACCCACTCTCCGCCCTGGTGGACGTCGATTTGCAGCCCCTCCGTGGTGTAGGGATGCCGGGCCGGGGTGACGCGCCACTCCCGCCCGGGGAGCAGCGCGCGCACCACCGTCTCCACCATGTGGCGCAGCGCCTCGACGCCGAGCGGAGCGCCCCGCCGCACGCGCCAGAGGTCCATCTGGTGGGGCTCGCCGGTGTGCAGCCGATCGATGCTGTCACGGCGATAGACGAGCCCGGGACAGGCGAGTAGCACGTCCTCGGGGGAGGGGGGCGTGTTGGCGAGCTGGCGCAGCAGCGGCGGAATCATCGCCGAGGTCTGCGTGCGCAGCAGCGCGGTGTCACAGACATAACGTGTATAGCGCTCGTCGCGGGCGGCACCGTCGGGCGGGTAGCGCAGCCGATCATAATTGTCGGAGACGGAGACGATGGGGCTTCGCCGCTGCAGCCGCACGTCACAACGCCACGCTTCGCGAAGGGCGGCGAGCACGTCGTCGACGAGCCGTTGCATGGCATGCGGGCCGGAGGAGGGATCGGTCAGGTCGCGAATGGACAAGGCATAGCGGACAGCGTCGGTGCTGAGGATACGGACGGACATGGAAGGGTTCTCGGACTGGAGTGGAAGGAAGACAGCTCCAGGCGACGCCGGGTCCTCGAGCGGAGGAGCAGGCGGCGCCACGCTCGGACACCCCCCGAACCCCTGGTCCAGGTGGGCGTCACGCCGAGAGGCGATCCGCCGAGGGAGAACGGGCTAGCGACGCAGCACGGCCTCCCGGCACCTGATGGGGCTCGGGGGGCGGCTAAATCGACGCTGGCACGTCAGGACAATCATTGCTTGCTCAATGTAACCGCACTCCGGGTTTCAATCAATCCCGACCCTCTTGATTTCCGCAATACTGGTGGATCCGAGCAGACGCCGCTCGACATGCCGGAGACGGGCTCGACGCCGGACACGGAGGGCACGGGCATGGACACGGCCGCCCTGGCGGCGCTTCCCAAGCTGCGCGTGAGCAACAACAAGCGCTTCCTGGTGAAGGAGGGCGGCTCGCCGTTCTTCTGGTTGGGGAACGCGGCCGCCAGCGGGGTTCACGTGAAGCCCACCCTTTCCAAAAACGAAAGGCACCCTTCACGCCCCAGCCGTTTCCGGTGCCGCGCGTTTCACGCATTCATTCATCCCACGACGCGTGACGAACACGCTCAATCACGGGAGATGCCCATGCGTATCGCGACTCACATCCTGGCCGCCCTTGTCGGTTTCGCCACCCTCGTTGGCTCGTCTACTCTCGCGGCCGAGGAGCTGCCTCAGCCCAAGAAGCTCACGGTGGATGGGGGCCTGACCCACTACCAGACGTACACGCAGCTTCTGGCGGCACGGCGCTACTACGCCTTCTGGAACACGGGGGAGGAGGCGTACGCCCGGGCGGCGCTCGCCGAGAACTTCATCGACCTGAACCTTCCCGAGGGCCGACCGCAAGGACCGACGGGTCCCATCGTCGCCTCGCGCGCCTTCCGTGCGGCGGTGCCGGACCTCCTGGTCTCGGTCGAGGAGGCCTGGGTGGTGGGAGAGCAGGTCATCAGCCGCCTGCGCTTCACCGGCCACTTCACCGGCCGGTTCGGTGACATCCAGGGCGATGGCCGCTCCATCCAATTCGACGCCGTGGACATCTACACCATCAAGAATGGCCGCATCTCCACGAACTGGCACCTGGAGGACAACCTCACGTTCCTCACGAGGATCGGCGCCGTCGTGACGCCCTGAGCGCGCGTCCCGGAACGAGCGGGGCCTCTCGCGAGCCCTCACGTGGAGGCGGAGTTCTCCACCCGGTCCATGCCGTCCCACCGGTAGGCCGCGCGAAGCTCTCCGCCGAGGAACTCGATGAAGACCTTCACCTTCGCCGCGACCCCGCGGGTGTGGGGGTAGATGGCGTGGATGGGAGCGGCGGGGACCCGGTAATCGGGCAGTGCCACTTCGAGCCGTCCGGCATCGAGGTCCACTCCGACGTCCCAGATCGACTTGAGCACGAGCCCACCGCCTTCGCGCGCCCACTCGTGCGCGACCTCGCCATTGTTGGTCACGAGCGAGCCCGCGACGCGCACCGTCGTCGTCTCTCCACCGCGCCCCTCGAATTGCCAGTCCTGGTTCGGCGGGTTGCCGAAGGCGATGCAGTCATGGTTCTTCAAATCGGCGGGGCGCCGGGGCCTGCCCTTCCTGGCGAAATAGGAGGGCGCTCCACACACCACCCGGTGATTGGGCGCGAGTCGTCTGGCGATCAGGCTCGAGTCGGGCAGGGCGCCGAAGCGGATGGCGACGTCGTAGCCCGACTCCACGAGGCCGATCACCGAGTCCGAGACGTCGAGCTGCACACGGATGTCGGGATAGCGCTCCAGGAAGAGGGGGATGAGCCGCCCGAGGTGCCGACGGGCGAAGGCCGCGGTCGCGGTCACCTTCAGCAGTCCGCTCGCCCCACGCCGCAGGGAGCGCACCTTCTCCTCCGCTTCACCAATCTCGTCGAGCACGCGCACGCACCGCTCATGGAACTCGGCACCCTCCTCGGTCAGGTTCAGGCTGCGGGTGGTGCGGTTCACGAGCCGCACCCCGAGCCGCTTCTCCAGCCGCGCCAGGCGCTTGCTGACGACGGCGAGCGACATTCCCAACTCCCTCGCCGCGGCCGAGAGGCTCCCCGCGCTCACCACCCGGGTGAAGACGGTCACGTCGAGCAGGCTGTCGATCATGACCGGAGTATAGTTACCCGTTCGAACAAGGGAGCGTCCGCTTCCCCTGGCTGGCACTGGAGAGGAGGGGACGCGAGCCCCACGCCCATGTCTTCTTGAAGAGCCGCGCGGGCGCCTTCCTGAAGGGAGTTGGTTTCAACGCGTCGCGCCAAGGGGAGCCGATTGAACTCCCTGTATGAGCGGCGAGCAGGCCGTGACGTTCCTGTGACAAACAGCTTCAGGGCGACCACCCGCCGCCAGTAGCATCCGTCGGCAATCGGAGCCGACCTGGCAGCCGCTCCGTCCCCTTTCTTCCAAGGTGAGGACACAGATGAGATCGACCCATTCGAGATGGGTGCGCCGGACGGGGCACCTGGTGTGCGCGTCCCTGACCACGCTCGCGCTCTCCGCGTGCACGGGTGAGACCGGAGCCCCGGGCTCACCGGGCGCGCCGGGAGCCCCGGGGCCGCAGGGCCCGGCCGGCCAGGGCAGGTCGCTCAGCTTCACTCCGGCGAATGCCGCGCGCACCTTGGACGAGAAGCGGGCCGTCTACGCCAGTCCCAAGGCGAGCGTGAACGGGCAGGAGGTCTCCCTCCGGTACGAGACCGTGCTGCGCTCCGGTCAGCCCCTGGGCGAGCACATCTTCGGGCGCATGATCCAGAAGGATGGCGGCCCGGTGAAGAACACGGACGGCTCGGACTTCATCTCTCCGTCCAATGATTTCTCGGCCCTCATCCAGAAGGGCAACAGGCTCTTCGAGCTCACCCAGTTCGAGACCACGCCCGCGTCGATGTACCTCTCCGAGCTGCGCCAGGCGTCCGACGGAAAGCTCACCGCCATCAGCACCCGGCCCATCGACTTCTCGAGCGTGCAGGGCTACTGGATTCCCTGCGCGGGCAGCGTGTCGCCCTGGAATACCAACTTGAGCAGCGAGGAGTACCCGTCGGACGCGCGCGCCTATGAGAGCGCGGCCTCGGTGAGCGCGCTCACCCAGGCCGAGCGCTCGATGCTGCGCTACTGGGGGTTGGATCCGGCCACGGCCTCCATCGCCGAGGCCAAGGCCGTCTACTCCCCGTACCGCTATGGCTACGTGATCGAGGTCGCGGTCGACGACTCGGGCGGCACCACCGTGGCCAAGCACTACGCGGCGGGCCGGCGGGCGCTCGAACTCGCCTATGTGATGCCGGATCGCAGGACCGTCTACCTGAGTGACGATGGCAGCAATGACGGCTTCTACATGTTCGTGGCGACGCGGCCGGGAGACCTGTCCGAGGGACAGCTCTACGCGGCGCGGTGGTTCCAGACCACCCCGACGGGCCAGCCCTCGGGCCGGGCGGATATCTACTGGTTGCCCCTGGGTCCCAGCGCGACGGACGCGGAGGTCAAGGCGCTGATCGATGGCGGCATCCAGTTCTCCCATATCTTCGAGACCGAGCCCCAGGGCAGCGATGGCACCTGTCCGAGCGCGGCCTCCGGGTTCCGCGCCATCAACACGGAGACGGGCCGCGAGTGCTTGCGGCTCAAGCCCGGTCAGGAGCTGGCGGCCTCCCGCCTGGAGAGCCGCCGTTACGCGGCCTACGTCGGAGGTACCACCGAGTTCCGCAAGACCGAGGGAATCACGTACAACCCCGCCGCCCACCGGCTCTACGTGTCGTTCAGCGAGCTGAACCACGGGATGATCGACGATCCGAAGGGCAAGGATCTGGGTGGGGGCAATCACATCCAGGTCGCCCGCAACGACTGTGGCGCGGTCTACGAGATGGTCGTCTCGCCCAACGTGCAGCTCGGCAGTGACTATGTCGTCGAGTCCGCCGCGCCGCTCGTCGAGGGCATGTGGCTGAAGGCGCCCGGCGCCAGCCTCTACCCGAGCAACAGCCCCTTCTACGATCCCACCTTCACGACCGTGGACAGCAACGGTGTCTCCAATCCGGGAATCGCGAACGTCTGCAGCGTGAATGGCATCGCCAATCCCGACAACCTGTCCTTCATCAACGGGTACGACACGCTGCTCATCGGCGAGGACACCGTCGATGGCCACCAGAATGACATGGTGTGGGCCTACAACATCGTCACGCGGGAGCTGACCCGCATCTTCTCCGCCCCCTACGGCTCGGAGACGACGGGCGTCTACTTCTACCCGGACATCAACGGCTTCGCGTACATCAAGGCCCAGGTCCAACACCCCTACGGTGAGTCGGACATCGAGAAGGCCGGCACCGATGCGAGCATGAAGCAGTCGTACACCGGCTACATCGGCCCGTTCCCGGCGATGAACTGAGCACGCGGGGAGCAGAAGACATGGGCCGCCGAAGGGCGACAGGCATCGTGCTGGTGATGGGGTTGCTCGTGGCTGGAGCGGCCCTCGTGGGGCGCTCGGGCGGCGCACCACGCCCCGCGCCGACGCCCGTCGTCCAGATGCGGGAGGCGCTCGTGGCCGCTCTGCCGACGGACACGCGAGTGCCTCCCCGGCTCTCGAATCCGGCCGCCTACCTGCCCGCGCAGTGCTACGCGGTCACCCAGGACGAAGCCGGTGGCCGCACCCGCAACGGCTGCTTCGCGTGTCACCAGACGCCGCGCGCGCCCAACTTCGTCGAGGACGCCGAGGTCCAGACGGTCCTCTCGGTGGCTCGCTCCGCCGAGGAGAACCGTTGGACGAACCTCGTCCAGCCGCCGCCGCCCGTCGAGCTGTCGGACGCCGAGCTGCTGGCCTGGGTACGGTCGAACAACTACGTGGATGAGCGTGGCGGGCTCCGGCTCGCGGCGGCGCTGGCGCATCCGCCCGCCGCCTGGGATGGGAATGGCGATGGTCAGTGGGGAGGCTACACCCCGGACTGCTGGTTCCAGACGGACGGCGAGGGCTTCGATCATTCTCCAGACGGGGCCATGACGGGCTGGCGGGCGTTCGCCTATGCCCCGTTTCCCGGCATGTTCTGGCCGACCAACGGGAGCGCGGGAGACGTGTTCATCCGCCTGCCCGCGGCGTACCGGCACGACTCGGCCGGGCGCGAGAGCAAGGCCGTGTACCGCGTCAATCTCGCCATCCTCGAGGCGTACATCCGCCGGGTGGATGTGCCGCTGCCACCCACGGACGAGCGGGAGTTCGGCGCGGATCTCGATGGGGATGGAGTGCTCGGCTCCGCGACGCGCGTGGCCTTCGTGTGGCCACCCAGGCCCGGACGTCTCTTTGGCTACGTGGGACAGGCGGCCGGGCTGGACCCGGCGCGCGAGGGCTGGCCCGCCGCCGGCCTCTTCCCGCGAGGCACCGAGTTCCTCCATAGCTTGCGCTACCTCGATGTGGAGGGAGGGCAGGTGCGCATGGCCGCCCGGATGAAGGAACTGCGCTACATGAGGAAGACCCGCTGGTTGACGTACAGCGACCTCCAGCTGGCGGCCGAGGCGGAAGCCCGGGAGAAGATGAAGCAGCCCGACAAGCTGAAGCGCGTGCTCGCGGATGTGGAGCGCGGGGTGGGCACGGGCACCGGTTGGCTCATGCAGGGCTTCATCGAGGACGCGGGCGGCGAGCTGCGCCCGCAGAACGTCGAGGAGACCACCGCCTGCATCGGTTGTCATGGCGGCGTGGGCGCCACCACGGACAGCACCTTCAGCTTCGCGCGCAAGCTCGAACCGGGCTCGGCCTGGCAGGGGGGCTGGTACCACTGGGGGCAGCGGGGGATGAAGGGGATTCCCGAGCCCACGCGCGCCGATGGACAGGGCGAGTACGCCCACTGGCTCGCGCGGGTCGGGGCCGGAGACGACTACGGGACCAACGACGAGGTCCAGGCCCGTTTCTTCCGGCGGGACGGGACGCTCCGGCCCGACGCGGTGAACGCGCTGACGAAGGACATCTCGGTGCTGCTCGTCCCCTCACCGCGCCGGGCGCTCCTGTTGGACCGGGCCACCCTGGCGCTGGTGAAGGCCCAGCGCTTCGAGCGCGGGCGGGAGGTGGTGGTGGGGGCGCCTTCCAAGGTGCGGGCCCGGTTGGAGCAGGATGGCGCGACGGGCATCGACGAGCCCGTGCTTCCTGGCTGGGTGAGCCCGGCGAAGAGCGCTTCTCGCTGACCCGCGAAGCGCGACGGCGCGGCCGGGGCCCTCACAGGAAGTCGCGGACGGCCTCCGGGCTGAAGGGCTTCTCGAGGCGTCGGGGCTCCATGCGCTCGAGGAACTCGACGGCGCGCTGCGTGAAGCATCCCGCCGTCATGAAGATCATCCGATCGAGCAGCTCCGGATGCTTCTTCGCGATCCCCTCGTGCAGATCCATGCCCGTGAGGCCCGGCATCATGAGATCGCAGAAGATGACGTCGTAGTGGGCGTCCTCCGCCAACAATTCCATCGCGCGGGCCCCGCTCCCGGCCTTCACCACGGAGTGCGGCGGACCAATCAGGCGGGCGAGCGCATCGAGAACCTCGGGCTCGTCATCGACCACGAGCACGCGCCGCGGGGGCGGGGGCGGAGGCTCCGTCCTCGTCACGGAGCCCCTGGGTGCCTCGGCCTGTCGTGCCATGGGCAGGAGGACACGGAACGTGCTTCCCCGGCCCGGTTGGCTCTCGACCTCGATCCGCCCACCCAACCCGGTCACGATGCCGTGGCACACCGACAGGCCCAGCCCGGTTCCCACGCCCACGGGCTTGGTGGTGAAGAACGGCTCGAAGAGATGCGGGAGGTTCCCGGTGGCGATCCCACACCCCGTGTCCGTCACCTCGACGGACACCCACGTGTCTTCATGGGGACGGAGGGTGAGTGTCACCTGGTGCTTCTCGGGTGCTCCTTCCGGGATGGCCTGCGCGGCGTTGAGCACCAGGTTGAGGAAGACCTGTCCCAGGCGAGACTCGTTGCCCAGCACGGGCGGCACCGGCTCGTAGTCGCGGACGAGCCGTGCCCGCTGGCGGAGCTGGTGGGCCGCCATGTCCACGGAGAACTCCAGGGCCTCGCGCACCTCCACCGGTCCCAGGGTCTCGAACTTGCTGCTGGCGAACGTGCGCAGATCCCTCACGATGTTGCGGATGCGCTCGGCGCCCTTGCGGGCCTGCGCGAGCGCGTCCCGCACTTCCTCCAGGTTCTCGTCCTGTTCCCGCTTCGAGAGCTCTTCCAGGGCGAACGTGATGTTGGCCAGCACGTAGGCCAGGGGGTTGTTGATCTCATGCCCGACGCCCGCCGCGAGCTGGCCCGCCGTGGCCAGCCGCTCCGCCTGGATGAGCGCATTGCGCGCGGCGTCCAGCTCGGCGGAGCGGCGGCGCACCAGTTCCTCCGCCTCCGTGCGCGCCTGGTGCTCGCGCGCGAGCAGGGTATCCCGCTCGAGTTCGGCACGGTGCCGCCGGGTGATGTCCTCGATGACGGAGATGAAGTAGTCCGGTGCGCCATCCGTCTTCCTCACGAGTGACACCGTGAGGTTGATCCAGATGATCTCCCCGGACTTGTGGAAGTACCGCTTCTCCATCGAATAGGTGGCGCGCTCGCCCTCGAGCATCTGCCGGACGAGACTCAAATCCGCGGCCAGATCTTCTGGGTGGGTGATGTCCTGGAACACCAGCCCCATCAGCTCCTGGTGCGTATAGCCGATGATGGAGCACAGCCTCGTGTTGACGCGCAGCCACCGGCCATCGAGGCCCACGTGCGCGATTCCCACGGCGGCTTGTTCGAAGGTCGCCTGGAAGTGACGTTCGAATTCGGTGAGGGACTGGCGCGCCTCCGGGTTGTCTGGCGCGCCGACTGGGGGATGAGTGCGAAAAGGGTTGTCCATGGATCCCGACGGGATGGCATCCTAGAACGGAAGGCGCGTCCTGGTCGCGCCCAAGGACATCCCGTGCATCCCCCCGTGCCCCGGGTGCTACTCCGCTTCCTGAGGATACACGGGAAACCCGACCGCCCTGGCGGCGGCCAGGCTTCCTACCGTGGGGTCATCGCACGTGTCCGTGCGCTCTCAGCGCTGCGCGCTGGTGCCGGAGAACACCACGTCGACGCAGCCGTGGAAGCGCTCATAGGTGAAGTAGTTGCGCCCCCACTCGCCGTAGATGACATGACGGCCCTCGCGCTGCGGCACGTTGCACGTGGTGTGGAAGAGTGCGTTGACCTTGTCCGCGACGACCGCCGGATTGCCGGTGGGGTTGCGGTCGTTGTACTTGAGCACGCAGAACGCTTCCGTCTCGAAGTCATTCCAGGTCAAGGGCTTGCCGACCTCATAGACAAAGCCGGGCTTGGTGATCCAGTAGCGGAACTCCTCGGTATCGTCGAAGTGCGGGCCCCAGGAAATGTTCCAGGTGATGGTCCGGGGACCGGAGCTGATGGTGCTGGTGGGCCAGTTGATGGACTTGTCCCAGGGCGTGGCACCGCCGCGCCAGGTCTCGCTGTTGAAGCCACAGACGTTCTGCGGCAGGGGGCTGACCACGGCCCGTCCCTGCGCGTGGGTGAGCACGCTCATGAATTGATAGCCGCCGGAGAAGTCATCACGGAAGGCATCGGCGCACTCCGCGTATTCACCGGGTCTGCCCACTTCATCCGGCTTGGTGTACGCGCCACAGAACCAGTTGCGCGCCGGCGGGTCCTGGATCAGCCCGTGGCCGTGAGCAACCGAGGCGACTCCCAATACCAGGGACAGGGACAACCACGTCTTCTTCATCTGCGTCAGCATGAGTTTCCTCCTTGGGGGACGACTGAGCCGGATACTGCTTCATGGCGATGACATGTTCTTCTGGGGGACAACGCCATGACTGCACCATCGCCGCGTTGAATGCCAAAGGCGAGGCACTGACCGGCATGATTGGATAACTCGTAATTCGAGCCAAATGATATTTTCGGGGAATGGTTGCCGGTTAAACATTACATTTCTGTTTGATTCTTTCGTGGCTCCTGAATCCTGACTTCGCCGAGACACCCCTGTCACGCGCTTGTGCCCAATCACTGCCAGGGCGCGCCAGGACAGCGCCTGGCTTCTGGTCGCGGAGCAACCCTCCGGACCGCCGCCACGGGGCTTGGAGCGTGATAAAGCTCCTCATCGAGGAAGGATATGAGATTGCTTCCCGAGGCGTGTTCCCGCTTGCGGCTGGGTGGGGTGGCCCATAATATTCCCAGCCATGGGAAGAATATCGGGAGCGCGCAACCGCGATCATGAAGAGACGCGCTCGAGGCTCGTGAACAGCCTCGCGCAGCAGCTCCTCCTGGCGGGAGGCACGCACCCGAGCCTGAGGACGCTCGCGGAGGGCGCGGGGGTCGATCCAGGCACGCTGCGCCACTACTTCGGTGATCGCCAGGGCGTGGTCCAGGCGGCCTTCGAGCACCTGATGAAGTTCGGACAGGAACGCCGGGCCTGGGCGAAGAGCCTGGCGGAGCGTCCCGCGCGAGAGGCCTTCCACCACCTGCTGGAGCAGATCGCCGCGGGCTGGACAGGCTCGCTGGGCGGCATGCATGCCGCGGGCTTCGCCGAGGGCATGAGTGATTCGGATCTGGGGCAGATCTACATCTCCTCCATCTTCGAGCCCACGCTCAATGCCCTCGAGGAACTGCTCATCGTCTTCCACACGCGTGGCGAGTTGTCGGTGCCGGATGCACGGGTGGCGGGACTCGCGCTGTTGTCCCCGGTGCTGATGGCGCTCTTCCACCAGCACCAGTTGCACGGGCGCCGCTGCCGTCCGCTCGACCTGACGGTCTTCATCGAGCGGCACCTCGACGGCTTCATGAAGGGCTACGCGAAGTAATTCAACGCCGTTCCCACCGGGAGTCTTCCAATGGCCGCGCCGCGGTTGTTGTCGATGTGTGTCTTGTGGTCCGTCATCATGGGATGTCAACCCAGGCAGGTGCCCCAGGTGCCGGACAAGATCGTGGGCCACTGCATCTACACGAACAAGTTCAGCGACAGCATGGAGTGTCGCGACTACGTCGGCGAGTGGACCGAGCAGGCCGCGAAGGAAGACTGCGAGGATCAGGACTCGACGATCGTCCTGGGGTCGGCGTGTGGCATGGAGGAGCGGCTGGGCTACTGCTTCCTGGAGGAAGGTGAGGACCGGTGGACGCGCATCACGCTGCCGGGGGTGAACCAGGAGAAGTGCGGCTCCATGCAGCGCGGCTGTGAGCTCTTCGGCGGGGGGGCGTTCGAGCCGGCCCCCGTCTGTGGGGGGAAGGTGGTGGACAGTGGCGGCACGGGGCTGCCGACGTTCCAGCAGCCGGTCCTCGCGTGTGTGGACCCCAAGCCGGGAGAGCCGCCGGGCCTGTCGGAAGGGGGCAAGGTCTGCACGTGGGAGATGATCTCCGGCGCCACCGAGCCGGGCCGTCACTTCGATGATTACGCGAGCTGCGACCGCGTGCGGACCCAGCGTCCGTACTACGCGGTGCCGCCCGCCCCGAACGCGGAGCGGGAAGATCCGCGCATGAAGGACGCGGCGTACGCCGCCGAGGTCGGCTGGGTGCGCTCCCAGATCGAGGCGACGGCCTGCGTCTGCTGCCACTCGACGCGCGCCCCCAAGGGGACGTCCAACTGGTTCATCGAGTCTCCGGGCAACTTCATCAACTCCTTCAACCCCCGTGGCCTGGCCATGGGCGCCGGGTGGATCAACACCGTGGGGTTCGGCGCCTACCCCCGCGAGCACAACAACGGCTTCTCGCGGGCCTCGCCGGAGCGTCCGTTGGACTCCATCTTCGTCACGACCGACCCCGAGCGGATGGCGCGCTTCTTCCAGTCCGAGCTCTTCCAGCGCGGCTTCAAGCGCGAGGACTTCGCCGATCAGCCGTACGGCGCGGGCCCCCTGGACGATCAGCGTCTCTACCGGCCAACGGCGTGCACGAAGGGGGAGGGAGTCGACGCACAGGGCCTGCTCCAGTGGAGAGGGGGCAAGGCCCGCTACGTGTACGTCCTCGAGCAGGAGAGCACGTCACCGACGGTGCCGCCCAACCTCGATCTGCCCGAGGGCACGCTCTGGCGGCTCGACGCGCCCGCCGAGGGCGCCGGGGTCGAGAGTGGAACGGTGCGCTACGGAGTCGTCCCCGCCAGCATGTCGCAGCGCTTCCCAGCGGGAGGCCAGCCTCCGGCGCTGACGCCGGGCAAGACGTACTACCTGTACGTACTCGCGGACATCATCGTTCCCATCACGCGCTGTCTCTTCGTCGCGCCGTGACGGTCCAGCCACCGTCCGCGGGAGCTTCAAGAAAGTGGCCGCGTGAAGTGTCGAGGGGGGAGGCCGAGGACCGGCGATGGAGTGCTTTTCACCCGTTTACAACAATCCAAACTCCCCCGAGCCGCGTCCTCCCGCGACGAGCGCTTCGGGCCGCGGTGCCACCCACTCTTCTCGCGGCTCGTTTCACGATTGGAAACACGATGCTCAGCCCTGACTGAGAACCTACAACCACGGCGAAAATCGACACGATGTGTCAAGCCAATCTGGCCCATCGTGTCGCTGGAATCTCAGCTCTAGATCGTTTTCCCTGGTTTTTACAGATTTGCACTCCCACAGTATGAGAACGTTACGAAACGTTTAACCCAGTCTGGTTTTTGGGCCAGGTTGAGTGGTTCCAATCGCATGGGGGTGACGACGGTGTACACGAGGCATTTCGGCAGGACTGGCATTTTCCTTCTATTGGCCGCGGCCATTGGCTCGGCCTGGAGTGGCCTTGTCCCCGAGGCGCGAGCGGCTCCGAGCGCCGCCTACAACTGGCGCGACGTCGTGACGGGAGGCGGGGGCGGTTTCATTCCGGGAATCATCTTCAACAAGAAGCAGAAGGATTTGATCTACGCCCGGACGGACATTGGCGGTGCGTACCGCTGGAATGCCGCGACCTCCAGTTGGATTCCGCTCTCCGACACGACGGGCTGGGTGGATTGGAATAAGAATGGTGTCGATGCCCTGGCCACCGACCCGGTCGAGCCAAACCGCGTCTACATGGCGACCGGCACCTATACGAATGACTGGGATACGAACGGGCAGATCATGCGTTCGACCGACAAGGGGGACACGTGGCAGGTGACGCCCCTTCCCTTCAAGGTCGGCGGCAACATGCCCGGGCGCTCCATGGGGGAGCGCCTGGTGATTGATCCGAACAAGAACAACATCCTGTTCTTCGGCGCCCGCAGCGGCAACGGGCTCTGGAAGAGCACGGACTACGGCGCGACCTGGACGAAAGTCACCCAATTCCCCAACCCCGGGACCTACGTTCAAGATCCGAACAACTCCTACGGGAATGACATTGTCGGGCTGGCATGGATCACGTTCGACCCGGGCACGGGGACGGCGGGCAGCGCGACGCAGACCCTCTACGTGGGAGTCGCGGACAAGGAGAACAACCTCTGCCGCAGCACGGACGGCGGCGCCACCTGGGAGGCGATTCCCGGCCAGCCCGTCGGCTTTCTGCCGCACCACGGTGAGCTCGCCTCCAATGGCAACCTCTACATCACCTATAGCGATGGCGTCGGTCCCTACGACGGCACCAAGGGAGATGTCTGGAGGTTCAACACCCAGACGGGGGTCTGGACGAACATCAGCCCCGTGCCGAGCAGCAGCACGGACAACTATTATGGCTACGGTGGTCTCGCCGTCGATGCCCAGCACCCGGACACGCTCGTGGTCGCCACGCTGAACAGCTGGTGGCCGGATGCCAACCTCTTCCGCAGCACGAACGGCGGTGCGACCTGGACGGCGATCTGGGACTGGGATGGCTACCCGAGCCGGAAGCTCCGCTACACGCAAGACATCTCGGGAGCTCCCTGGCTGTCGCTGGGCATCGAGCCCATCCCGCCGACGCCTTCTCCCAAGCTGGGTTGGATGATCGGGGATCTCGAGATCGACCCCTTCAACTCCAACCGGCTGATGTACGGCACGGGCGCGACCCTGTACGGCACGAACAACCTCACGGACTGGGACAGCGGCGGCAAGGTGAATATCTCCGTCATGGCCAGGGGCATCGAGGAGACGGCCATCATGGAGCTGATCAGCCCGCCGGCTGGAGCACCGCTCCTCAGCGCCATGGGCGACATTTCCGGCTTCCGCCATGATGACCTGACGGCACCGCCCGCCAAGACGATGTCCGTGCCGGCGTGGAGCACGACGTACGGCATCGACTACGCGGAGCTCAACCCGGGCTTCGTGGTCCGTGTGGGAATGGCGGATTACTCGGCGGATGCCAATGCCAGGTCGGTGGGCCTCTCTCATGACGGAGGCGCGAACTGGTACAAGGCCTCCTCCGAGCCGACGGGAACGAAGGGCGGGGGGACGGTCGCGGTCTCGGCCGACGGCAACGCCATCGTGTGGAGCACGTCGGATGTGGGGGTGTACTCCTCGAAGTCGGGCGGCAATTCCTGGACGGCCAGCAGCGGCATTCCGGCGGGCGCGAAGATCGCGGCCGACCGCGTGAACCCGAACAAGTTCTACGCCTACTCGGCGGGCAGGTTCTATCTCAGCACCAACGGAGGCGCCACGTTCACCCAGACGGCCGCGGCGGGTCTTCCCAGCAGCGGAGCCGCCTCGCTCAAGGCCGTTCCTGGCCGTGAAGGTGACGTCTGGTTCGCTGGTGGCAATGAGAGCCCCGGCCCCTATGGCCTGTGGCATTCGATCGATTCCGGCGCGACCTTCACGAAGCTGGCGAACGTGCAGGAGGCCGACGGAGTCGGGTTCGGGAAGGCGGCGCCGGGCCAGAGCTACATGGCCCTGTACGTCATCGCCAGGATCGACGGTGTGCGCGGTTTCTTCCGATCGGACGATGGGGGTGCTTCCTGGGTGAGGGTGAATGACGCTCAGCACCAATACGCGAGGGTCACGACGATCACCGGAGATCCGCGGGTGTATGGCCGCGTCTATGTGGGCACGAACGGCCGCGGGATCGTCTATGGCGACCCGGTGGGCGGCACGCCGGATCCGGACCCGGATCCGGTCAAGCAGTCGACCATCAGTCCGACGAGCTCGTCCTTCGACAAGAAGACGGGCAATCAAGCGGACATCACCGTGACGATGACGCTGAACGGAAATACCTTCGGCGGCATCAAGAATGGCACGGCGACGCTCGTGTCCGGCACGGATTACACCGTCTCTGGCTCGATCGTGACCCTGTCGAAGAGCTATCTGGCCAGGCAGCCGGTCGGGACGACGAGCCTGTCCTTCCAGTTCAGCGCGGGCACTTCACCCGTTCTGGCCATCACGGTGATCGACACGACCTCCACTGGCTCGGGGAACATCAAGGTGCAGATGTACAACGGGTCCACGGCGGCGGCCGTCAATGGCATCAGCCCGAGGTTCAAGCTGATCAATACGGGAACGATCGCCGTCGCGCTCTCGACCGTCAAGCTCCGCTACTACTACACCATTGACGGAGAGAAGGCGCAGAGCTTCTTCTGCGACTGGTCCCACGTGGGCGGATCGAATGTCACCGGAACCTTCGTCAAGCTGGCGACACCGACCACCGGCGCCGATCACTACCTCGAGATTGGCTTCACGAGTGGGGCAGGCAGCCTCGCGGCCGGACAGAGCATCGAGATCCAGGTCCGGTTCTCCAAAGCCGATTGGAGCAACTACACGCAGTCGGGCGACTACTCCTTTGCCTCGACGGGCGCCACGTATGCGGACTGGATCAAGGCGACCGGATATGTCTCCGGCGGCCTCCAGTGGGGCCTGGAGCCCTGATGTGAACGTCCTGGCCCGGAGTGGACTGGAGATCCGCTCCGGGCCGGTGTGTGTCAACGACGACGGCCGCCGCGCGCGCAGCTGCCGTTGCTCCTGCGTTCGCCACGACGGCGAGAGGGTGGGCCTCATGCGGCCTTCTCGGCCCCGGGTTCCTCTTGAAGCGTGAGTGCCCTGCGCATGAAGAACCGGAGGATGAGGTACACCAGGAGCCCTGTCGGGCCATACATCATGGTCAACAGGACACAGGGGGCTACCGCCAGATGGGGGAGCCCGCGACGCCCCGCATCCCGGACGATCCACGCGCCGACGAACAGGTCGAACGCCAGGTAGTGGATCCAGCAGAGCACCGCCACCCAGGGGTCGCTGAAGAGCAGCATGGCGCCCTGGAGACTCGCCGCGCTGGCTCCCTCGGGGATGGACGCACTCAGATTCAAACCCAGCATCAGGCCGAGATGCGCCACTCCCAGCAGCACGGGTATCAGCACGGAGTGGACCAGCCGCCGAGTCCACTTCCAACGCGGTGCGAACAGCAGCAGCGCCCACGCGGGAAACACACCATAGTTGAAGAGGTTGAATACGGTTTCGACTCTCATACAGCCCTCCAGTTCGGCACGGCTTGTGGGATCGCGGATGAATCGACGCGGCGAATGAGAGCCGTGGCCCTGGATGCCTTTCGGGCTGCTCGCCCCGTCGGACGACGGACGGCGAGCGAGCGCGAGGCAGCCATCCGCTGGCTGGCAGCAGGGCCTCGGAGCGTTCGCTTGTCGGGTTCCTCACTCCGCCGTCACCGGCTCACGACGTGAACTCCCGCGGAAACCCGCGGAGCGTTGTCGCGATGGTGCAATCGGACGGCCAATAGGCGACCGGCCTACCAGGAGCGATAGGCGATTCACCTCGAGAGACCGCGTGTGGCGGAGGATGTCTAGCGAGAGGAGATCATGGGAGACGCGGGGGACGCGTCGAAGCACAAGGTACACCTCGTCGCCGGATGCGCAATGGCTTTTTCGCGGGGAGCGCCCGGGCAGGCGGCGGCCTGGAGACTGGCGCCGAGCGCGGAACACGGGAGACTCCAGCCATGACCACCCCCGCCGTCGTGGAAATCGACCACCGCGATCCCGCGCTGCAAGCCGCCTTCTGTGACTATGTGCCTCGGGTCTTCCGTACCGTGGACTTCCGGCGCTGGTGCGCGTGGGGTGGATGGAACGATGACTATCGAGCCTTCTCGGTGCTCGACGAGGGGCGTGTGGTGGCCAATGCCTCGGTGATGAGGATGCGGCTGCGGGTCGAGGGCCGCGAGATCATTGGCTACCAGTTCGGCGCGGTCGGCTGCGTGCCCTCCCACCGGGGCAGGGGGTTGTCGCGGGTGGTGATGCGGGCGGCGCTCGAGTCTTGCGGCGAAGCGCCCGTGCTGTTGTTCGCCAACGAGAACGTGCTCGGTTTCTATCCGCGCTTCGGGTTCACGCCTCGGACGCAGGCGTTGTTCGGCGCGGCGTTCCACGCGGTGCCTGGAGGTGAGCCCGCGCCGGTGCTCGAGCTGGAGGAGGCCCAGGTGCGCTCGGGACTGGTCTCCCTGTCCGAAGAGGGGCTCCCGGTGACTGATCACTTCGGCTCACGCGGCCATGCGAGGATCGCGAGCTGGTATGCGGCGAATGCCTTTTCCCGACCGCTGCGCCAACTGCACGCGGATGCCTGGGTGTTCGCCGGTGTCGAGGATGGCACGCTCTACATCGACGACATCTTCGCGCGTGAGCCCTTCGACCTGCGGCCCCACATCCCACGATTGATTGACCAGCCCATCACCGCGGTCCACTTCGGCTTCACGCCCGAGCGCTGGTGGCCTCGGGCGGAGGTCGTCGGCGAGGACTCGGAGGCCTACCTCTTCGTGCGCAACCTGGGGCCACCGTCCGGGCCTCATCGGTTTCCGGTGATGGCACGAACCTGACGCCTTGGCTCCGGCGAGCCGCGGCATTGTCGCTCGGAGGCGCCTGAGAACCCGTTTCAGGATCAGCTCCGCGGGTTGAAGGTGAAGGCCTCACCTCCAGTCCAGGGCCAGATCCTCAGCTCTTCTTCGGAAAACGAAAGCCGAGCGCCGAGAGCAGCAGGAGGACCGCCATGGGCACGCCCCCATCCTGGCCCCCGGCGCAGCCACAGCCCGAGTCCGGAGCAGACGGCAACTGGTCGGTCACGCGCACGGTGACGGTGTCCTCGCTGCTTCTTCCGCGGCCGTCCGTCACCTGGAGCTGGAAGGTGAGTGCCGTCTCCTCATCCACGTCGGGCGTGTTGAACATGGCTTTCGAGCCCGCCAGGATGAGGTTCACCGGGGGACCGTCCACCTGGGTCCAGGTGTAGTCCAGGCCGGTGCCCTTCGAGTCCGAGCCGTTGAGCGTCACCCCACTGCCCTCACGCACGCGCTGGTCCGCACCCGCCTGGGCCTCCAGCGACGTGTCCTGGACGACCACGGTCACCCTCACCGGTTTGCTGTCCAGCTTTCCATCGCTCACGACGAGCTGGAAGATCAGCTTCGTCTCCTTGTCCACGTTGGGCGCGGTGAAGGAGGGCGAGGCCGTGTCGCGGTCGCTCAGGGAGACGCTGGGGCCGCTCACCTGTTTCCACGTGTAGGCGAACCTGGTCACCCCATCCTCATCCGTGGCGCTCCCCTTGAGCGTCACGAGGGAGCCCTCTTCCACAGCATCCACCGGCTCCACCGCGGCCACCGGCGCATGCTCACGGTTGTTCACGGTCACGGTGACGGTGACCGGGGCGCTCGACTGCTCGCCGTCGCTGGCGACGATCTGGAAGGTGAGCTTGAGTGTCTCCGTCACCTCGGGGGCGACGAAGGTGGCCTTTTCAGTGGTGGCACCGTCCAGGGTGACGGGGGGCCTGCCCACCTGCGTCCACTGGTAGGTGAGGGGATCCCCGTCCGCGTCCGTGCCCGAGGCCTCCAGGGTCACCGTGTCCAGCTCGAAGACGCTCAATTCCAGCTTGGCTGTCACCGTGGGCGCGTGGTTGCCTTGGGGGAGGTCGCGCACCCGCACGTTCACCGAGTCTGGGAGGCTCGTGTTCACCTCATCGCGCACCCGCAGCTCGAACTGGAAATCCGTGTCCGCCGTCACCTTGGGCGAGACGAAGGTGGGGTTGGGCGCGCTCGCGTCACTGAGTGACACGGTCGGGCCCTTGGTCTGCTTCCACTCGTAGGTGAGCGGGCGGCCCTCGGGATCCGTTCCGCTGCCAGAGAGCGTCACCAGGCGCCGCTCGTTGACGGTCTGATCCGGGCCCGCGTTCGCCACCGGCACCCGGTTGAGGCACAGGCCCCGGTGCGGCCCCGACGAGCTGAAGGGGGTGTTCACCAGCCCCTCGAACTGGAGGTCATCCAGGTCCCAGCCCGTGTCGCCCTGCTCGGAGTCCGTGCCGATGCGGAAGCGGAGGAGCACCGTCTTTCCCGCGTAGTTGGTCGCGAGGTTGGCGGTGGCCGGAGCGAACGCGGGGTAGCCGGGACTCTGGCCTCCATACGCCTTCCAGCCCTTGAGTGGGTTGTCCCCTGACGCATAGATGGTCGAGTTGTAGGTGGGGTCTACCGAGGTGCCGATATTCACCCAGGTCTTCCCGCCATCCGGGCTCAGCTCGATGACGGCGCCGTCATAGGAGACGTTCGAGTCGAGTCGCTCGAAGGAGTAGCGATGCTGGAAGGTGAACCGGAACGCCTCGGTCTCCGATACCTGGAGGGGTGGCGAGACGAGCGTGAGTTCTCCGATCACCGCGTTGTTCGGTCCGCGGAAGAACCAGTTCGTGTCCGTCGGATCGATCTGGCGCGTCCACGGCGAGAGGTTCTTCGTGCTGGCCGCGAGGGTCCACGGGTGATGGGGTGACTCCACCGTCTCGTGGGTGCTCGTCCCCGGCAGCTCGTCCGTGTTCACCCGGTACACCGCCGTGTGCGTCTTGTCTCCAGGCACCTGCTGCTCGTCGTCGCGGTAGTCGATGCGCAGGGTGATATCGCGTGGCTTGGCGGGACCCGAGAGTCTCATCGTCAGCTCCGCGCTGGTGTTCTTGCCCGGATCCGAGGCGGGAAAGAGCACCTTCTCCCCCTTGGGGAAGGAGACGTCCGGGTCCTCGCTGGAGAGCGTCATGCTCGTCTTCGCGAGCCGCTCGGTGCCGTTGTTGCGCAGCGTGACGTGCACGCGCGCGGTCTCGCCCGTGTCGAGCACTCCGTCATCGTCACAGGAGTCCGCCGTTCCCGTGGAGTCGAGCAACTCCACGCTGACGAACGTCACGTCCTTGCCGGTGGCGAAGCTGAAGGCTTCCACCGGAGCGAGCAGGAGGAGACCCACCACCGCGGCGACGCATGGTTTCAAAGTACGGCCTCCAGGGTTCAGGGGCGGCTCCCCGATTCTAGCCCCCTGGCTCGAGAATTTCACAGGAGCGAAGCCACCGGGGACACTCCTTCGCGCATCGAAGGCGTCGACCCCGTCCAGCCTGGCTGCTGGAGACAGGTTGCCACTGTACCCCGCTGTCACCCGGTCGACTCATGAGACGCCGTGCGACCGTGTCCCCGGGCTGCGCGAAGCGGAGGGTTTGACCGCGTTTCTCTGGCTTACATGTTTTGCATGTCTTTCCCGTCGAGGCGGGGTTAGGCTCGATGACATGTCGATTCAAGCAAGGAAGTCCTTCTCATGGGCGGCCCGTGTCGCGACCTCACTCGTCGCGGCACTGACGCTCGGTGCGACCCAGGCACGGGCCGACTATGTCGCCACGCCCAACCCCTCCAGCACCTTCGGCACGTGGCAGGGGTGGGGCTGTTCGCTGGCCTGGTGGGCCCATGCCTTCGGAGACCGCGAGGACCTGGCGGATGCCGTCTTCACCCACAACGCCGCGGTGAGCCTGTCCACCAACGCTGGCACCTACTCCGTGCCGGGTCTCGGCATGAACGTGGTCCGTTACAACATCGGCGGTTATGGCACCCGGGCCGTCGGGACGACCGTTCCCCTGTATCCCTCCACGAGCACGCTCCCGGACTTCAAGCGCATCCCTGGCTATTGGCTCGACTGGTCCAGCACGGATCCCTCCTCTTCCAGCTTCGACTGGAACACGGACTCCCGGCAGCGCAACATGATGTGGAAGGCACGGGATCGCGGTGCGAACGTCTTCGAGGCGTTCTCCAACTCACCCATGTGGTGGATGGACTACAACAAGAGCTCCGCGGGCAGCAATGGCGGCGGTGACAACCTCCAGTCCTGGAACCACGGCGACTTCGCTCGCTATCTGGCCACCGTCGTCAAGTACGCCAAGGACCACTGGGGCGTGAACTTCACCACGGTCGAGCCGTTCAACGAGCCGGCGGAAACCTGGTGGACGTACCCCAAGAACCAGGAAGGCTGTCACTTCGACAACGCCACGCAACGCCAGGTCCTCGGCCACCTGCGCACCGAGCTGAACAACCGGGGGCTCCAGAACGTGGGCATCTCCGCCTCGGACGAGAACTCTCCGGACCGGGCGCTCAGCACCTGGAACGCCTTCGATGCGACCACGAAGGGTCTGGTCAACCAGATGAACGTGCACGGCTACAGTGGCCTCGAGCCCTACCGGGGGCCGAACCGGGGTCCCCTCTACTCGGCCACGAGTGGCAAGCGGCGCTGGGTCTCCGAGTATGGGGATGGAGATGGCAGCGGCATGCCGATGGCGGACTCCATCATGCGCGATCTGTGGGAGTACCACCCGTCCGCCTGGGTCTACTGGCAGCCGTTCGACAGCGGGGGGTGGGGTCTCGTCCAGTCCAACCCCGGTGACAACTGGATCGGGACGGCCAATGCCAAATGGTATGTCATGGCCCAGTTCAGCCGACACATCCGGCCGGGCATGACCCTGCTGAGTGGCGATGACCGCAACACCGTGTTCGCCTATGACGCCGCGGCCCGCAAGCTGGTCGTGGTGACGGTGAACTTCGCGACGGCCCAGTGGATCAACTATGATTTGTCCCGATTCGGCACGGTCAGTGGCCCCATCACCCGTTGGTCCACGGTGACCGCGAGCGGGGGAGAGCGGTACGCGCAATACCGTGACACGAGCTTGAGCGGGAAGCGCTTCTGGTCGTGGTTCCCCGCCAACACCGTCCAGACCTTCGAGGTCCAGGGCATCTCCCCTTGATGCCCCGGGCCCGAATCGTCCCTGGACCGCGGCGACCATCAACACGTAAGGTGGTCCGGCTCCGTGAGGAGCGCCAATGATGTACTGCTGATTCAACCATCGACAAGGAGCGTTCGAGTGAAGATCAAGTTGCTCACCGTGTGCCTGGCCGCGTTCGGCTTCTCATTCGCGGCCACCGCGGCCACCGCGGCGATGGACGATTTGATCGTCTGCTCAGGCGGTGTTTATTGCGAGGACGTGCGTCTGGAATGTCTCGCCTCCGGCCAGAGTCAGACCCTTTGTAATCGGCAGTGGCGCGGCTGCGTGCTCGACGCCTGCCCGCAGTAGGCAGGAGGATGCGGCGCCGACGCGGCGGCCCTCGCCGCCATGCTCCGCGCCGAGTCCCTCGGGTGCTGGCGTACCCGCCGGCACCCAGTAGGGTGGTCATTCCGAGCACCACGAGCCAGGCGTGCGGAGCTTCGTGCGGCCCGGTGCCTGGTGGATGGGGACCACCAGCGGGGAGCCCCTCACGAAGCTCCCCGCCTCCGAGGCGGGGACGAACTACTGCACGTTCAAGAAGGTGGCGGTGGGGACGCCCCAGTTTCCGCTGGCGTCCTGGCTCTCCACGAAGAGCGTGTGCCGGCCCGGTGCCAGGCCAGAGGTGAAGACCGTGGCCTGCACCGACTCGGCCGTGCTGTTGAAGCTTCCGTCCACCGCGCTCAGTGCGAACGTGGGCGTCCCCGACACCCAGGACGGCGCATCGATGGAGTAGCGCGCGGCGGCGATGGCCTGCGCGCCTTCCGTGCCCCCGTTCGTGCCGTAGCGGGTGTCGTCCGCCCGAGCCGTGAGCGTCACCGGGGTTCCCTGCGCCACGGTGCTCGCCGACAGGGCGAGGTTGATGGAGTCCGGGCCCGCCGCCACCTGATACGGCCGCCGCGCCGCCTTGAAGGCGTAGTAGAGGGCCGGCATGTTCTTGGGGACGATGGTGTTCTCGAAGGTGGTGCAGCTCTCGAAGAAGGCTCCTCCCATTTCGAAGGTGAACGCCGCGACGCCGAGCCGCCCGTAGGCGAAGGCGTCCGTGGAGCCCGAGGCCGAATACAGGCACGTGCTCACCTGGCACGCCTGATAGCCATTGAAGTAGTTGAACTTGCGCCCGAGGGTGCGCAGCTGGGTCGCGTTCGGCGCCGCCGCCGTGGTGGCCGACCAGGGGTAGAGCACGTAACCGCCGTAGCTGTGGAGGCTGAGCATCAGGCCCGTGGCGTCCGCGGGGGCGGGATCCGTGGCGGCGGGCCCGCGCTGATCCGGGAAGAGGGAGAGGATGTAGTTCTCCAGCGTCTTCGTCTCCGGCTCGGAGGCCGCCGAGCGCCCCCGGTAGGTGTCATTGCACACGCTACTGCTCGCGCCCGCGCCACCCCAGTCGAAGCTGCTGTTGCGGTTGAGATCCACTCCGTACGTCGTCGTGGAGCAGGAGCCCTCGCTGGTGTTGGTGTTCTTGCGCTTGGACAATCCCGTCTCCGCGATGCGGCGACCGTCCGGGTTGGACTGCACCACGACGTGCAGCTCGGAGTAGTCGAGCAGCCAGGTGACATCCGGGTCCGTGCCGTAGCGGCTCGCGAGCTGCTCGGCGAAGCGCGTGGCCAGCTCCGCCGTCGTGTACTCGCGGGCGTGGATGCCGCCCATCAGGAAGAACCGCGCCTTGGCGCCCGAGCGCGCCTTGTTCGTCAGCACCAACACCCGCAGGTCATCTCCCGGCTTGCCTCCCGCCGTCACCTTGTCCCAGGTGTCGCCGATGTCATTCCACGCGGCGAGGTTCGGGTAGGTGATGGGCAGCTGCGCCATGGCGGCGTAGCTCTCGTCCACCGTGCGGTAGCACGAGTAGCCGGGAATCCCGCCGGCCAGGGACATCCACCCCGCGCGTGGCTCGTTCAGGATCCGCGTCTGTTCCTCGAGGATCTCCACGCGGCGGCCCTCTTTCACCAGCGCGTCGTACTCCTCGGGCGAGAGGACCGCCTCCACGGTCTTCTTTTCATGATCCACCGCCGCGCTGAGGTCCAGCGTCTCGGCGAGTCGATCCAGGTCCACCCGGGACTTGAACGACACCCGGGCCAGGAGGACGGACGGACGGGACGGCCCCTCCTCGGGGGCTGCTGCCCGGGCAACGAGAGGTGAGAGGGCGAGCGCTGCGGCGGCTGCGAGAACTCCAGTGACGGGTGACGGCATGGGGGTTCCTCCACGGCAGGGGAGGAGCGCACCTTATTCCTGGAGTACTGGATATACAATTTTCACGGTCACTTAGCGCCAGCCCGCGCGGGCGGCTCACCGAGAGCCGCCCCGTTTCGCGAGCATCTCGAACACCCGATCGAACATCTCGGAAAGTTCGAAAGGCTTGGGCACGAAGCGGATGTCGGGGGCGAGAAGACTCTTGTCCAGCAGCCCGGCGCTCATCACCACGATGGGGATGTGCCGGAGCGCCGCATTGCCCCGCATCTCACGAATCAACGTGTGCCCGTCCATCCGGGGCATCATCAAGTCGGTGATGAGCAGGTCCGGAAGCCTCTCCACCATGGCCTCCAGGGCCTGGCGGCCGTCGTGCACGACACGCACGTCCAACCCCTCCTCGCCAAGGAGCTCCCCCAGGACGTTCGCGATGTCTGGCTCGTCATCGACGATGATGACCTGACTCATGCGTCCTCTCCGGAGTTTTTCGGTGCGGAGCCAGGAAGCGAGGGTTTCGGGCCAGGTCTGCCCACGGGCCCACTTCCGTACGGCCCCGCCAGCTGGCCGAACACCGCCTCCACGCTCTCGCTCGAGTCCGCCACCTCGAGCCCCCGCGAGGTGATGTAGAACTCGCGGAGGGACGGGTCATAGTCGCTCTCACGGACCTTGAGGATGGAGATGAGCCGGTGGAGCTGCGAGCGGAGCTCCACATAGCGCATGAAGACGATGTTATCCACGCCAGCCGACAGGCCCACGGGGGCGAGGTCGAGATGGGGGCCGCCGAAGGACGTCTCCATGGAGATGGTGGTGGTCACCTGGAGCGCGCGCAGCTCGTTGCTCAGCGCGGTGAAGAAGGTGGTGAAGCGCTCCGGGTACGCCGCCGCCTCCAGCAGTCCGTCCATCCCGTCGATGACCAGCCGCTGCGCCTTCTGGCGCTGCACCCCCTCCACCAACTGCGCGGCGATGGAGTCGAGGAACTGCTCGGTGGGCTGACGCCACTGCACCTCCAGCCGGCCGGTCTCCACATGCTCGCGCAGCCGCAGGCCCACGCCCTCGGCCTTGCAGAGGAGCCGGGAGGGCGTCTCGTAGAAGCCGAAGTAGAGACAGCGCTGACCCGTCCTCAGCCCCTCGGCCAGCAGGTGGAGCCCGAGCAAGGTCTTTCCACTGCCGGGTGCGCCGAGCAGCGCCGTCACCGAGGCCGGGGGCACGCCGCCCCGCAGCATGTCGTCGAGCCCGGGAATGCCGAAGCGGCTCTTCTGGTGAGCCGCGGTGACGTCCGGCTCCCGGGGGAGTACGAGCGTCTCGCGGCGTGGGTAGACGGTGAGGCCCGAGTCGCCGATCTCGAAGATGTGCTGGCCACCGAGGTGCGGGCTGCCCCGGAATTTGCGGACCGCCAGCTCGCGCGTCTGCCTCATGTTCCGCATCCGCAGGTCGAGCTCGATGATGCCGTCGGCGACGGACAGCTCGAGGTTCTCCGGACCCTGGGGCTTGGAGGTGATGAGCAGCGTCGTGCAACCCACGAGTGAGAGCAGGGTAGCGAGCTCCCGTAGGAACTTGCGGTAGGCGAAGGGCGAGGAGGCCAGCTCGGAGATGGGGCCCAGGGAGTCGATGACGAGTAGGGACGCGCGGTGGGTGCGCACTGCCTGGCTGAGCATGGAGAGGAGCGACTCGAGCCCACCCGACTCGAGCGCGGAGATGCTACTCAGCAGGGTGATGTGGCTCTGGACGAGGGAGCGATCGAAGAAGGAGAAGGACTCGAGGTTGGAGAGCAGGCGTGCATGGGACTCGGAGAACGAGGAGACGTAGAGGACGTTCTCGCCCGCGGCCGCACGATGGAAGACGACCTGGGAGCAGAGGACCGTCTTCCCCGTACCGGGCCCACCGTTGACGAGGTACAGCGCGCCGCGCAGCAGCCCCCCATGGAGCAACCCATCCAGCCCGGCCACGCCCGTCGGCAGGCGGCGGCTCTTCTCTCCGGTCGTGGTTCCCACCCTGGTTGACCTTTCCTTTCGAGGCCTGACCCTCCTGTGTCCATGAGGTTCCAGTCATAGGGTGCGACGAGCGGGGGCGGACGCCCATGCTCCACCGGTCCTCTCTCGGCTGCTCGCCAGGTGCACAGAGGGACTGGCAGGGAAACGACGCCAGAGAGCGCCACGTCGCTGGGGCGCTGAAGCCTGATCTGGCTTTTGGTAATGGCCGCCCGCCTCCGCCTTCGCGGACCGCACCTGGTCTGGAGACGCGTCGGGGCCTGAAAACACCGAGGCCGGAAACCCCTGATCGCTCAGCGGCTTCCGGCCTCGGCTTTTGTGTCCCCGACGGGATTCGAACCCGTGTTACCGGCTTGAAAGGCCAGCGTCCTGGGCCTCTAGACGACGGGGACGGCTCCTTCTACTTCTGTGAGTCGCGGGGGGCTCGAACCCCCGACCCTCGGCTTAAAAGGCCGGTGCTCTACCAGCTGAGCTAGCGACTCGCACTATTCTTTTTTACGGGACCCTTCGATTTCCGCAAGGCCCCGTCGATACGGCCCCTCTCTACCAGCACTCGTTCCGGAGTTCTACTCCCGATCCTGGCCCCTGTTTCCCACCCACTCCCAGGCGCCGTCTGGCCGCCTCCCGCCGCTGGCTGGCGCTCCCCTCGTGAGGCGCTATACCGGAAGCATGCGCCGCGACAGCCGACACTCCGAGGGAGCACCCGAGGAACCCGACGACCTGGAAGGGGAGGAGGACGAGGAGCCAGCCTCCAAACCCCGGCGCTACCTCACCCGGGCGGGGGCCGAGCGCATGCACAAGGAGCTGCTGCGGCTGCTCAACGAGGAGCGCCCCAAGGTCACCGCCGAGGTGTCCGCCGCGGCCGCCCAGGGAGATCGCTCGGAGAACGCCGAGTACATCTACGGCAAGAAGCGCCTGCGGGAGATCGACCGGCGCCTGCGCTTCCTGCAGAAGCGCCTGGACACCGCGACCATCGTCGTGCCGTCCGAGCAGACGGACACCGAGCACGTCTACTTCGGCGCCACGGTCACGCTTGAGGACGAGGACGGCGGGCGGGTGACCTATCAGATCGTGGGCTCGGACGAGATCGACACCGCGGGAGGGCGCATCAGCGTGGAGTCCCCCCTGGCCCGGGCCCTGCTGCGCAAGAAGGTCGGTGACACCGTGGAGGTCATCCGGCCCCGAGGGGAGATCGAGTACACCCTCGTCCAGATCCGCTACGTGTAGCGGCTTGTTCGCCCTGGTGCGTCATGCAACACCCGGCTGGCGCGCGCGTGTCCCCCGCGCGTCTTTGTCCACTGCTCCGGGGTCCGGGCGATTGGGGACTGTCCTCGTCGCCGGACGCGTTAAAACCCCAGGAGGTCCCGAAACGGCTTCGTCGGGCTTCCTGCCGAGGAAGCGAGCCCTATATTCGGGAGGGCAGTGCAGGCGCAGCGCAGTCCGTCAGTCGGAGTCCCGTCGCACGGTCGGTCCATCGGTCGCACCCACTTCGAGGTCGCGCTCCACACGATGCGAAAGAACTTCATCCTCGACACCAACGTCCTTCTCCACGATCCGCGCTCCATCTACGGGTTCAGAGAACACAACGTCATCATCCCCATCTACGTCATCGAGGAGATCGATCAGTTCAAGCGAGATCTCTCCGAACTGGGCCGCAACGCGCGCCTGGTCGCGCGCTACCTGGATTCCTTCCGGGAAGAGGGCTCGCTGAAGGAGGGCGTGCGTCTGCCGCATGGCGGCGTGCTGCGGGTGTGCTTCACCGAGCGTGAAGCGCCCCTGTCCATGGCGGACAGGGATCTGATGGACAACCGCATCCTCGCGGTGGCGTTGGATCTGATGGAGCGCGAGCCCCAGTCCCCGGCCGTCTTCATCACCAAGGACACCAACCTGCGCATCCGCGCGGACGCCCTGGGCCTGCTCGCCGAGGACTATGACGCGGAGCGCGTGGAGATCACCGAGCTGTACACGGGCTTCACCGAGCGGCTGGTGCCGCGGGAGATGGTGGACCAGATGTACAAGTCCGGCGCCGAGGTGGAGATCTCCGGCCAGGACTCGCTCTCGCCCAACCAGTTCATCCTCCTCAAGGACGAGACGAACCCGACCCACGCCGCCATGGGCCGCTTCAGTGCCACCCGGGGACGGGTGGTGCCGCTCTCGCGCGCCATCAAGGAGGGGGTCTGGGGCATCCGCCCGCGCAACATGGAGCAGAGCTTCGCGCTGGATCTGCTCATGAACGACGAGATCAAGCTCGTCACCATCGTGGGCAAGGCGGGCACGGGCAAGACGCTGCTCGCCATCGCCGCGGGCCTGCACAAGGTGACCGAGGAGAACGTCTACCAGAAGCAGCTCGTCAGCCGGCCCGTCTTCCCGCTCGGCCGGGACATCGGCTACCTGCCCGGGACGCTCGAGGAGAAGATGAACCCGTGGATGCAGCCCATCTTCGACAACGTGGAGTTCCTCATGAACCTCAGCCGCGCCGACAAGAAGGCCGGCCGGGGCTACCACGAGCTCATCGACCTGGGGCTGATGGAGATCGAGGCGCTCACCTACATCCGTGGGCGCAGCATCCCCAACCAGTACATCATCATCGACGAGGCCCAGAATCTCACGCCCCACGAGGTGAAGACCATCATCACCCGCGTGGGTGACAACACGAAAATCATTCTCACCGGGGACCCATTCCAGATAGACAACCCCTACGTGGACGCGACCAGCAACGGACTCGTGCACGTGGTCAACCGGTTCAAGAACGAGAAGATCGCGGGCCACATCACCATGACCAAGGGCGAGCGCAGCGCCCTGGCCGAGCTCGCCGCCAACCTTCTCTAGTGCCCTGCGCCACGGGAGGAGTCAGTCATGTCGGGAGACGGTACGCAGCAGGATCCCGCCCAGGGCACGGGCGGCGAGCAGGAGAAGAAGCCGCTCATCGACTACCCGACCATCTACACCTTCAAGGTGATGGGGCGGCGGGCCCCTGACTTCGTCGAGTACGTGCGTGACCTCTTCCGCACGTACATGGGCACGGAGATCTCCCCGGACTCCATCCAGGAGCAGTCCAGCAGCAAGGGGACCTACGTGTCGGTCAGCGTGTCCGTCTACCTGCTGTCCGAGGAGCACCGCCGTTCCATCTACGTGCGGCTCAAGGAGGAGCCGCGCGTCGTCTACTACCTCTGAAGGCGGACAATCCGGGGCCTGGAGCCCTGGAGGAATGGGGAATTGGAGATTCCCGGACATCGGTGTAGAAGGGACGTGTCATGAGTGTGGCCGAGCCCTTTCCGCTCTACTTCCCCGGTGATGCTCGGCGTCCCTTCGGCTCCGAGCTGGCAACCCGGCGCTTCGCCAAGGTGGCTCAACTGGAAGAGGGCGGGCGCGTACTGGATCTGGGGTGCGGTCCTTCCCTCCAGGCTGGCGTCGTGCTCGCCCAGGAGTTCGGTTGCTCCGTGGTGGCCGCGCACTGGGATGAGGCGCAACTGTCGCGCATGCGCGAGCGTGTCCACGCGCTCGCCCTGGACGGGCGTGTCGAGGTGCGGCGGGTGGACCTGGGCCGTCTCTCCTTCCGCGAGGGCGAGTTCGACGCCATCCTGTGCCAGGGTCCGATCGTGATGGCCCTGCCCGACGCCCTGCGCTCCCTCCGGCCCTTCCTGGCCCACCAGGGACGGTTGGGCCTCACCTATCCGGTGCGCGTGGGCCGGGTGACTCCGCGCGCGGTGATCGAGTTCTGGGAGCGCCGTCTGGGGGGGCCCCTGTTGTTGCCTCGCGAGTTGCTCCAGCAGCTGTCGCAGGCGGGCTTCGAGCCCGAGTCCGTCGAGTCCCTCCAGGACTCCGAGCTGGATGCGCTCTACCGGGAACTCGCCCCCCACCTCGAGCAGGCGCCCGCCGAGTCCATCCACTGGCTGCGCGAGGAGATGGCCCTGCACCGTGAAAATGGGACGGCCACCTCCAGCTACGCCTTCGTCGTGGGTCGCCGCCGGGAGCCGGGAGAGAAGCCGCCCGCCTCGCGCGACCGCGGCTAGCCCGCCGCGCGATACGCCCCTCGGGCGGACGCCCTCCCGCCGGGAAGGCGTCGTCCCGCGTTCACTGCCCCCGGATCACTGCACCGAGGGCAGGAAGTCCAGCAGTTCCACGGACTCGGCCGCCATCCCGAGCGTCACTTCCCGCCGGTAGCCCGCCGCGTCTCCACCGATCTGGAACGGCATCGGCCTGCTGAAGCGCAGGTGCACCTCGCGCGCGTAGAAGTCATGAAGGCCCTCGGGGAACCAGCGGCCCGCCCAGAGCTTCGGAAGGTTCGCCAGCACGTGGGGCGGGTTCAACTGGCCCAGGCGCAACTGCATCATCCCCGGGCGCTGTCCCGCGAAGGGGAACATGCGGAAGCCGTAGCCGTAGTAGGGCATCGTCGCCGCCGCCGCCATGATGAGTTCGCCCTTGAAGAGCCTCGCCCCGGGGGCGAAGGGCTCGCCCACGGGCCTGCCATCCGGGCCCACGCGGTACGCCGGGCCGGCCTGGCCATTGGTGACCTCACACTCCACCCGCGTCGGATTCGTCAGGTAGTGCGGCACCGTCTTGAAGGCCACCGCCGAGAAGTAGCCGCCTGGCCCCGACAGGAGCTTCTTGAGCAGGCCCCGGCCCAGGTGATCCTTCACCCAGAGGTAGTCGTTGAGCAGCTTCCCATCCACGCCCAGGCCCGCGAAGGGCGTGCGCGTGCCGTCCACCATCAGCAGCTCCATGCTCCGCTGGTCGGACACCTTGCCGGCACGCGCTCGGGTCACGTCCTGGAGGATGCCCTCCATGCCCCCATTGGAGTTCACGTACGAGGCCAGTCCGTTGCCCGTGCCCAGCTTGAGCACGCCCAGACGGGGCGCCTGCTTGCCGGCGAACCGGCCGCGCGGCTCCAACTGACGGAACATCTCGTTCACCACGCCCAGGAACGTCCCGTCACCTCCTCCCGTCATCACCACCGGATAGTCGCGCTCCAGGATCGTCTGGACGATGCGCCGGCAGTCCAGCTCCGAGCGCGACAGGAAGAGATCCTGCTCCGGGACCACGTGCGACAGGAACTTCACCAGCCGGGCGTCCACCTGGCGGGCGTTGGCATTCAGCAGGACCGCGAGTCGATGCTCGGGCGCCCCGAGGACGGACGGGTTGGAGCGCGCTTCGACGGACCGCAGGGGCTGAACCATCATGGGTGCTGCCTCCACGAAGAAATCAGGTGCCCACCGCGACCTCGCGGCGAGCTCCCCTGAGTCTGTGCACGTTCTCCGCCAGCGGCTGACGCGAGGCGTTACCTGTCCTTTTCCCAGGAGTTCCAAGGGGTTGTGGCACGGGCTCGAGCCGGCGCCATCCGGCGGATTGGTACCCGCGGGTGGCGGAAGTGGAGAATGGTTTACGCACCTGGCACCCGGTCGTGGCTGGTTCGTCACCCGGGAAGCACTCGGTTTGACACCCCGGGGTGGGTGGTTACGTTGGTCACACGACGGAAGCACTCCCGCCTTTCGCGGTAATTTTCCCAGTTATTTCCGGAGGTTGTACACCGTGGGCAAGATCATCGGTATCGACTTGGGCACCACCAACAGCGTGGTGGCCATCATGGAGGGCCGCGAGCCCAAGGTCCTCACCAATGAGGAGGGCACGCGCACGACTCCCTCGGTCGTCGCCTTCGCCAAGGATGGGGAGCGGCTCGTGGGGCAGGTGGCCAAGCGTCAGGCCATCACCAACCCGGAGCGCACCATCTACTCCATCAAGCGCTTCATGGGCCGGCGCTACGAGGAGACCACCGAGGAGGCCAAGCTCGTGCCCTACAAGGTGGTGCGCGGCCCCAACGGTGACGCGCGCGTGGACCTCGACGGCAAGCAGTACAGCGCGCCGGAGATCTCCGCGCAGGTGCTGCTCAAGCTCAAGCGCGCCGCGGAGAACTACCTGGGCGAGAAGGTGACCGAGGCGGTCATCACCGTGCCGGCGTACTTCAACGACGCCCAGCGCCAGGCGACCAAGGACGCGGGCGAGATCGCCGGCCTCACCGTGCGCCGCATCGTCAACGAGCCGACCGCGGCGGCGCTCGCCTACGGCCTGGACAAGAAGAAGGACGAGAAGATCGCCGTCTATGACTTCGGCGGCGGCACGTTCGACATCTCCATCCTGGAGGTGGGCGAGAACGTGGTCGAGGTGCTCGCCACCAACGGCGACACGCACCTGGGCGGCGACAACATCGACCTGACCCTGATGAACTGGCTCATCGCCGAGTTCAAGAAGGACACGGGCATCGACGTCGCCAAGGACAAGATGGTGCTCCAGCGCCTCAAGGAGGCCGCGGAGAAGGCGAAGATCGAGCTGTCCTCCACCATGGAGACGGAGATCAACCTGCCGTTCCTCACGGCGGACGCGACGGGCCCCAAGCACCTCAACGTGCGGCTCACGCGCGCCAAGTTCGAGTCGATGATCAGCGACCTCGTCGAGCGCTCGCTGGAGCCGTGCCGCAAGTGCATCAAGGACTCGGGCCTGAGCGTGGGGGATCTGCACGAGGTGGTGCTCGTGGGCGGGTCCACGCGCATCCCCATGGTGCAGGAGGCGGTCAAGAAGCTGTTCGGCAAGGAGCCCAACCGCTCCGTGAACCCGGACGAGGTGGTGGCCGTGGGCGCGGCGGTGCAGGCCGGCGTGCTCTCCGGTGAGGTGAAGGACATCCTGCTGCTGGACGTCACCCCGCTGTCGCTGGGCGTGGAGACGCTGGGCGGCGTGATGACCAAGCTCATCGAGCGCAACACCACCATCCCCACCCGCAAGTCGGAGACCTTCTCCACGGCGGCGGACGGCCAGACGCAGGTGGAGATCCACGTGCTGCAGGGTGAGCGCGAGATGGCGGGCGACAACCGCAGCCTCGGCCGCTTCCACCTGACCGGCATGCCCCCGGCGCCGCGCGGCGTGCCGCAGATCGAGGTGACGTTCGACATCGACGCCAACGGCATCCTCAACGTCAACGCCAAGGACAAGGCGACGGGCAAGGAGCAGAAGGTCACCATCTCCCACTCCTCGGGTCTGGCCAAGGACGAGGTGGAGAAGATGGTTCGCACCGCCAAGGAGAACGAGGCGGCCGACAAGGCCCGCCGCGAGCTGGTGGAGGTGAAGAACCAGGCCGAGGCCCAGGTGTACGCGGCCGAGAAGCTGGTGAAGGAGAACCGCGAGAAGCTCCCCGCGGAGGCCGTGTCCACGCTCGAGGCGGCCATCAAGGGCGTCAACGACGTGCGCGAGGGCGACAACAAGGACGCCATCAAGAGCGCCCTGGATGCGCTGCAGCAGGCCAGCTACAAGGTGGCCGAGGAGATGTACAAGGCCACGGGTGGCGCCCCGGGCGGCGAGGCCGGCGCGCCTCCTCCGGGCGGCGCCGAGCAGGGCGCGGCTCCGGGCAGCTCGGCCAAGCCCAAGGACGACGTGGTGGACGCCGAGTTCCGCCAGTCGTGATGCGGTGAGTTGAAGTCCACGAGGGCCGGTGCTCCTCCCACGAGGGGGCCGGCCCTCGGCTTTTGTTGCCAGGGCCCGGGGGGATACGATGCGGCCTCTCGTCCCTCGTGGAATCACCGTGATCCATACCCCCACGCCCGTCTCCGCCCAGGCCGCGCAGTCCTTCCGCCGCTTCTTCCAGGAGCTGCGCGAGGCCTACCTGGAGCGCGAGACCCTCTTCACCCAGATCGAGCTGGCGCTGCTCTGCCGCGAGCACGTGCTCGTGGTCGGCCCCCCGGGAACCGCCAAGAGCGCCATCGCCTCCGCGGTGCTCGGCCGCATCGTGGACGAGCAGAGCGGACAGCCCTCGCTCTTCGCCAAGCAGCTCGCCGAGTCCACCGTCCAGACGGATCTCATCGGCCCGGTGGACTTCAAGGTGCTCACCGAGACGGGCCGGACCGAGTACCTCACCGAGGACGGCATGCTGGGCGCCACCCACGCCTTCCTCGACGAGGTGTTCGACGGGCGCGACATGCTGCTGCGCTCCATCCTCAACGTCCTGCACGAGCGCGAACTCAAGCACGGGCGCCGGGTGACGAGCGGCCGCATCGAGTGCGCCATCATGACGAGCAACCGCTACCTCTCCGAGGTGCTGGCGCGCTCGCCCGAACTGCTGCTCGCCTTCGCCGATCGCCTGAGCTTCATCTCCTTCGTGCCGAAGAGCTTTGCCCGGCCCGCCAGCCGCTCCGCCATGCTGCACCGCTTCGCCCATGGCCTGCGGCCGGATCTGCGCGCCGTGCTCACCCTTCAGCAACTCGACGTGCTCCAGAAGGCCGTGGAGCGGGTGTCGGTCTCCAACACCCTGCTCGAGGCCATCGAGCTGCTCACCGATGAGCTGGAGCGCGCGCTCACGGCCCAGGTGTCCAAGCTGCCCGACTACGTGCCCACCAAGTACTTCTCCCAGCGCTCCGTGGTGAAGGCCTTGTGGGCCCTCAAGGCCGCCGTGGTGCGGGACCAGCTCTACCGCCGTCCGGATCGCCCCCTCGAGGCCACCGTCGAGGACCTGGATGCTCTGCGCTGGTTCTTCCTGCTCGGAGGGCCTCCCGCCGAGGAGTCCGAGGCGCTCCTCAAGGTGGCCGTGGATCCGCGCGAGCGCGCGCAACTGGAGATCGTCCGCATCGAGCAGAAGGCCTTCGATGCCGCTCTGGCCAAGGTGCGCGCGGAGCTGGGCGCGGGCCCGGAGCGCGAGGCCGCGACGCTCGGCGCCGCCGAGGAGCTCAAGACCGTCGAGGCGCTCGCCCGGGAGCGCGGCTTCCAACCGGGAATCGCGGTCTCCACGGCGCGCAGGCTGCATGGCAAGCTCGTACCCGGCCCCCGCCACGCCGACAACCGGGTGGCCCTCCTGGCCGCCGCGCGCGGCCTGCTCGCGAGTGTGGAGCAGCGGCTGTCGCGCGGGCCCATCGAGGGCAGCGAGCCGCGCGCGGGCGGGGCCTTGTTCTCCGCGATCCTGGAAGCGCTCTCCCTGTGTCGCCACGTCCCCGAGCTGACCCCACGGATGCCGGCCGTGTGCGATGCGATCCACCGCTTCAGTCTCCAGGCGCTCGAGCTCATGGCGCTCCAGGCCGAGAGCCTCGCCTTCGACGAGTCGGTGTCCCTGGATCCGCTCGTCGGGCTCGCGGACAACCTCGCCGACGAGCTGGGCCAGGTGGGCGAGCTCCTGGCGCTGCTCGCCGAGTCCTCCTCGGGCGCGGTCCCTCACTTGAGGACCGCGGAGGCCGAGACACGGCGGCGTGCCGTGGCCGCGTTCCGTCAGCGCGCGGAGCGCGTCTTCCCGGGCCCTCGGGGCCGCAAGGAGCCGCTCGATGCGCTCTCCGCGGACTCGCGTCGGCTCGCCCAGCTCGAGCACTCCCTGTGCCGGTTGGATCCCTCCCAGCGCGGCCTCAAGCAGCAACTGCTGGAACCGCTCGGCTTCGACTATGCCCGGGACGTGCTCGGCACCGTGCCCATCGAGCGCATCGACCACTTGTCGCGCACGGTGCAGGTGGTGGCGGAAAACCTGCGGCGCGAGGGCCTGGCCCCCGAGCCCGTGTTCGTCGAGTGCCGCGACATCCTCGAGGCCCGTCTGCGCGAGTACGTCCAGGGAATCGGCCGCGAGGTGGCGAGCCCTCCGTCCGCTCCGCAGGCCGCCATCAATGGCGAGGCCTACAACTTCTACCGGGGCTCCTTCTCCGCCCTGATGCGGGACGGAGAGTTCTCCGCGTTGCTCGGCCTGGAGGGACAGCTCGCCTTCGCCCGTCCTCCCTCCACCGCGTTCTTCCTCTCCGATGTCATCCGGGACGCCGTGGCCCGGGTGGAGCTGTCCTTCGTGCAGGTGCGCCTCAAGTACCTGCGCGGCTGGCTCACCCAGTTGCTCACCACGCTGCCCGCGCCCCAGAGCGCGCAGACCCGGGCGGCCGCGGATCAGATCTTCGATCGCCTGGTGCGCAGCCGCTTCCCGATGCTCGCCCTGAAGGAGGGCGAGCTGGTGCGCCTCAAGGGGATGCTCGGCGTGCTGATGGGCATGCCCGGGGAGCTGGGCGAGAGCGCGCGCAAGCTGAACGGCGTGCTGCTCGGCATCGACGATGACTTCTCCCGCTTCAGCAAGCAGTTGCTGGAGCTGCGGGCGTCGTTGTGAGGAGGGGCTGACGCGTGCTCGGCTCGCGGCTCGCGCATCTGCGACTTCAGTTGGATGCGCTCCAGGAGCGCCCGTCCCAGGGCGAGGGCATGCGCTCCTGGTGGCGGGGAATGACCGCCCCGGCCGAGGTGGACCTGTCCCTGCCCACCGTGACGGCGCTCGACCGGGCCCTGGAACGGGTGGGGGTGCATACCCTCGCGGACGCGCGCCTGCTGCTCGAGCTGGGCGTGAAGAAGGGCCGGGTGGGCGAGCTGGCCAAGGGGTTGAAGGAGCGCGCGCACGAGGCGCTGGAGGAGTTCGAGCGCACCCTGGAGGCCGTGCACAAGATGCACCACGCGGGCCGCACGCCCCCGGGGGCTCGCACGACGCTGGAGCGGGGCTTCGTCCGGCTCGTGCGGGTGCTGCGGGTGGCGGATCTCTTCCTGTCGCCCTCGGCTCCGACTCCGGACTCGGGCGAGGTGCAGCTCTTCCCGCGGACCGGCCCCTCCTGGAATGCCCAGCGCGCGCCGAGCCGGGCGCGCATGGCCGTGGCCGAGTTCCTTGCCCAGCGGGCCCGCACCACCGTGGACGACGTGGTGCAGAAGCAGAGGGATCTGGACATGGCCCACGAGCTGTTGCTGCGCATCGGCATGGAGCATGACCGCGAGCGCGGCGTGGCCCTGCGCCATGAAGTGGCCCAGGCCCGCGAGCGCGTCCGGGACACGCCCCCGACACGCTCGATCGAGGACCTGGTCGAGAAGGTGCGCCAGTCCGCGGTGCGCGAGCCCCATCTGGCCTGGCGCTCGCTTCGGGGCCTCTACGAGCGCGCGGTGGAGGCCGAGCAGCCCCAGCTCGCCGCGGCGGCCCGGGCGGCGCTCACCCGGCTCATGCCCCCACGTGAGTCGATGCGGGCCCTGCTGGAGTCCGCCGAGCGCGATGAGCTGCGGCGCTGGTTCGGCGAGGACCAGCCTCCCGCCAGGGCCGGCAAGGCGGAGGGGCAGCGTCCGGAGGACTCGTCCGCGGACGAGCTGCTCGCGGACCTGGCCTTCTCCCTGCGTCCCGAGCAGCGCGCCGCGTTCGAGCTGGCGGCCGGCTGCGCCCGCTACTTCGACGTGGAGGACGTGCTGTCCGACGAGGTCGTCGAGGTGAACACCCGCAAGGTGCGCCCGGTGCCCCGGCTCGTGCCCCATCCCACCCAGAACATGACGTTCGAGCGCACGGGCGGGCTGCACGACGTGCACAACTTCGTCCTCTCCGATCCACGCATGCTCCTGTACGACCTGGCCTCCCACCGCCAGATGGTGCGCGCCTACCTCGAGGACGAGCCGCCCCCCGAGCCCAGGAAGAAGAAGCGCACCGCGGTGCGCGTCTACGTGTGTGACGCCTCGGGCTCCATGCACGGCGCCCGTGCTCGCTTCCGCGACGCCCTCATCATCGCCGAGCTCAACAACCTGCGCGTCAAGGCGCGCCAGGGCCTGCCCTTCGATCCGCTCTACTTCTCCTTCTTCAACGACATCCCCACCGAGCTGTCCCGCGTGGACACGGCCCGCGAGGCCACCCGGCAGATCGAAAAGCTCTTCCGCCACTCTCCCGCCGAGGGCCAGACGGACATCACCCTGGCGCTCATGTCCGCCTTCGACTCCATCCGCGCCGCGCGCGGCCGGGATCCCTACCTCGCGCGCGCCACCGTGGTGATCATCACCGACGGCGAGGATCGCGTCGATCTGGAGCTCATCCGCCGCACCCGCGCGCCCATGGACTCGCTGGACATCGCGCTGAGCTTCGTGTCGCTCGGCGAGGAGAACCCGGACCTCAAGTCGCTCGTCCAGGAACAGAGCGCCCGCGGAGGCCGCGCCTTCTACCACCACCTGTCCGATCGGGAGATCCAGTGGGCGCGCACCGAGTTCGACAGCCCCTGGCGCACCTTGCTCCCCCGCGACGTGCCCGTCACCCCCGAGGCGCTCGAGGCCCTCGGCCCCCAACTGGCCGCGCTCGAGGCGCTCGCCGCCGGACGCTCCGCCCCCGCCGCGCCCCTCGTATCCGAGGCGTCCTTCGACGCGCTCTTCCCCGCGTCCGAGGCGCTCTCGCGACAGCAGGCCCCGGAAGTCCCCGACCCCGAGGTGGTCGCTCGCGTGGCGGACATCCTCGACGCGCTCGTGGAGGCCTCCGCGCTCGCCCCTGCCGATCGCCGCGCCACCGAGGCACTCGCGCTCCTGCGCCACCTGCTGGGCGTGTACCAACTCACCCCCGCGCGCTACCTCGCGACGCTCGCCACCGGAAGTCCAGAGGTGCACGAGCGCCTCGCCCGCGTGCGCCTGCTCTGCCGTCCCTTGGGCTAGGCTGTGCCCCGGCCATGTTCTTCGACTGGTTGCGCAAGAAGACTCCCAAGAAGCCCGCGCGCGGGGTGGATCCCCTCGCGGCCTTCGATCAGCTCATCGAGGATCTGGAGCGGCAGGGCGCGGAGGTGCGCAAGTCGGCCGCCACGCTGCTGGCCCTCAAGGGCGAGCTGTCCCGCTCCCAGGAGCGCTATGCCCGGCGGCTGGAGGAACTCGTCCGGCGCAAGGCCGTCGCGGACACCCAGGGGGACGCGAAGATCTCCCAGACGCTCGAGCGCGATCGCGTCCAGGCCGAGTCCCTGCTGAACACCACGCGCGAGTCGCTCCTCCGGGCCGAGCAGGACGGCCAGTTGCTGCTGGAGGCCGCCGCGGACCTGGGCAACCGGGTGGCCGAGCTGCGCACCGAGCGGGAAAGCGCCTCCGCGCGGCTCGCCGTGGGCGGACTGGTGTCCAGCGCCCTGCGCGAGCGGGTGGAGCGCTTCGAGAAGGTGCTCGCGGTGGACGCGGCCCGGGATGAGATCGAACGGGCCCACGCGCTCGCGGAGATCTACCGCGAGGAGCGCGAGGAGTCCGGCAAGCAGGAGTGAGCGCGCGGGCCCGCCCTCACCGGATGAAGCGGGAGAGGACCCGGAGCCAGACGACCACCGCCTCCGCGCCCGCGTCGGGCAGACCGAGGGCGCGCTCGCCGAGGTAGCTGGCACGCCCCAGCCGGGGCTTCATCCGCGCCGTGGCCTCGGTTCCCCGCTCGGCGGCGAGGAGGGCCTCCGCCCAGGCCTCGGCGGGCGAGCCTCCGGCCTGGAGCTCCCGGGAGAAGATGTCCGCGGCGGGGCGCAGGGCATCGATCATCGTGCGATCTCCCGGACCGGCGCCGCCGAGCTCGGCCACCGCCTCGACTCCCGCCTGGAAGGCCTCGGCCCAGGCGCGGGCATCGGGCTGGGGATGCTCCGCCAGCCGACGGGAGGCGCGCAGCAGGGCGGTGGCGTAGAAGGGCCCCGAACTGCCACCGATGGCGCGGCGCAGGGCCTCGCTGAGCGCCATCAGGGCCCGCGCGGGGCTCGTCCAGGAGGACGGGGGCAGGGCCCGGATCGCCGCCGCGCCCCGCACGAGGCTGATGCCGAGATCTCCATCCCCCGCCGCGCTGTCGAGCTCCGTCAGCCGCGCCTCGGCGGCGTCGAACGCATCGGCGATGGCGAGGAGCGCCTGGTGGACGTGCTCCATGTCCGCCGGGCGCGACTCGGTGGCACTGGAGGCGTGTGGCACGGTGCGAGCGGGCGCGATCCTGCGCGCGGGAGCGAGCCGTCCGGAGCCCGGCCAGGCGGGGGCGGAGGTGGCCGCGTCGAGCCGGTGCAACCGCTCGTCGTCCACCTTCAGAAGGGACAGGGAACAGCCGGGCATCTCCAGGGCCGTGAGGAACTCGCCGCTCCAGGCCCGCTCCACGGTGAGGCTCCGCTCGCGCAGGAAGGCCAGGGCGCGGCGGGCGATGATCGCCAGCTCCTGGGCCGGAGTGCCGCCCAGCCCGTTGACGAGCAGGACCACGCGGTCACCCGCGACCAGGCGCTGATCGTCGACGATGGAGGAGAGCAGGGTGTCCACCAGGGCATTGGCGGGCTGGAGGGGGACGCGGCGGACGCCTTGTTCACCATGGATGCCGAGCCCCAGCTCGATCTCGTCCTCGCCGAGGGAGAAGCCGGGACGGCCCGCGGCGGGCACGGTGCAGGCGCCGAGGCCCACGCCCATGGTGCCCAGCGCGCTGGCGGCGGCGGCGGCTTCGCGTGCGACCTGCGCGAGCGAGGCGCCGGAAGCGGAGGCGGCACCCGCCACCTTGTGCACGAGCACGGTGCCCGCGATGCCCCGGCGCCGCGAGGGCTCGACGGTGTCACGCAGGGAGACGTCGTCGGAGACGATGACGATTTCGGTGGGGATGCCCTCGGCGCGGGCCAGCTCGGCGGCGAGGCCGAAGTTGAGCCGGTCTCCGGTGTAGTTCTTCACCACGAGGAGGGCGCCGGCGGGCCCGGCGACGGCGCGGATGGCGGCGAGGACCGAGTCGGTGCTCGGGGAGGTGAACACGTCGCCGGCGACCGCGGCGTGCAGCATGCCGGGCCCCACGTAGCCGGCGTGGGCGGGCTCGTGTCCGCTGCCGCCTCCGGAGAGCACGGCGACCTGGCGCGCGGCGGGGTCGGCGGGAAGGTCGGAGCGCATCACGACGGCTTCACCCTCGAGCAGCGCGAGCCCTGGATGGAGCGAGACGAGACCTTCGAGCATCTCCCCCACGACGGCGCGGGGATCATTGATGAGCTTCTTCATTGTCGTCTCCAGGGCAGAGGAGGAAGGGGCCGCGCCGCACCGGACGCGGGCACGGAAGGTGGACGCGAGGCATGAACCGCGTCAAGCGCGATCGCGCCGCGGAGCGAGGCAAGGGGCGGAGGGAGGGCCATTGAACTGCTCGCGAGGAGGGGAGAGCATTGGGTCATGGCCGGAATCCGCGAGGACTACATCGAGCGAATGATCAAGCAACTCGTCTCCGCGCTGGCGGCCATCGCGAAGGCGGGAAGGGGTCAGAAGACGGACGAGGCGCTCGAACTCGTGCGGCAGACGAGCCTGTCTCTGTTCGGGATGGAGTACCGCACGCTCATCACCTTCGATGCGGCGTCGGTGGCGGAACTGCTCGGGACTCCCGAGAAGATCCTGGCCCTGGTCCGGTTGCTGAGCGCGGAGGCGGACCTGCTCGAGCAACGTGGGGACATGGAGGGGGTGTCACATCGCCTGGGTCATGCGCTCGCGTTGTCGCGGCACGCACAGGCCAAGAAGGCCACTCCCGAGGGTGAAGCGCTCCTCCAGGCGGTGAGTGACCGACTGTCCGCGCTTTGACGGTGCTGAACCCATGGAGCGACGCTTTTTCCGGCTAGGTATTGACGTGGATGTGGCGGGGCGCTGGTACCTGGGAGAGCCTACCCTCCTCACCGGGCAGGAGTTGGATGACGTTTGGGAGTTTTGCCATGGTCGGCCCGTTGAGGTTCGAGAGAGACTGTGCGTCCCGATTGAGCGCCTCGGGAAGCCGCTGGACTTCGACACCGCCGGAGTTGGGCAGGCCCCCATCGTCAACTCGCGAGTGGCCTCTGTCTTTCGCGAGATGGCCTCCAACGATGTTCAACTCTTCCCGGTCGAGGTGCAAGGACAGGGAGAGACTTACTATCTTGTGAATGTGGCGCGGACAGTCCGGTGCATTGACGACAAGGCGAGCGGTGAAGTCCAGTTCTACAGTGCGGAAGATGGGCGGCCAGAGCGAATCGGAGAGTACCGCTCGGTTATCGGCTTGCGCATTGACAAGTCGAAGGTCGGAGATGCTCGCGTATTTCGGCCTTGGGGGTGGCCCCCACCCATCATTGTCGATGAGGAGATCAAAGAGGCCCTGAAGCGAACCGGCATGGTGGGCGGGCGATTCGACGAGGTTTGAGATAAATTGCCCCGGTTTATGCCGTCTATGGTGTGCAGTTCGAAGACCAGGAGAAGACGCGGGTTTTCAGGGCGATGGACTTTGAGCTTCAGCGACCCGAGATAAATGCGCCTGCTGAAGTTATTGCAAGGAGAGTCGAAGCTAAGTTTGGATTCACCCGGCTTCCGCGCGAGATGGCACAAATGCCCGTTCCGCTGTTCGTACAATGGAAGGAGCCTCCAGAAACCACGTTGTTTCACGCGCTCTTCACGAACGAACCAGAGAACATCCCTTGACTTCAACGAAGAGAGCCTCCTCAGCCGACGACGAGGAGGCTCCCATCGAACGTAGGGCTGGACTAACACAACTGCGTCAGGGTCTCGAATGGTGAACAGATTGGCTCCGAGCCCCTCGGTCTCGAAGGCGCCGCGACGCGGGTCTGTATGTAGAGAACGGAAGATGACCACGGGGCGGTAGCGTGTATGCGTCTCTTGCGTTGCCCACTTCACTGACCGAGCTCCAGGCGGTGCTCAAGACTTCTTCAGGAACCGGAGGGCTTCTCGGTTGATTCGCTTCAACTCGGCGACCTGCTCATCAGTTGGCGGTCCGTCAACCAGGAAGATTCCTCGCCTTGCGAGTGGAAGCTCCAGCTCGATGGCCGTTTTGAGTTGTGCGAACAGATCTGGGTCCTCGGGAAACAGTTCCCGTGCCTCGCGCTCCACTGTTGGGTCCTGGGAGAGCGCTTCAAGCTTCTTGGCGTCATGTCCCGCTTCGGCGCGAATTGCGTCAATCTTCGCGAAAAACCACCTTGAGCTGGCTCGCGTCTTCATCTGGCACTCCTCTTGAATTGTCTCTCAAGCGCGGAAAGGATGTCGCTGAAAAGGGCTTCAATCTGCGGCAGACTGCGAAAAGATTCGCAACGTCGCATCTGCCAATAAAAAGTCGCATGAGCCTCGCGGCGCCTGTCCGCTAGTGGGTCAGCGCCTCCAAGGTCAGGCGTGAACAGCTCTTGCTCCTCAAGGTCTCTCAATTCATGGTTCGCACAGTGGAGGAGGAGTCGCGCCGTGAGACATTCCCTGGGGGTTCGTGGGAGGTTACGTCGAGTTTCCTCCTGGCCAGAACTCTTGGAGGCGCGCAAGACTCGCTGACGACAGCTCAGCAGTTCAGGGGCGCCAGGACTCGGTCGAGCAGCCAGTAGCTCGTCAATGTCTGGCGGGGACGCCGGCGCAGGCTTCTTGACCGCTTTCGTCTCATCCGCGGCCCAGATTCCAGGCTCCCTTGTCGGAGGAAGCACCCGCGTGTTCGGCGAGCGGTCGATGGGCGCGATTTGCTCGCCCGGCTGGCCCATCATGGGTGCCCCCGCTCCCGCGGGGACGTACCGGGGAACAGGCACTGGGATGGACGGAGCTGGAGGTGGAGCTGGCGCCACTGCCTGGGCGTGAACCGCCGTGGCGACCAGCACGCCGAGCCCCATCACACGGAAGGTCATTCCGAAAACTCCTACTTGAAACGTCATGCCCCGTGCTTCTACCCTCGTTTTCATCGCCCAGGCAAGGTCACCCCGGGGCGGCAAGGGCGTCGACGTGGTAGTTCCTGGAGGCTACAAGTACGAGATGCTCTCCGGAACGGAGTCGAACCTGGCGCGGCATGGTCGGCGCATGGCGGGCGAGTTCTTCCGGATGCTCACCTTCTGAAAGGGGCGGGGATGGATTCGCTCGGGAACATCGTCTTCAAGGATCGGGAAATTGAAAACGAGCGGTTGGAGCTGACGGATACGAAAGCCAACTACATCCTCGGCCCTAGCCTGACGATGAGGAACTGTACCCTCGTGCTGAAGGTGTCCGCCCAGCGCCTGAGCCTCAAGCTGCCCCGTTTCATCGACTGCACCTTCGAGGTGAAGCAGGAGTTGAAGAACTACCAGAGCTGGGTGGCAGCATCCCTGAAGGGCTGCCGCTTCAAGGGGCGGCTGTCGGGGTGCGACTTTGGGTACTGGCCTGAATACATGGACCTGCCGTGGTATCAGCACGGGGCCATCGAGGACTGCGACTTCACCGAGGCCCGCCTGGATGGCTGCCGCATCATGGGCTCGGATCCTGCCGCCCTTCGTTTTCCCAAGTGGCCCTGCTTCACCATCCTGGACCCCATCAGGCGAGCCCGCGAACTCGACAGCGTCCAGTGGCCGGGGGGTTTTCGCCCCATCATCGTGGAGGGGCAGTACAGGGATCCTCCCTGCACAAGGGCCGTAACGCTCTACGCTCCGTTCCTCGCCAAGCGCCGCGAGACGACCGAGGAAGCATTCAGAGCGGTCATTGAGCAGTTCGACTTCATCGTCTACTGACGGGACCGTGCGGCGTGTATACGTCTCTTGCGATGCCCACCTCGCCGGTCTAGCTTCGGTCAGATGAAAAGTACGAATTACGACTTGGTCCTCGGGACAATGGTCCTCCTGGGGGTGCTCGTATCGGTCTGTTGGCAGTATCATGAGCCCTGCGCGGGTTCCTCACTTGTTGCTTCGTGCCGCAGCCGACGCGCTTAGATTCATCTGGGCGAATGGCCTGTCATATGAATTCATGGACTATCGGGAGAGCCTCGAGTTCGAGTCGCCGCCCCCGGTGGTTGCCGCTTTCAAGACGCGGGAGGATGCGGATTCCTGGCTGGCCAGCAATCCCAAGCCGCCGGCCATGGCTTATGTCCTGATCTCGGGCGAATATCATGTGGTGGCGTATCGTCGCGAGAACGATTGGCGCACCTTCCTCCCGCATCCAACCCTTGAGTTTTATCTTGAGGAGATGACGAAAGACGGCCTCCCTCCGGTAGTGGCCACATTCAACACCCGTGAGGAGGCAGACGCTTGGTTTGCAGGTCAGTCCGAGCCGTCAGCGCAGACCGTCATTCAGATCGGGGGCGAGCACTATCTGGCGGTGTACTATCGAAACATCAATCACCGCGCCATCTTCCCCTTGTCTATCGCCAAGAGGCTAAATAGAAGCGGCGGCCCAGCAACACGCGCTCGGTTGCCGGGTGGTTTGAAACGAAGAGGACCTCCTCGCTCGGTGACGAGGAGGCCCCCTTCTCGATGGTGGGGTCGGACTAGGGAATCTCGATTCCCCTGATGCTGAGTTTCTTCCCCGAGGCATCCCGTAGGAGCAGATCGCATTCTAAAGATGTCCAGGCGGATGGAGCTTCCATCTCGATGATCATCATGAACGCCACGTTCACCTCGGGCATCGCTTGCTGCCAGGAATAGACAATCGGCCAATCCCCGTGGGGGAGGAGCCGTGCTTCTATACCAATCTTGGTCCAGGGGATCGAACCCGAGTTCACCAGCCAGAGTTCAATGGCTATACGGTACTTGGAGCGATAGCTGACCCCCCTGTCGACGCGGAGTTCGTTGCCCTCTTGTCCAATCAGTGACTTCTTGAAAGTCCGGGCACGGACGCCCTCTCGAGTCATGGAGTGGCTGTAGATCAGCCAATGCAACTGGCGGGGATCCGCGTACTTCTGACGAAGTTGCTCGAGTTCGAGCCGCAATCGGGCCAGCTCTTGCTGGCTGCGTTGCCTCTCCACACGTTCCTGCTCCAATTCGCGTTCGAAGGATTCGCGAGTTCGCGTATCGCGGAACACCTCGACTTGTCGGGTGGACTGGTCAGGAGACGCCACCAGGAACAGCGTGAGGGCGTCCTCCTGGTGGTTTCCATCCACGTAGCGAGCCGACAAGCGAAGCCGTTCGCCAGGAGCCATGTCCTTGGGGGGCATGACATGGATGCTCGTGCGACCGCGAGAGACCTCTTCGAAGCGGAACTCTTCTTGCAGCTCCACCGAGACGGGTACATCGAAGACAACTCCTGTCATGTGTCCAGGGCTGACGCAGATCTCGTGGGGAGCAAGGGCTGTTCTCGTTCGTTCGATACGCTGAATCTCTTCACAGTCCATGTGCCCAGGAGGGGCGGGGTTCTGTGTCAAGGAGAGGGTCAGCATGAGCGGCAGGGCGGTCGCGAGCACGGGTCAGGCTCTCCCATCACCGGCTGGGAATCGGACGGAATTCAGGCATGGTCCTGAGCAGCGCGGAGGGAGAGATCTTGGGGTTGCCGCGCGTCCCTCCGTATATCTCCACACCGGGTTCATCCAGGCCGCCATCGTCCATCTCCATGCAAATCGGCATGGGTTTTTCGCCCGGGAGAGTGACCTCGGTGAATCGACCATAGACACGGTTCTCCCGGGTATAGATTTGCCCCTTGAAGATCGTGCGCTTGGGGATCAACTCCTGCGTATTCCAGGGCACGTTGCTGATTGGGAGGGGAAGGATTTTGGGTTCGGCGACGACCGGACCGGACTTCACGGAAATGAATGAAGTGAAGTCTTTCCCTCTCAAGTAGGTCATCAACCACACCTTGACATCCTCGGTCGGACCGAGGCCCAGGCGCTCACGGGTCTTCTCGCTGCCAGCGGGGCAGGGTTCGGCGGGCAGCGGAGGGGCAGGCTTCGGCGTGCTCACGCACGCGGGAGCCGTGCAGATGGCGGCAGTGGCCGCGGCGGTGGCCATCAGACGACGGTTCTTCGGAGAGGGACGCATGGGTATTTCCGCAGGGTTCGTCGCGTGGGCGACGAGCGCGGGGGGTGGTGACTTCTGAAGTCCCGCGCTGGACACAACTTCTCCCGTCATGTCGACCTTCGCCATTTCATGGCGAGAAACAACCAGGGATGTTGGGAACAGCACGGTGGACTCTTGAAGTGGGGTCGCGGGAGCGAGGAACAGGGCCGCCAGCGCGCTCAACGCGAGGGCCACGGGCCACCGCCGCGGCTCGGGCGCCAGGGGGGACTCGGGCTCCGGCATGAGGGGAAGACAGGGCTCCGCTGGAGGCAGCGGCTTGCGGCCTCCGTCGAATAGGGGCTCGTCCCACGCGGCATCGGCTCCGGCGAGGGCGGTCTTCAAGTCGAGCTCGAGCGCGGACGCATCGGCGGGGCGCTCCGCGGGCTCCTTCGCCAGCAGGCGCAGGCACAGCTCGCCCACCGTCGCGGGCACGCGCGGATTGCGCACGTGGGGAGGCTCGGGTGCGTCCTCGAGGATGGCTTGTGCCAGGGAGCCGTGGCGATCGCCGAAGGGCAGGGTGCGCGTGAGCAGCGCGTAGAGGGTGACGCCCAGCGCCCACAAGTCGTCCCCCGGCCGCCCCGGCGGTGGCTCTCCCTCCCACTCGCGGGCGAAGCGCACCACCTCGGGGCTGCGGTACTCGGGGGTGCCCGGCGGCAGCCGCAGGGTGAGCCGCTGCGCGCCCTCGAACCCCGCCGCGCCGAAGTCCACCAGCACCGGATGGCCGTCCTTCTGGCGCATCACGATGTTGGCTTCCTTCACGTCCCGGTGCACCACGCCCGCGGCATGCAGCAGGCCGAGCGTGGACACCAGCGGCAGCATCACCTGGGTGAGCAGCTCGGACGTGCTCGGGTTGAACTCCCGCGCCCAGGTGTCCAACGCGACGCCCTCCACCAACTCCAGGGCCAGGACGATGAAGCGCGGCTTCTCCTCGGGCCACAGGCCATAGCCGAGGAAGCCCACCACGGGCAGCTCCTGTACCCGCCGCAGCGCGTCCACCTCGCGCTCGCCCCGCGCGTCCCGGGGCACCAGCTTGATGGCGAAGCGCTTGCCGCCCCTTCGGGCCCGGTACAGCGCACCGAAGCTGCCGGCCGCCAGCCGCTCCTCGATGATGAAGCCGGCCACCTCCGCCCCGGGCAACAGGTCCAACCCGAGCGGCTCGTCCGGCACATCATCCCTCGCGATTCTCATCCCACTCTCCTCTGAGTAGCGGGCAGGCTACCAGGGAGGTGAGGGAAGCGTTGGGAGGTATGAGGTAGGGCGCGGAGCGGACGACGCCAGGGAGTACTTCTCGTGCCGGGGGCGGCGGAGCCCTCGTGCGAGGGTCCCGCCATGTGGACTGCGGACCGGGGCTCTCAGGTGCGGCGCGCGGTCTGGTGCAGCTCCAGCACGATGTTGCCGTTCTTGAAGAGCCGCACCGCGCCGGAGGTCTGGCTCACCACCAGCGCGATGCTCTTCGTCGTCGAGGTGATGCTCGCCGCCGCGGCGTGCCGCGCGCCCAGGCCGAGGGGAATCTTCACCGCCTCGTCCGACGCCGACAGGTAGCGGCCCGCGGCCAGCACCACGCCGTCCTCGCGGATGACGAACGCGCCGTCGAGCACCGAGAAGTTCTTGATGGCCTCGCGGATCTTCGGATCCAGCACGTTGCGCTCGGCCTCGGAGATGCCCTGGAAGGGGTTGATCGTCATCTGCCGGCTCTTCTCCATCACGCTCGTGTGGTCGCCGATGGTGATGATGGTGCCGATGGGGTGGCCCTCGAAGCCCTCCTGGCCGATCTGCAGCGCGAGCTGGATGAGGGCGTCCACCACCTGGGAGTTGAATTCGTCCCCGAGCTTCACTCCCTCGATGGCCAGCCGATCGTCCAGCGAGCCGCCGATGCGCATCTGCATCAGCGTGTCCGGGGGGCGGCCGAGCTTGCCCGTCATGCACAGCACCAGGTTGCCCTCGGAGAACGCTCCCTGGGACAGCGCGGACACGAGCGCCACCTTCACCCGCTCGGTGCGCGAGTAGTCGTAGGCGGGGATGACGAGCGCGCGCTGCTTGTTGGCGAGCAGCTCCTGGGCGAGTCGCGGGGTGGTGACGGCGTAGACGAGCTTGCGCTTGGCCAGCTGCCGCCGCAGATCCTCGGGCGCGATGAGCACGTCGCTGATGTAGAGGAAGTGGTCGACGTCACCCTTCCCAGCGAGCGAGAGGGCGGCTCGCAGGAACTCCCGGTCGAATTTCGAGGTTTCGCTCATAAGATGCAACCGCGCCGCTTGTTGGGGGAGGACGGGGCCTCCTTGACACCAGTCCGCGTCTGAATAAAGCTTTCCGGCCTTTTTTTCGGGGATGTTGGGCCCATGTCCCCGCCGCACGGGAGCCTAAGGCTGTGAACCAGAAAGATCTCAAGCGTTACAAGAAGATGCTCGAGGACAGCAAGACGAGCCTGCTGGAGAGCGCCAAGAAGACGCTGGTGGAGGAGGCCAGCTTCGACACCGACGATCTCCCCGATGAGATCGATCAGGCCTCTTCCGAGTACACGCAATCGATGGTGTTCCGGTTGCGTGATCGGGAAAAGTTCTTGCTGCAGAAGATCGACCGGGCACTCGGTCGTATCGAGGATGGCACCTTCGGCGTCTGCGAGCGGTGCGACGAGGAGATCTCCCCCAAGCGGTTGGAGGCGCGGCCGGTGACGACGCTGTGCATCCGCTGCAAGGAGGAGCAGGAGAAGAAAGAGAAGTCCTACGGCTGATGCCGTGACGGAGCGGGGGGCCCTTTCTGGCTGGGCCCGCCGGAATCCCCCTGCTCCGGGTGTCACGCCGCCAGTTGGATCTCCACCCGGAGCAGCTGTCGGCCGATGAGGAAGTGGTCCCCGTTCTCCACGAAGACGGGTCCGGTCAGCCGCAGGAAGGTGCCGTTGGACGAGCCCACGTCCTTGACGCGCAGCCGGTCCTGCTTCACGTGCAGGAGCGCGTGGCGTCCGGAGACGAAGCCGTCCGTGGGGAAGGTGATCTCCCCGTGCTCGCGTCCCAGGTGGTTGTCCCCTTCCTTGAGCGGGAAGGCCGCCCCGCGGATGCCCCCCTCGAGGATCTGCACCAACCGCAGCCGGTAGCCGGGATCCGCCGAGCCCCAGATGTGGGCGCCGCCGGGCCCCACGGCCGCCGCCGGAATGGGCTCGAGCACCAGGCGCTGCCGGCCCAGCCGCAGCTCGCCGCCCACGGGCAGCTCCCGCTCCTGGCGCAGGCGGGCGAACACGCCGTTGGCTCCTCCCACGTCCTCCATGGCGAGCCGGCCTCCGGAGAAGAAGAAGCGCGCCTGCACGGGCATGATGAAGGGATCGTCCACGAGCGGCAGATCCCCCTGGGGGCCACAGGTGAGGGTGTCCCGGGTCATCTTCACCACGGATTCCGGGCCCCCGTCGGCCCGCACCACCCGCAGGGAGACCTGGGGACGGAGCACGGGCTTGGTGGCGGCCATCACCATGGTTCCCGAGCGCAGGGGCGCGCTACAGGCATGGCAGGTGGTGGCGGAATCGGGATTCTCGGCGTCGCAGCGGGGACAGTGTGGCATGGCGGGCGGGTGTACATATCAAGCCGCGCGGGGGGTTGCTCGGAACGAGATCAGGGGTCCTCCATCTTGCGGGACACCCGACGCTCATGGGAAGTTCGGGGGACAACACCCGATCCTCCTGCATCCGGGAAGTCCTCCTTGCCTTGCCCCAGCTGCGGCACCGAGACCGGTGACGCCTCCAACTACTGTCCTTCCTGCGGCGCCACGCTCGCGCGTGGAGATCAGGACGAGTACATCGGCCGCACGCTCGCCCGGAAGTACAAGGTCGAGGCCCTCATTGGCGAGGGGGGCATGGGCAAGGTGTACCGTGCCCGTCAGGAGGCGCTGGACAAGCTGGTGGTGCTCAAGGTGCTGCGCCGCTCGCTGCTCAACGACGAGCGCACCGTGGCGCGCTTCAAGCGCGAGGCCAAGGCCGCCAGCCGCCTCAACCACCCCAACTCCATCAGCATCCTCGACTTCGGCCAGGCCGAGGACGGGGCGCTCTTCATCGCGATGGAGTTCGTGCCGGGGCAGGATCTGCACACCGTGCTCAGCAAGGAGGGGCCGCTGAGCGAGCCGCGCATCGCGCGCATCGTCAGCCAGGTGCTCTCCGCCCTCAACGACGCGCACGGCGCCGGCGTCATCCACCGGGACTTGAAGCCCGAGAACATCATGGTGGAGCAGCGCCGCAACGAGCCGGACTGCGTCAAGGTGCTCGACTTCGGCATCGCGAAGATCCAGGACGGCGGCAACGACGACGGACCGGCGCTCACGCGCACCGGCTTCGTGTGCGGCACCCCCGAGTACATGTCGCCCGAGCAGGCCAGGGGCGGCTCGTTGGATCACCGCTCGGACCTGTACGCGGTGGGCGTCATCCTCTACCAGCTCGTCACCGGGCGGCTGCCCTTCGAGTCCGACACCGCGGTGGGCTTCGCCACCAAGCACCTCACCGAGGAGCCGGTTCCTCCCTCGCGCCGCCGTCCGGAGGTGCGCGTGTCGCCGGGCATGGAGCGGCTCATCATGCGGGCGCTCTCCAAGAGCCCGGACGACCGGCCCCAGGACGCGGAGGCCTTCCGGGCGGAGCTGCTCGCGGTGGCCCAGGAGCGTGAGCGCCGCCACGCGCCCTCGGGCTCCACGGGCCGGCGCCCGGCGCAGGGGCTCGCGCCGCTGCCGCGCCGGGGCACGCCCCCGCCCAATACCCTGAGCACGGAGATCACCGACACGAACTGGAACGGTTCGCCCGAGCCCACCGTGAAGGCCCCGCTCGAGCGCACGCAGGCGACCGCTCCCGTGCCCCGGGCGCCGCCCGAGCGCACGCAGATCGCCCCCGCGCCCCGGCCCGAGCGCGATCGCTCCTCCACCGCGTCCGTCTCCGTGATGCGCGTGCCCGAGCGCACTCCTCCCCCGGTCTTCAACGCCCCGCTCAACGACAAGACCGAGGCGATCCTCCTCACCCTGCCGTCGCCCGAGCCCGAGTCCGAGCCGGGAGGTGGCTTCGGGGTGATCAAGGCGTTCGTGCTCACCCTGGCGCTGGGCACGCTCGCCCTGGTGGGCTACTGGCTGTACACGAGCTGGAGCGAGCAGGCGCGCGCCAAGCCCTTCAAACTGCCGACCAACGCGCCCATTCCGGGGCAGGACACCGGGGCCTACGAGCCCAAGCCCGGTGTGCCGCTGTACGAGCAGGTCATCCCGCCCCGCCGGCGCGACGAGCGCGAGGCGCTGCGGCGCAAGCAGGCGGGGTACGAGGCCTACAAGAACGGCAACCTGGATCTGGCGGCCACCGAGTACCGCAACGCCTTCGGGTTGGATCCGACGCCGGAGCTGTCGTTGATGCTCGGCGAGGTGTACTGGGCGCGGGGTATCACCGACGAGGCGCGGGGGTGGTGGCGCAGGCACCTGCGCGACGCGCCGGACTCCAAGGCGCGCGCCACGTTGCTGCTCAAGGATCCGGGCCTCGCCGAGCCCGCGACCCCGTAGCGTCCCGGCGCCCGCGAGCGGCGCGTCAGGTCATCAAATCCACCTGGACGACGTGCTGGCCCATGCGCACCCGGTCTCCCGAGCGCAGGGGCCGGTCCACGCCGGAGGGGATGCGCACGTAGGTGCCGAGGCCGCCGGACAAGTCGCGCAGCTGGGCGCCGGAGGGGGTGAAGCTCAGCTCGCAGTGCCGTCCGGCGAGCCCTTCCTCCTGGGCGTAGCAGAAGTCGCAGTTGGCCTGGCCGATGGTGAGCAGCGGGGCGGAGGTGACGACCGTGCGGCCTCCCCGGCCGCCGACGAGCACCTCTTCCACCCCATAGACGCCTTGCCCGGGAGGCACCGGGGCGCCATAGACGATGGGCCGTCCGGCGACGGGGGGCGGCGCGTCGAGCTTGCCGATGAAGCGGAAGAGCCGCTGGCCCACGCTGAAGAAGGCGTAGGGGGTGAGCGTCTCGGTGCCGGGGATGGTGACGTAGAGGCCCGAGGCACTGGCCTCGTCGCGCACGTGCAGCACGTTGTCCTTGATGAGGAAGGTGGCGTGCTGGGCGGAGACGAAGACGTCATCCGCGAAGAGGATGGCACCCCGAGTGCGACCCACCGTACAACCCGTGATGGGCAGCTTGAAGCGCTGGCCCCGGGACGAGCCGGCGACGACCGTGAGTCCGAAGCGCGAGGCGGTGGGCACGGGCCGGGCGGCGCTGACGGGCCGGGCGGCCGGGGCGCCTCCCACGGCGGGACGGGCCGGCGCGCTCACGGGCGCCCGGGGAAGGGCGCCGGGCGGGGGCCGGGCGGCGACGGGGACACCTCCGGCCCCGGCATGGGGGGGCGGCGTGCGGATGGAGGGCCGCAGACCCGGGGGGGAGTCGGAACCCGGCCTGCCCGTGGGGCGGGCGGGGGACTTCGACGCCGGGGCCGCGAGCGGGGCGCCACAGCTGGCGCACACCTCGGTCCGAGGGGGGTTGTGGCCGTCACAGTTGGGGCAGACCACGGCGAGAACGGACAGCAGCAGCTGTGACATGATCGGATCGACTCTAGAAGTGGGTGCAACGCCGGGTCAACGAAAGCGAGCGTCGGGCGAATCCCGAGAGCCCGACGTTGCCCCTCCTGGGTGCGGCAGTTAGCATTGCTGACGCCTCGATGATTCGCCTGAACGACATTCTCCAACGGGTGGCCTCCTATCACCCGGACCCCGACCTGGACATCATCAAGAAGGCTTACGTCTATTCGGCCAAGGTGCACCAGGGTCAGTTGCGCAAATCAGGTGAGCCCTACCTGATACATCCTCTGGAGGTCGCCGGGCTGCTCGCCGAGCTGAAACTCGACGAGGCCTCCATCGTCACCGGACTGCTCCACGACACCATCGAGGACACGCTCGCCACCGCCGAGGAGCTCACCGAGCTGTTCGGCCCCGAGGTCGCCCAGCTCGTCGACGGTGTGACGAAGCTGTCCAAGTTCTCCGCCTCCGCCACGCTCTCCCAGGAGGAGAAGCAGGCGGAGAACTTCCGCAAGATGATCATCGCGATGGCGCAGGACATCCGCGTCATCCTGGTGAAGCTGGCCGACCGCACCCACAACATGCGGACCCTGGACCACATGTCCGAGGAGAAGCAGCGGAGGATCGCCCAGGAGACCCTGGACATCTACGCCCCGCTGGCCAACCGCCTGGGCATCAGCTGGGTGAAGACGGAGCTGGAGGACCTGTCCTTCCGCTACCTCAAGCCCCAGGAGTACCTGGCGCTCCAGGACAAGATCGGCCGGCGCAAGAAGGAGCGCGAGAAGTACATCGACGACGTGAGCACGCTCATCACCACCAAGCTCACCGAGCGCGGGCTCAAGGGCGAGGTGAGTGGCCGCTTCAAGCACGTCTACAGCATCTACAAGAAGATGAAGTCGCAGGGGATCGAGTTCGAGCAGATCCACGACGTCATCGCCTTCCGCATCATCACCAACTCCATGCCCGCCTGCTACGAGGCGCTGGGCCTGGTGCACCAGCTGTGGAAGCCCGTGCCGGGGCGCTTCAAGGACTTCATCGCCATCCCCAAGCCCAACATGTACCAGTCGCTGCACACGACGGTCGTGGGGCCGCTGGGCGAGCGCATCGAGGTGCAGATCCGCACCCCGGACATGCACAAGGTGGCCGAGGAAGGCATCGCGGCGCACTGGGCGTACAAGGAGGGCAAGGCGCTCTCCGTCAGCAAGGACGACGAGAAGTTCGCCTGGCTGCGCCAGCTCATGGAGTGGCAGCAGGATCTCAAGGACCCGAAGGAGTTCCTCGAGACGGTGAAGGTGGACCTCTTCACCGACGAGGTCTTCGTCTTCACGCCGCGCGGAGACGTGAAGAGCCTGCCGCGCGGCGCCACGCCCGTGGACTTCGCCTACGCCATCCACTCGGACGTGGGCGGCCGGTGCGTGGGCTCCAAGGTGAACGGGAAGATCGTCCCCCTGCGCTACAAGCTCAAGAACGGGGACACGGTGGAGGTGCTCACCAGCCCCCAGGCGCACCCGTCCAAGGACTGGCTCACCTTCGTCAAGACGAGCCGTGCCCAGCAGCGCATCCGCGCCTTCATCAAGCAGCAGCAGCGCGACAAGAGCCTGCAGCTGGGCCGCGAGCTGCTCGAGCGTGAGCTCAAGCGCTTCCAGCTCAACTTCAACCGCCTGCTCAAGAACGGCGAGCTCAAGAAGGTGTGCGAGGAGCTGGGCTTCCGCGTGGAGGATGATCTGCTGGTGGCCATCGGCTACGGCAAGGTGGTGCCCAACCAGGTGCTCTCGCGCGTGGTGCCGCCGGAGAAGCTGGCCGCCTCCACGGCGGACGGCAAGAGCTCTCCCCCCGCGGAGTCCTCCTCGAGCCACGCCTCCAGCGGCGGCATGCTGGGCCTGTCCAACCGGGTCACCGACTTCGCCAAGAAGCTGGTGGGCAAGCAGAACAGCAGCGGCGTGCAGATTGGCGGCGTGGACGACGTGCTGGTGCGCTTCGGGCGCTGTTGCAACCCGGTTCCGGGAGACCCCATCGCGGGGTTCATCACCCGGGGCCGGGGCGTCACGGTGCACACGGTGGGCTGCGACAAGGCCCTGGCCACGGATCCCGAGCGGCGCGTCGACGTGTCCTGGGATGTACGCGGCGACTTCAAGCGTCCGGTCACCCTGCGAGTGCTCACCACCGAGCGCACGGGCATGCTGGCGGACATCTCCAACACCTTCTCCAAGAAGGGCGTCAACATCTCCCAGGCCAACTGCCGTGCCACCGGGGATGAGCGCGCGGTGAACACCTTCGAGGTCACCATCACCGACCTCAAGCAGCTCACCGACCTCATGCGCACCATCGAGCGCCTGCCGGGCGTCTACTCCGTCGAGCGCATCTGACGTCTTCTCCGCATCCGCCCCGTCGCCGCGCCATCCAGGGGATTGGCCGGCCGGCGGGCGGGTGGTAGAGCCCGCCCCGGACGCGCGCGGCCACTCCTGGCCGCCTCTCGCTCCCGAGGTGACGACATGGCTCGCAAGACGGTGCACTCCGACAACGCGCCCAAGGCGATTGGCCCCTACTCCCAGGCGGTGCAGGTGGACGCCGGGAAGATGACCTTCCTGTCCGGACAGATTCCCCTGGACCCGAAGACGATGGAGCTGGTGCCGGGCGACGTGGTCGCGCAGGCCGAGCAGGTGATGAAGAACCTGGGCGCGGTGCTCCAGGCCGCCGGTCTGGACTTCTCCCACGTGGTGCGCTGCACCATCTTCCTCACCGACCTGGGGGACTTCGCCCGGGTGAACGAGGTGTATGGCCGCTCCTTCCCCGGCGCGCCTCCGGCCCGCGTCACCGTGCAGGTGTCCGCGCTGCCCCGCGGCTCCAAGGTGGAGATCGACGCCATCGCCGTGTCCTGAAGCCTCCCCTCCGGCGCTCCCCGCAAGCACGAAGGCCGCCGGCCCCCGAGAAAGCAGGGGGGCCAGCGGCCTTCTGACTTCAGCGCACGGAAGCGGACTACTTCTGGTCCGCGGCGACCGTGCCCTTCTTCTTCAGCTCCTCGTCGATGACGCGCTTGAAGGCATCGATGGGCTGGGCGCCCACGAGCGAGCGGCCGTTGATGAAGAAGCTCGGGGTGCCGGTGACGCCCACGCGGCCCGCCTCGGCCATGTCGGCGGTGACCTGGGCGGTGAACTTGCCCGAGTCGAGCGCGGCCTTGAACTTGTTCACGTCGAGCCCCACTTCCTGGGCGTACTTCTCGAGCGAGGCGCGATCCAGCGCGCGCTGATTGGCGAAGAGCTTGTCGTGGTACTCCCAGAACTTGCCCTGCTCGTGCGCGGCCATGGCGGCCTCGGCGGCCGGCTTGGCGTTGGGGTGGAAGGGCAGCGGCTGGTGACGGAACACCACGCGCACGTCCTTGGAGTACGTCTCCTTGATCTGCTTGAGCGTGGGGCCCACGCGGCCGCAGAAGGGGCACTCGAAGTCCGACCACTCGACGATCGTCACCTTGGCGTCCTTGGGGCCGAAGGACGGGGCGTCATCGGGCACGTCCACCTTGCGGTAGGCCTGCGCGGGAGCCTCGGGCTGCGAGGGGTTGTTGCGCGGCGCCGACTCCACGCCCTTCTCGAGGATGGCGGCATACACCTTGTTCGCCGGGGTGCCCGAGCGCACCAGGGCCTCGGCCTTGCCCAGCTCCTCGTCGATGATGGTCTTGAAGTTGCCGATCGGCTGGGCGCCCGAGAGGAAGCGGCCGTTGATGAAGAAGGCCGGGGTGCCATTGGCGCCGAGCTTGCCGGCCAGGGCCTGGTCGCGGTCGATGATGGCGGAGAACTTGGGGTTGCTCAGGTCCGCCTTCCAGCGGTTGAGGTCCAGGCCCACGTCCTCGGCGTAGCCCTCCAGGTCCTTGTCCTCGAGCGCCTTGGCGTTGGCGAAGAGCTTCTCGTGGTACTCCCAGTACTTGCCCTGCTCACCGGCGGCGAGCGCGGCCACGGCGGCCGGCTTGGCGCGCGGGTGGAAGGACAGCGGGTTCTGCTTCATCACCACGCGCAGCTTGCTGCCGTAGTCCTTCTGCAGCTGCTCCACCGTGGCGTTGGCGCGCGAGCAGAACGGGCACTGGTAGTCGGAGAACTCGACGAGCGTGACGAGCGCGTCCGCGCCGCCCTTGGTGGGCGAGTCGTCGATGGGCACCTTGAAGATGGTGGCATCGGCGGGCTTGCCACTGGGCGCGGCCGCGTTGGCGGCCACCGTGGGCTTGTTGCTTCCCGCGGAATCCTTCGAGGAGCCGGTGAAGGCCCGGCCGCCCACGAAGCCCAGCAACAGGCCCACGAGGAGGGCAACGATCACATTGGGTTTCATAAGTCTGTTCTGCTCCTAGGTACGTCGTCGGTCCAACTGCGGTCCCGGGCACATGCGGTCCATCAGCAGGGCGCGGGGTGATAACAGAGCCCGTTGCGGGCACGCAAGGCGAGGCGGGCCCTTCCGGCCCGGGTTGATGACGCCTTCAGGTCCCCGGAAACACAAAGGTTTTCGTGGGAAATTCCCCCGGTGCCCCCCCGCCGAGGGGCCTACACCGAGGCCCTGCGGCCAGACGTGCACACGGCGGGTGGGTGAGGGGTGGGGCGGCATCTCCCGGTGAGTGACTGGAACCGCCCTGGAGTTTCAACCGGGATTTTCCGGGGGATTCTTTCCCGCCCGGGACTCAGGTGAGCTGGAGGACGCGCTCCTCGAGCCGCTGGCCCCGCGACACGCCCAGGATGAGCACGCCGCTCTGGAGCAGGTGGCCCACGACGCGGCTGATGACCTCCTCCGGTTGATGCGCCTGGCCATCGAAGCGCACGTGCAGCACCCGCTCGCCCTCCAGGCGCGCGGCGGTGACGCCGGGGAGCGCCTCCACCTCGGGCAGGAGGACGGTGCCCCGGGCCACCTGGACGCGGAACTCGGCTCCCTGGCTCGTCAGGTCGGCGATCGAGCCGGCCTGCACCAGCCGGCCCCGATCGAGGATGGCCGCCGCGTCACACAACTGCTCCAACTCCTGGAGGTTGTGGCTGGAGACCACCACCGTGCGCTGGCCGCGCATGTCGAGGATGACCTGCCGCACCTGATGGGCGATGCGCGGGTCCATTCCGGCGGTGGGCTCGTCGAGCAGCACGAGCGGCGGACGTCCCATGAGCGCCTGGGCCAGGGCCACGCGCTTGCCCATGCCGTGGGACAAGGCGCTCGTCTCCACGCCCCATGCCTCCATCAGGCCGACCTTCTCCAGGGACTCACGCGCCTCGCGCTCGGGCGCCTCCAGGCCGCTCAGCCGGGCCCAGTACATGAGCAGCGGCCCCACCTTCCATCCCCCGGGCAGCACCGCGTCCTGCGGCAGCACGCCGAGCTTGCCCTTGAGAGCGCCCTCGGCGCTGGGGATGACACCCATCACCCGCACCTGGCCCTGGGTGGGCCGCAGGTAGCCGCACATCATGGAGAAGGTGGTCGTCTTGCCGGCGCCGTTGGGTCCGATGAGGCCGTACACCTGGCCGCTCTCGATGCGCAGGCTCACCCGCTCCACCGCGAGCTTGGGGCCGAAGCGCCGCGACACGTCCACGAGTTCGATGGCGGGCTCGCTCACAGGTCCCTCGTGCGCAGCGCCGTGAGGGCGGAACCGAGAAACAGCAGCGTGAAGACGGCATAGGCCGCCACGCTGACCGCCGCCGTGCGCAACGCCGGATCCAGCAGATCCAACGAGTACTTCAACGGCGAGAGGAAGCGCAGGTAGCGCATGGGATTGCCCTCGTCGGCCAGGGCCGTCATCCACAGCACCGCCGAGAACATGAGGACGGCGAGGTTGAGGATGAGGCTCACGGGGGGGCTCGTCGTGACACAGGAGCAGAGCGAGGTGAGCGACAGGAAGGCGAAGGAGAAGACCGCGGAGGCCAGCCAGAAGCGCAAGAGGTTCTCGCCGAAGTCCGCCAGGCCGAAGCCCGGCGTGCTGACCCAGGCGTACACGCACAGCCCCAGGTCGAGCGCGAACACGAGACTCAGCAGCACCGTGGCCTGCGCCAGCAGCTTGCCCCAGAGCACCGACGAGCGGCGCGCGCGCACCGTGAGGTAGCGGATGGAGCGCGGGCCCACCTCGCCGCTCACCTGATCGAACCCCATCAACGCCACGTAGAGCGGCAGGAAGAAGAGGCTGAAGAAGAAGACCACCACGACCGCCAGGGGGATGCCCTCGCTCGGCACGGTCATCATCCCCGACTGCGTCATCTGCTGGACGAACGAGCGCAGGAACGCCGCCACCACGAAGACCAGCAGGGAGAAGAGGCTGTAGAGCCCGAGCAGCGCCAGCACGCGCGTGCTGCGCAGGGTGCGCTGGCACTCGGCGCTCCAGATGACCGCGGTTTCTTTCAGTCCGTTCAAGGCCGCCCGACCCTAGCGGTCCCGGGAAGCGCTCGCCAGGATTCTCGCCCCCCAGGGAAGCACCGGGAAGGGAATGGACGCCGGGAATGGGGCGGGTAGCATGTCCGCTCCCCCACCTCGCCCCGCGAGACGCCCCCGCATGACGCTCTCCCGAGTCGCCCCCGCCACGCTGCTGCTGCCCCTGTTCTTCCTGCTCATTGGCGCGGACGAAAGCGGTGCCCTGCCTGGTAGCTCCGAGCCGGAGGCCGAGGCCGCCGCGCTCGCGGAGGTCGGCGCGGGCGATGCCGGAACCCCGGACGGCGGTCTGGCCGAGGCGGGGGAGGGGAGTGATGCCGGGGTGATGCTGGGCCTGGTGCCCCCCCGGCCGGTGCCCTCGCGCGAGGCGGATCCTCCCATCGCCCACCTGCGCCCGCTTCCCGCGAAGCAGGACGTGCTCGCCCGGGCGAAGAAGGACGCCAAGGGCCGGCTGGTGGTGCCGGGCCCCAACGGGGCCGTGCCGCTGACCATCGATCCCGTGCTCCAGGAGCAACTCAAGCGCACGCTCGAGCTGTACCAGGTGCCCTTTGGCGCGGTGGTGGTGCTCGAGCCCTCCACGGGCCGGGTGCTCGCCATGGCCGAGCACTCGCAGTCGCGGCCGGACCTGCGCGGCCTGGCCACGCGCGCGGTGTTTCCCGCGGCCAGCATCTTCAAGATCGTCACCGGCGCCGCGCTGCTCGAGGCGGGCCTGACGCCCGAGGCGGAGACGTGCTTCCACGGTGGCAAGCGGCGCATCTCCGCGAAGCTCCTGGAGGACAGCGCGAGCGACGGCAAGTGCCATTCGCTCGCCGCCGCCATGGGCAAGAGCGCCAACGTCATCTTCGCCAAGCTCACCCAGCGCCACCTGTCGCCCGAGTCGTTGCGGCACGCCGCGGCGCGCTTCCACTTCAACCGGGACATTCCCTTCCCCGTGCCCACGGACGTGTCGCTCGCGGCCGTGCCGGAGGAGGACGGGTTCCGCTTCGCGCAGACGGGCGCGGGCTTCGGCGACGTGTACCTCTCACCGCTGCATGGCGCGCTGCTGGCGGCCGTGGCGGCCAACGGCGGCGTGTGGAAGGACCCCGTCCTCTTCGAGCCCGGCGCGGACGCGCCCTCCACCCCCGGGGAGCAGGTGCTCTCGCCCGAGGTGGCACGGGGCCTGACGACGATGCTGGAGGCGACGGTCACCCAGGGCACCGCGCGCCGCGTCTTCCGCGAGCGGGGCATGCGCGTGCCGGGCGCGGTGGGCAAGACGGGGACGCTGGCGGACAACAAGCCCTTCCGGGACTACTCGTGGTTCGTGGGCTTCGCCCCCAAGGACAACCCCAAGCTCGCCGTGGCGGCGGTCATCGTCAACGAGCCGCTCTGGCGCATCCGCGCCGCGTGGCTCGGCCGCGAGGGGTTGCGCCTGGGCATGGCCCGCCTGCCTCCGGGCGCCCTCGCGCCCCAGAAGGATGACGCGCCCGACGTGCCCGTGGAGGAGGACTCCGAGGAAGACGAGGCCCAGGAGGGCGACACGCCCGCCCCCGCGGTGGCCACGACGCCCGCCGCGACGCCTCCCGCGACACAGGAGGAGACGCCCGCCGCGTCGGCCATGTCCCAGCCGTGAGGCGCGCGCTCACCGGGGCTTGAGCTGCACCAGCCCCGTGTCCACGAAGGACTGGAAGTACTTGAGCGCGTCCAGCTCGCCCAGCGGCGACATGCCGAGGATGGTGCCCACGTCGCGCTTGCCGTCGATGCGCGAGAGCAGGTAGCGCTCGGGGGTGGTGAGCCGGGTGGTCTTCAGTTGCGCCGCCGTCACGCGCAGCGAGGGCACCTGGGGCGTGTCCAGCATCCGCCGCCGCAACAGCCCCAGCAGCGCCGCCGACGCCGAGTTGAGCAGCGCCTCGGTCTCCGGCGTGGGGGCCTGCTCATGGGCCCGGCGCGCCAGCGCCTCTCCGTCCCAGAAGTTGCCGTTCTCCAGGTGGGACTGGGCCGCCTGGATGAGCTCGAGTGTTTGGGACTCGTCCCCCACCACGCCCACCTCCAGGTCCTTCACCTTCTCCTCGAGCTCGGGCGAGGCCACCGGGCGCACCCGTCCCGGAGGGGGCGCGTTCACCACCCGGATCGCCTCCCGCCGGTAGAGCGCGTACAGCCGCTGGTACACGAGGAAGTCCGAGGTGTGCAGCGTCTTCACCAGCTCGTCGATGCTCAGCCCCTCGCGCACGCGCTCCACCAGCGTCGCGTCCAGACTGCCGGCCCGGGGCAGCTCCGGCAGCCGCGACTCGTCCACCTCGAGGTAGGCGCTCCCCGAGGGAAACGCCGCCCGGAGGGACTGCCACGCCGTCTCGCGGAACTCCCCCTCGCGGTGGATGTCCATCAGCTCCACCCCCGCCTCCACGCCCTCGAACTGCGGCACCGCCCCCGCGTCGAAGGAGAACTCCCCCTCCTCCCAGCGGAACATGTCCAGCAGCGTCTCGCGGAACTTGAGCTGGAGCGTGCTGCGCACCGTCACCTCCGACACCCACCCGAGCAGCACGAGGATCTGCCCCAGCGGCACGTTCGCCTCGCTCTGCTGGGCGTGGGCCTGGGCGAACTGCTCCGCGTTCAGGTGCCCCATGTGGATGAGGAACTGGCCCAGATATTCCCGCGTCTGGTTGGAACTCGCGCTGAGCACCTGCCCCTCGCGCAGGAGGATCAACTTGCGCACTCCCGCGCGCGTGACGCGCAGCGTTCCCGAGACCCGCCGGCTGCCGAGGTAGGCGACGAGGTCCTTCAAGGGCATCGTCGAGAAGTCACCTGACAGACCGCGCATCGCGTCACATCCTCACGAACGAATGATGGTCCGAATCTACTCGAAACCCCACTGCCACCTCTGTGACCAGGCGAGGGAGGTGCTCGAACGCGTCCGCGCCCGCATCCCCTTCGAGCTGGTGGAAGAGGACATCCGTGCCAGTCCCACACTCCTCGCTGCCTACCGCTATGACATCCCGGTGGTCATTTTCGAGGGAATCGCCACCTTCAAGCACCGCCTGAGGGAAGAGGAGGTCGAGGAATGTCTCCGGCGAGGCGCGAGTGGCACGCACGTTGCTGAATCCAAGGGCCAGGGAAAGTAACTCCCTTCCCATCTCTAGGAAAAACAGGGGGATGGACGGAGCGGCGGACGGGCAGGGGTGGGTAGGGCTGTAAACCTGGGAACTAGTCCCGGGGATCCATTGAAAAAGGTTCAGGTCGAGGAGGTCGCGGTGGTGTGGAGGCACACGAAGAAGGCCGAGCAGGCGCTCACGGTGCTGGTGGTGGAGCCGCGGGCGACGGACCTGGAGCAGACCCGGATGACGCTCGGCGAGGCGGGCTTCCGGGTGGTTCCGGTGACGCGCTTCGACGCGGCCAGTCCCCTGTTCGAGGCCATCCGCCCGGACGCGGTGGTGCTCGCGGCCCAGGGGCCGGACTTCGCGGCGGTGCAGGTGGCGCGCCGGCTGTCGCGGATGTGCCGCGGCACGGTGCCCATCCTCTACCTGGTGGACTCGCTGGACGTGGCCGCCGTACGCCACTGTCTGGACCAGGGGCAGGGGATGGACGTGGTGACGCGCTCGAGCCAGGGCGAGGCGCTGGTGTTGCGGCTGCGCGCCCAGCTCCGGCTGCGCTCGGCGGTGCGCCAGGCGATGCTGCCCACCGAGGCCCACTCCTCCGAGGCCCTGAGCGATCCGCTCACCGGCCTGTACAACCGCTCCTTCCTGCTCGAGCTCATCTCCCTGGAGATCCGACGCACTGAGCGCTTTGGCGGAACCTTCTCGCTGGTGGCCGGCTCGCTCGATGACTTCCGCGCGCTGCGCAAGGAGTCCGGCCGCGGCATCGCCGAGCGCCTGCTCGTCTACAGCTCGGTGGTGTTCGGCCAGACGGTGCGCGAGGCGGATGTGGTGGCGCGCGTGGGCGAGGAGGAGTTCATGGTGCTCCTGCCCGCCACGCCCGCCGAGGGCGTGCCGGACGTGATGACGCGCGTGCGCGAGCGCTTCGCCCTGGCGCGTTTGCAGGTGGAGGGACGGGTGCTGCGTCCCTCGCTGACGTTGGGCGCGGTGAGCTACCCGGACATGGTGGGCTCTCCCGTGCAGCTGCTCAACGGGGCGTTGCAGGCCCTGCGCAGGGCTCGCGACACGCGCCGGAGCGCCGAGCTGGAAATGATGGTCTGACACGGGGACGCATCCACGATGGACGTCTCACGGAGTGGAATCGAGATGGATTGGGCGAGGGGAGGCGTGGGGATGGATCGGATCGCGGTGTTGGTGGTGGACGACGAAGAGCAGGTGCGTACCTTCCTCGCCGAGCTGCTGGGCAGCTCGGGCTATCAGGTGCGTTGCGCGTCCAGTGGCGCGCAGGCCCTGGAGATGCTCTCCGGGGGCTCGTTCGACGTGGTGCTGCTGGACGTGATGATGCCGGAGATGAGCGGCCTGGACGTCCTGCGGCGCTACCGGGCCTCGGGCGGCAGCGCGCCCGTCATCGTCCTGTCGGCGCTCTCGGGCGCGGATGACGCCATGCGCGCCATGAAGCTGGGCGCCAGTGACTACCTGTCCAAGCCCTTTGGCGGGGACGAGCTGGAGGATGCCCTGGCGCGCGCGCTCGGCAACCGCCTGCCCGCGAAGCAGGCCGCCACGAGCGCTCCGGTGATCCACCCGGCGACGAAGGACGATGGCGGCGGCGAGCGCATCCTCATCTCGCACTCGCCCGCCATGCGCCGGGTGCGCGCGCTGGTGGAGCGCATCGCGGACACGGACGTGCCGGTGCTGCTGCTGGGCGAGTCCGGAACGGGCAAGGAGGTCATCGCCCGCGAGGTCCACGCGCGCAGCAACCGCCGCAACCGTCCCTTCATCAAGGTGAACTGCGCGGCGCTGCCCGGCGAGCTGCTGGAGAGCGAGCTGTTCGGCCACGAGCGCGGCGCCTTCACTGGCGCCACGGCGGAGAAGCCGGGCAAGTTCGAGCTGGCCGACCAGGGCACCATCTTCCTGGACGAGATCGGCGAGATGGCCATCCGCCTCCAGGCCAAGCTGCTGCAGGTGTTGCAGGACGAGGAGTTCTTCCGGGTGGGCGGCAAGAAGAGCGTCCGCGTGGACAGCCGCGTGGTGGTGGCGACCAACCGCGACCTGGAGCGGGAGATCGAGCTGGGCAACTTCCGCGAGGATCTCTTCTACCGCCTGAACGTGGTGGCCATCCGCCTGCCCGCGCTGCGCGAGCGCCCCGAGGACGTGGTGCCGCTGACGGACCACTTCCTCAAGAAGTACGGGCGCGGGTTCATGAGCGGCGTGGCGGAGCTGCCGCCCGAGGTGCTGCGCGCCTTCACCGAGTACGAGTGGCCCGGCAACGTGCGCGAGCTGGAGAACATGGTGCGCCGGCTGTGCGTGCTCAAGGACTCCACGCTCGTGCTGGACGAGCTGCGCGCGGGAGGCCGGACGCCCGCGAGCGCCCCGTCGCTGCCCACGTCCTACGCGGGCGACGGCGAGGTCGACGCCCCCGCGCCCACGCCGCGCGCCGTGACGCCGGCCCCGCTGCCGGGCGTGGCTTCGTCGGTGCAGGTGCTGGAGATGCCGGCCCGGGGCAACACGCCCCCGGTGGAGCTGTCCCCGGGATACGCGGTGACGCCCGCGCCGGTGCGCTACGCCAACCCGTTCGACGCGCCCCAGCCGCCTCCTCCGCCGCCGAGCGTGCCCGAGGCGGAGATGTCGCTGAAGGAGATTGGCAAGCGCGCGGCGATGCTCGCCGAGCGCGAGGCCATCCTCGCGATGCTCCAGCGCACGGCGTGGAACAAGCGCCGCGCGGCGGGCAAGCTGCGCATCAGCTACAAGGCGCTGCTCTACAAGATCAAGGAGTGCGGCATCATCGATCCTCGCGCCGCGGCCGAGTTCTAGGCCGCCTCCGGGCGCCTTCGCGGGCGCCCTCTCGGGTCGTCAGTCCACGCGGATGACGACCTTGCCGAAGTGCGCGCCGCTCTGGAGGTACTCGAAGGCGGCGCGGGCCTCGGCGAAGGGGAAGACGCGGTCCACCACGGGGCGGATGCCGTGCAGGGTGAAGGCCCGGTTGAGCGCCTCGAAGGACTGGCGGTGGCCGACGAAGGTGCCCTGCACGCGCAGGTTGTTCATGAGAATGGGCGTGACGGGCACCGCGCCCGCGCCGCCGCTGAGCACGCCGATGACGGACACGGTGCCACCGGTGCGCACGGCGCGCAGCGAGCGCTCCAGCGTGCCCGCGCCGCCCACCTCCACCACATGGTCCACGCCCACGCCTCCGGTGAGGCTCCGGGCCGCCTTGTCCCAGTCGGGCGTGTTCACGTAGTTGATGCCCTCGTGGGCACCCAGGGCCCGGGCGCGCTCCAGCTTGTCGTCCCGGCTGGAGGTGAGCAGCACCCGCGCGCCCATCATCCGGGCGATCTGCAACGCGAAGAGCGAGACGCCTCCGGTTCCCTGGAGCAGCACGGTGTCTCCGGCCTTCAGTGCTCCCTGGGTGACGAGCGCGCTCCAGGCGGTGACGGCCGCGCACGGCAGCGTGGCGGCTTCCTCGTCAGACAGGTACGCGGGCGTGGGCACCGCGCCCTCCTCATGGAGCAGCATCGTGTCGGAGAGCGCCCCATCCACGGGCCCCCCGAGTGTCTGGGCCTGTGAGGCGCGCGTGGGCTCGCCGCCGAGCCAGTTCTGCGCGAAGAGGCCCATCACCCGATCGCCCACCTTCACGCGGGTGACGCCCGGACCTACGGCGTCCACCACGCCGGCTCCGTCCGAGTTGGGCACCAGGGGCAGCTTCTGCTTCGGGTTGTACTGACCCCGCACCATCATCAGGTCGCGGTAGTTGAGGCTCGTGGCCTTCACCCGCACGCGCACCTGGAAGGGGCCAGGCTGTGGGTCCGGCCGCTCACAGCGCACCAGCTTGTCCAATCCGAATCCACCGCGAATCTCGTAGGCGTTCATGGCCGGGGTTCTAACGCACCGCTCGTGAGGTGGGAGACCCTCGGGGCGGGGCGTGACGAGTAGCAAGCAGAGCGGTCCCTGGCCGAGCCGCGTCTCGGGTAGAACGTCACCGGAGGAGGGCTGGACACATGTACCTGGGCATCGACGTGGGGACGTCATCCGTGAAGGCCGTGCTCGTGGACGGACACGAGCGCATCGTCGCCAGCGCCAGCGCGGCCCTGGAGGTCACCCGGCCGCATCCCGGCTGGTCCGAGCAGGAGCCGGACGCGTGGATTCGTGCCCTGGAGCACGTGCTGGACGAGCTGTCCGCCACGCACCGGGAAGCCCTGGCGGCCGTCGAGGGGATGGGGCTGTCAGGACAGATGCACGGCGCGGTGCTGCTCGCAGCGGATGACAAGCCGCTGCGTCCGGCCATCCTCTGGAACGACGGGCGCTCGGAGGCCGAGTGCCGCCTGCTGGAGGAGCGCTGTCCGCGCTCGCGCGAGCTGTCCGGCAACCTCGCCATGCCGGGCTTCACCGCGCCGAAGCTGCTCTGGGTCGCCGAGCACGAGCCGGACGTGTTCGCGAGGACGCGCAAGGTGCTGCTGCCCAAGGACTACCTGCGGTTGTTCCTCATCGGCGACCACGTCTCCGAGATGTCGGATGCGGCGGGAACGCTGTGGCTCGACGTGGCGAAGCGGGACTGGTCCGACGCGCTGCTCTCGGCCACGGGGCTCACGCGCGAGCACATGCCGCGCCTGGTGGAGGGCTCGGAGTCCTCAGGCCGGCTGCGGCCCGAGCTCGCGCGGCGCTGGGGGATGAACCGCGCGCCGGTGGTGGCGGGAGGGGGAGGGGACAACGCGGCGAGCGCGGTGGGGATTGGAGCGGTGAAGCCCGGGACGGCGTTCGTGTCGCTGGGCACCTCGGGGGTGCTGTTCGTCTCCAACGCGCGCTTCTCTCCGAACACCGAGGGCGCGGTGCATGCGTTCTGCCACGCGGTGCCCCGCACGTGGCACCAGATGGGCGTCATCCTGTCCGCCGCGGCGAGCCTGGAGTGGTTGTCGGCGCTGCTGGGCGAGCCGGCCCCCGCGCTCATCGCCGCGGTGGGCGAGCGCGTGCGGGCGCCGTCGCCGGTGAAGTTCCTTCCCTATCTGTCGGGGGAGCGCACGCCGCACAATGACGCCGGAGCGCGCGGGGCCTTCGTGGGACTGGCGCACGGGGACGGACGCGAGGCGCTGACACAAGCGGTGATGGAGGGCGTGGCGTATGCCGTCGCGGACTGCATGCGGGTGCTGGCCGACGCGGGGACGCGGGTGGAGCGGGCATCGGCGGTGGGTGGGGGCTCGCGCTCACCGCTCTGGTTGAAGATCCTCGCGAGTGTGCTCGACCGGCCGCTGGATGTGCATGCCGAGGGGGACTTCGGAGGCGCGTTCGGCGCGGCGCGGCTGGGACGGCTCGCGGCGACGGGGGAGGATCCGTTCGTGCTCGCCGTGCCGCCGCCGGTGGCCCGGGTGGTGGAACCCGACGCCGCGCTCGTTCCCCGCTATGCCGAGGAGTACGCGCGCTGGCGCCGCCTCTATCCTGCGCTTCGGCAGGATCGTTAAATGGGAAGACCGAAGAAAAACGATGGATCCCAAGCTCTTGAAGAGGCATCCCTTGTTCCGGAGGAAGCTGCCTGATGGCTGGCAAGACCAAACCCGAAATGCAGCCCCGGTCTAGTGGGCCGCCTCGCATCGAGTACCTGCGGGTCGAGAACTACCGCGCCCTCAAGGCTGTTGAGTTCAAGGATGTCACTCCACTCACCGCCCTCCTTGGGCCAAACGGCAGCGGCAAGTCGACCGTCTTTGATGTCTTCAATTTCCTCTCCGAGTGTTTCCAATTCGGGTTGCGCCACGCATGGGATCGCCGTGGACGTGCCAGGGAGTTGAAGACGCGCGGGCAGGACGGCCCGGTGGTCATCGAAATCAAGTACAGGGAGCGTCCTGGGCTCCCCATCATCACCTACCACCTGGCGCTTGATGAAGGATCCAAGGGTCCGTTCGTTGTCGAGGAGTGGCTGCAATGGAAACGAGGGTCCTATGGTGCTCCCTTTCGTTTTCTCGATTACAAGAATGGGCAGGGTTACGCCATCAGCGGCGAGCTTCCTGATGAGAAGGAGCAACGCAAGGAGACACCGCTACGGTCGCCCGACCTGATCGCCGTCAACACGCTGGGTCAGTTCGCCGCGCATCCACGGGTCGCCGCGCTCCGCGAGTTCATCACCGATTGGTACGTCTCCTACCTGTCGATCGACGATACTCGTGGACAACCCGAAGCTGGGCCCCAGGAGCGCCTCAGCAAGACTGGCGATAACCTTCCGAACGTCATCCAGTACCTCAAGGAGCAACATCCGCGTCAGTTGGATCAGATCTTCGCGATTCTCCAACGCCGGGTGCCACGCCTCGAAAAGGTATTGGCGGAACCCATGCCGGATGGTCGCCTGCTTCTGCAAATAAAAGATGCGCCGTTCGAGCGCCCGGTGTTGTCGCGCTTCGCTTCGGATGGAACGCTCAAGCTACTCGCCTACCTCACGGTATTGCATGATCCCGCGCCTCCCCAGTTCGTGGGCATCGAGGAGCCCGAGAACTTCCTGCATCCGCGCCTTCTGCCCGAACTCGCGGAGGAGTGCAGAGCCGCGACCGAGCGTTCGCAACTCCTGGTGACCACTCATTCGCCGTTCTTCCTCAACGCCTTGAAGCCGGAGGAGGTCCGTGTCCTCTACCGCAATGAGCAGGGTTATTCCCAGGCCATTCGGGCGTCAGACATCCAAGGGGTGCCCCAGTTTGTCGAGGCTGGTGCGTCCATGGGTCATCTATGGCTCGAGGGCAGGTTTGGTGTCGGCGATCCCCTGGTAAACGCGGGAGCCCCGCGGAAAAAGGGGGGACGGGGATGAACGTCGAACATGTAGAGGTGTTTGTTGAGGAGCCCTCCATGGAGGCATTACTCCGGCTTGTCTTGCCGCGAATGCTCGGCGACACCTCATTCGAGGTCTATCCTCACCAGTGCAAGGATGAATTGCTGATGCGACTCCCGGAGCGCCTGCGGGGTTACGCGAGCTGGCTTCCGGAGACGTGGCGTATCGTGGTGGTGGTGGACCGCGATGATGACGACTGCGTTGCGCTCAAGCGTAAGCTTGATCGTCTTGCCTTGGAAGCTGGCCTCCCCACGAGGTCAGCACCCAAACAAAAGGGCTACGCTGTTGTCAATCGAGTGGCGATCGAGGAACTCGAGGCCTGGTACTTCGGCGACTGGGATGCGGTTCGAGCCGCCTATCCTCGGGTAAAGCCAACCATTCCATCCCAAGCCAGATACCGCGATCCCGATGGCATCGCGGGCGGTACTTGGGAGGCCTTTGAGCATGTGCTCAAGAACGCGGGCTATTTCAAGACCGGGCTGCGGAAGATAGAGGTGGCCCGAGCGGTCGGCGAGCACATGGTTCCTTCTCGGAATCTGTCTCGGAGCTTCCAGTCTCTACGGATCGCGCTCAGCGAAATGGCATTCGCCAACTCGGGTGCGCCCTGAGATACACCCACTGGCGCCGCCTGTATCCCGCGCTTTGTCAGGCGTGATGAGAGGGAGGGGTAGATGGTGAATTCGAAACCCGTGAGGAGTTCGAGAGCGGTTCTCTGGGCTGGCGCATGGTCGTGGCCATCCCGGATGAGGCTTGTGGGAGCTGTTTTCATCGTCGCGTTGCTTGGTTTTTCTTGTTCCGCTCCCGCGTCTCGGATTCCCGTGCTCTTTCAATCAGGGGGTGTGGGGTCTCCTGGCCCTCGAACCGCGCTGTGTCAGTCTTGCGGTGCGGCCTGTGCTACCACGGTCAATCCCAGCACTGGCGAACTCCTTGCGCCAGCGGTATCCCGAACCGGTCAGGTCTTGGACAAGATGGTCAAGGCATCAGATGCCGTACAGGGCCTTGTCAAATTCGAGCGGGCCCTGACCGGTGCGGAACTGGATCACGTGGAGAAGGTTTTGAAGGAGTGCGTTGCTCAGGCGCATGCTGATGTCAACGTGTCCTACCAGCAGCCGGGTGGCTTCAAGTTCAAGAATGGGAAGTTCCCTGATGATGTGGAGTGCAAGAAGATCGTCGGAGTTGATGCCGCGGGCGAAAACGTCACCCTCGCGCAAGAACTCGGACGGCTCAAACACGCCGCGGCCTTCGCATGTGTCAAGGCTCGCCTCCCTCCAATCATTCGAGACAACTTCGCAGTAGAGCCTCGCTACAAGCCAGATCCCGAGACGAATGGAGTGGTGCTGACGAACAAGGGCCCCAAGACGCTTCATCCGGATTTTGTTGTGCACGGCACCCGGAATGCCACCGATGTTCAATGCGTCTACGAATTGAAGTTTCCCTGCCTGTCCAGCAACAAGCTGGACCCATTCACGGTAGCGGGCGCGGAGGCGCAGTTGAGAGCCTACCAGAAGCTCACAAACCGTTGCCCGGCCGCCATCGTCTCTCCCGAGGGGCTTTTCGAACTCCGCATATGATTCGCCCTCCGCGTATCCGTCATCGAGGACTGCCTCCCGTGCGTCATCGCTTGTGGAGTGGGGAGTTACCCCGGCTGCGGAGGGAGTTGCTCGCGCGGGACGTGGTCCGCTTCGCCTTCTATCTTCCGCATGATCACCCCGAGATCGCGGAAGGGGTGAGCCACGCTGTCGAAGCCTACATGCGCGGGGTGGGACAGGGTCCCAAGACCATCTGCCATGCCTTCACCAATGACGACGAAGGCGATGCCTTGACCGAGGCGCGATGGAACTATGTTCGTCGGCTTCTCTCGCCCGACCGTCCGTTCCGGTTCATTGAAGAACTTCCCGAAGACATCGCCGATCGGATGGAGAAGCGGGGTTATGCGACGCGAGTGCTCCTGGATGGAGGTCTTCGCAGCCGCAACGGCTATGAATTCCATTATCAGGCTCGAATTCCCTGGCGCACGCCTTCGTTGGATACAGTGAGCCTCCTGTTCGCGACGCTCCCCACCGAATACCTGCATGAGCATGGGCCAACGAAGGTGCGAGAGCTTGCCCTGGAGATGGCTTCCCAGCTTCGATTCGCCTCGGGTCATGTTGGATTCGCGCTCCGCTTGTATTGGCCCTTGCGCCGTGCGGATGAGTCCATCCGTGCTGAACTCGCCCGTCATCCGGGCATTGACTTACGGCCCGCCTGGTTCGAGGAGCAGCACCTGGGGGAACGAGTCGATGGCGTCCATTGGCTCAACTTTCTCGGCCAGCCTGTACTCGGCGAAGCCGGTGGGGCTGAGCTGTTACGTTCGCGCTTGCAATCCGCTGATGCGACGGTGCACGAATTGGACGAGAATCGCGTCATGGTCTCTCTGGGACAAGGGCCCGAGGCTGGAGACCTTGCCTCGGGACACGATCTGCCAACGTACCGAGAATTCGCACGGGTGCTCGAACCCTGGTTGGAACCACTCCCCTTGACTGATGCGACTGGGGAGCAGGGGAACCTCCATGACGCCATGGGTTTTACCCAGGAGGAGGTCCGGAGGTGGTCACGGCGCTTCCTGGATTGATTTGATGACGTAGGGCTTCCGCTTCATTCCTCGCGACAGAAGAGCCGCTCGGACCGGGTGGAGCAGATGAAGTCCGGGCCTTCAGGACGAGGCGTGTGCTTGCCCGACCTGGCTCCGGCTGGGAGTACGTCACAGAGCCACATGCCTCGCCGGCCTTCGGGGTCGCAGCTCAACCGGGACACCTTCTCGGCGGGCCCGAGCGCGTAGACACGTCGGCTCTGGGCGCAGAGTTCTTCGTACCTACCTGGAGTCTCGCATTGGAGCCAGGGCGCGTCCGATTCGCGTAGCACGAGTGATTCGCAGCGCCGCTGGAACACCAGGGCCGAGCACCGAGGTCCCCCTGTCGTGCTGCTATCAAAAGACATTTTACGGAAATGGGTCCCGTCCGACACGAAGGCGTCCACGAGGTATGAATCCACCCCCTGGCGCGGCATACGTACCAGGAAGGGGGTACGTGCCTTCAGGGACTCGCGCACGCACTGAAGGATAGGGGGGACGGTGTCCTGCTCCGGTGCGGTCCCACAATCCTTCAAATCCGCCGCACCGCTCTTGCGCAACTGTTCCTCCAGGTCACAGGGCTCGCATTGTGGGCGTGGGATGACGCAGAAGGTTGCTTCTCTGGAAGGGGTGAAGGGGCGAAGCCCCGCGTCGCTCAGGAACCGTTTGAGCGGTACCTTGCATACCCTGTGCTCGCCTGGGGGCGAGGCGTCGCACAGGTGAAACCACGTGCCTTCCTCCACGGAGAACGTGGCATGGGCTTTGTCCCTGATGACCTTCAGCGCCGCGGCGCCACCGAGGGCGAGCCGGAAGCGAGGTTGTACCTGGGAGGTTGGTTCGAGAAACGCGATCATCCGCTCCCCGAGCCCGATGGACGAGCGTTGCCCTTTGGGGGGCTCGGCGTCGAAGGTGATGACGTCGGGCAGTTCACCCCGCGCGACATGCTCCACCTGGAGGGTGAGGAATTGACGCTCGCCGCGGAAGTCCATGCTCTCGACCTGGCCGAGCACAACGACGGTGGCTTGGCGGAGAGCCTCCTCCAGGTCCCCCCGTGGGGGCTCGGCGCCCACCAATGGGAACACGAGTGCCACGACCACGAACTGGACGAGTGGGGAGCGAAGGCTCATGGGGTCTCGATGATAGAGGAGGCGCCAGTCAGCAGCGACCTACCGAGCAATCGCCCGCTGCCTATGGCTCGGGAACGCCCCACCTTTACCTTCCCACCCTGAGAGGGAAGGCCATGACGAAGATGAAACTGCTGCTGACGGGTCTGCTCACGGGCGCGGTGGCGCTCGGCACGGGCTGCGCGACCACGGCCACTCGGGATACCTCTCCCCCGACGCCCGCCACGACTCCAGGTATCGGCGGCGCGGGGTTGGATCCGAACCCGGACCACAACATCCCCAACGCGCCCAATGGCATCGACGGAGATCCGCTCAGCAACCCGGGCACCCCGGCCGCTCCCACCAACGCGCCCAATCCGGACGGCGCGGTCGACTCCGGTGAGAGCCTGCCTCAACGCTAGGCGTCCCCTCGCCCTCCTCTCGAGAGGGCGAGGGATCACTCCCGCTCAGGAGCGCAGGGCCGCCAGGTCCTCACGCCTGGGCAGCGCGGCGTAGGAGCCCGGCCGGGTGACGGTGAACGAACCGCACCGGCTCGCGAACTCCAGCGCCTGCCGCACGAGCGCCGTATCGGAAGCCCAGGCCGCCAGGGTCTTCCGGTTGAGCCGCGCATCCACCACCGTCGAGAGAAACCCGCCGATGAAGGCATCCCCGGCCGCCGTGGTGTCGACGACCTGGACCTTGGGCGGCGTCACCTGGAGGCGCGTGCGCGCCGTCACCGCCGTCACCGGCTCGCCTCCATCGGTGATGATGACCAGCGCGGCCCCGGCGGCCAGACGGGCCTGGAGCCAGCGCTCCTCGGGCTCGTCCCCCCGCAGCAACTCCAGCTCCTCGCGTGCCAGTTTGATCAGCTGCGCCCGGTCGAGCAGCGCGGTGACCCGGGCGGTGTCCACGCGGTGCTCCGGCCACAGGTTGGCGCGGATGTTGGCGTCCACGCTGATCAGCGCTCCCGCCTTCGCGGCCTCATCCGCCACCGCGAAGGTCGTGGCGGTGATGGCCTCTTCCGTCAGCGTGTTCGAGCACAGGTGCAGGATGGACGAGGCGTCGAACAGGTTCGCGGGCAGGTGCTCGGGCCGGTACAGCAGGTCCGCCGAGGGAGGTCGGTAGAAGTCGAAGCGGCGGTCCCCCGAGGCATCCCGGGACACGAAGGCCAGGGCCGTCTTGGCCGCGCGGGTGCGCTCGACGTGGCGCACGTCCACGCCGTGCGAGGCCAGCTCCGCGAGGATGAAGTCGCCGAACTGATCCTGGCCCAGCATGCCGACGAAGAGGCTCGGCACGCCCAGCCGCGCGCAGGCCACGGCCACGTTGGCGGGGGCTCCTCCGGCGTACGGCGTGAAGGTCTCCTTCTCGGTGGAGGCGCCCAGGCGGCTGGACAGCATGTCCACCAGGGCTTCTCCGAAGGCGATGAGGCGCGTCATGGGTGGCTCCCTCCTCTACGCCGCGGGCGGGGTCTTGCTCGCGGGATCGAGCGACTGGAGCGTCGCCACGATGCCCTGGGCGTCGATCTGCGCGCGCAGCTTCAGGTACAGCTCGACGAATCCCTGGTGCGCCGGAATCTGCGTGCCCACGACCTCCTTGAGCCCGATGAGCGTCATCGGCGAGTCGCTCGCCATCACCTTCTCGAGCAAGGGGCGCGCGTTGGGCTCGTTGATGGGATAGGCCTCGCCCTTCTCGTCCTTGCCCTCGAGGTAGCGATCATAGGCGGCGAGGAAGAAGGCGATGCGGTGGTAGGGCCGCCCGTTCTCGAGGATCGCGTGCACGGTGGGCAGCAGGAAGCCGGAGATCTTCGAGCCGCCATCCATGCACAGGCGCGCGAGCTGATCTCCCACGGCCCGGTTGCCGAAGCGGCGCAGGAGCGTGTCCTTGTAGGACTCGATGTCGAGCCCGGGCAGCGACTTGAGCCACACGCCCGCGTCGTGATCCAGGAAGCCGCGCAGGTAGCTGAAGAAGAGCTTGTCGTGCAGGGCGTCGTCCACCTTGCGCAGGCCCGACAGGTAGGCCGGGTAGGAGAGCATCGTGTGGGACGCGTTGAGCAGGCGGATCTTCGCCTCCTCGTACGGGGACACGTCCTTCGTGAACATCACGCCCACTTCGTGCCAGTCGGGGCGGCCGTCGCGGAAGTCATCCTCCAGCACCCACTGGATGAAGTCCTCGCAGATGACGGGCGCGGCGTCGTCCACCTGGGTCAGCTCGCGCAGCTTCTGTTTGGCGGCGGCGTCCGTGGCCGGGGTGATGCGGTCCACCATGCCGTTGGGGAAGCCCACCTCGCGCTCGATCCACTCCGCGAGCTCCGGCGACCTCGCCCGGGCGAAGGCCGCCACGGCACGCCGGGCCTGGGCGCCGTTGTGGCGCAGGTTGTCGCAGGACATGACGGTGAAGGGCTTCACGCCCGCCTTGCGCCGACGCTCCAGCGCTCCGACGATGTAGCCGAACGCGCCCTGGGGTGCTTCCGGGTGCGCCAGGTCATGCGCCACCGTGGGGTGCTCCAGGTTGAAGCGGCCGTGCTCGTCGATGAGGTAGCCGCCCTCGGTGATGGTCAGCGAGACGATGCGGATGTCCGGGTGGCTCAGCTTCGCCAGCACCGCCTCGGGGCTGTCCGGGGCGTAGAGGTACTCGACCATGCACTCCACGACGCGCGAGACGTGCGAGCCGTCCGGCGCCATCTCGCTCACGGTGTACAGCCCGTTCTGCTTCTTCATCGCCGCGGCCATGGCGGCGTCCTGGGGCAGCAGGTTGATGCCGCAGATGCCCCAGCCCTCCTGGCCGGGCCGCGCCAGCGCGCGGTCGGTGTAGATGGCCTGGTGCGCGCGGTGGAACCCGCCCACGCCGATGTGGGCGATGCCGGCGCGCACCTTCGTGCGGTCATGGCCGGGGCGGACGATGGAGGCGGGCAGGGAGGAGAGATGAGCCTGATCGAGGGTATGCATGGTCGAGGGGGTGCTTCAGCGGAAGGTGGGATGGTGGATGGCGACGCCGTTGGCGTCGAAGACGTGGACGCGCTCGGGGTTGAGCTGGGCCGAGACGTCCGTGCCCTCGATGGCGCCCACGTCGCCCTCGCAGCGCACCGTGAGCCGGCCGCCGGAGGGCAGGGCGAGGTACGCATAGGCGTCGCTGCCCAGCCGCTCGATCATCTGCACGCGCCCCTGCAACTGGCCGCGTCCGGGCTCGGCGAGTGACATCTGCTCGGGCCGCACGCCCACCGTGACCCGGGTGCCCGCGGCGAGCGCCGGCAGGCCCGTGGGCACGGGAATCTCGCCCCCGTTCACCAGCTTGAGCACGCCGCCCTCGAGCGTGGCGTCCAGGAAGACCATCTGCGGCATGCCGAGGAAGCTGGCGACGAACTTGTTCACCGGGCGGCGATAGAGCTCCTGCGGCGGGCCGCTCTGCTCGATGTGGCCGCCGTTGAAGATGACGACCTTGTTGGCGAGCGTCATCGCCTCCACCTGATCGTGGGTGACGTAGATCATCGTCGCCTTGAGATCCTGGTGCAGCCGGGCGAGCTCCAGGCGCATCTGCATGCGCAGCGCCGCGTCCAGGTTGGACAGGGGCTCGTCGAACAGGAAGATGCGCGGCTCGCGCACGATGGCGCGGCCGATGGCCACGCGCTGGCGCTGTCCACCCGAGAGCGCCGCCGGCTTGCGATCCAACAGCGGCTCGAGCTCCAGGATGCGCGCGGCGCGCGTCACCTTCTCGTTGATGACCTTCTTGTCCACCTTGGCCAGGTCCAGGGCGAAGGACATGTTCTGGCGGATGCTCATGTGGGGGTAGAGCGCGTAGGACTGGAACACCATCGCGAGGTTGCGCTTGGCGGAGGGCGCCTCGGTGATGTCCTGCCCGTCGAGGAGAATCTGTCCCGAGGTGACGGACTCCAGGCCGGCGATGAGGCGCAGGAGCGTGGACTTGCCGCAGCCGGAGGGGCCCAGGAAGACGCAGAAGTCGCGGTCCTCGACGCGCAGGTCCACGCCCTTGATGACGCGGGTGTCACCGAAGGACTTGGTGAGGGATTTGATTTCGAGTTGTGCCATGGACGTATTCCGTTACTTGACGGCGCCGAAGGTCAGGCCGCGGACGAGTTGTTTCTGCGAGCCCCAGCCGAGCAACACGATGGGAGCGCACGCGAGCGTGGAGATGGCGGACAGCTTGGCCCAGAACAGGCCCTGCGGACTGGAGAACGAGGCCACCAGGGCGCTGAGCGGCGAGGCCTGGGTGGTGGTGAGGTTGATGGACCAGAAGGCCTCGTTCCAGTTGAGGATGAGCGACAGGAGCGCCGTGGACGCCAGGCCCCCGCGGCTCACCGGCAGCAGCACGCGGAACATCTCCTGGAAGAGCGTGGCGCCGTCCATGCGCGCCGCCTCGAGGATGTCCCGGGGCACGTCGCGGAAGTAGGTGTAGATCATCCACACCATGATGGGCAGGTTGACGAGCGCGAAGATGATGACGAGCACCAGGCGCGTGTCGAGCAGGCCCAGGTCGCGCGCCATCAGGTAGATGGGCACGAGCACGCCCACCGCGGGCAGCATCTTGGTGGACAGCATCCACGTCAGGATGCCCTGGGTGCGCCTGGTGGGGTGGAAGGCGAAGGAGTACGCCGCGGGCACCGCCAGCAGCATGCCCACGAGGGTGGCGCCACCGCTGGTGACGAGCGAGTTCCAGGCGAAGTGCAGGTAGTCGTTGGCCTCCATGATCTCCCGGTAGTTCTCCAGCGTGGGCTTGAAGAAGAACTCGGGGGGCATGGAGAAGGCGCCCAGCTCCGTCTTGAAGCTGGTGATGACCATCCAGAAGATGGGGAAGAAGATGATCAGGGCGATGAGCCAGGAGCAGATGGCGCGCACCGTGTCGGCGATCTGTCGGCGTTGTTTCAGGGCGGGCATGGTGGGGGAGTCCTAGGCCTGGGTGAGGGATTTGCCGAACACGCGCAAGAGCGCGGCGGCGACCAGATTGGCGAGCACCACGGCCACGAGGCCGCCCGCGGACGCCGTGCCCACGTCGAACTCGAGCAGGGCCTGGGTGAAGACGAGGTAGGGCACGTTGGTGGTCGCATCCCCCGGTCCGCCGGAGGTGGTGGTGAAGATCTCGGCGAAGATGTTGAGCAGGAAGATGGCCTCCACCATGACGACCACGGCGATGGGCCGCGCCAGGTGGGGCAGGGTGAGGTAGCGGAAGATGGACACCGGCGTCGCGCCGTCCATCTGCGCCGCTTCCTTCTGCTCCTGATCCATCGACTGCAAGGACGTCACGAAGATGAGGATGGCGAAGGGCAGCCACTCCCACGAGACGATGATGATGATGGACAACAGGGGCCAGTCGGAGAACCAGTTGATGGGGGTGAGGCCCACCAACTGGAACAGCCACGCGAACAGCCCCGACACCGGGTTCATCAGCAGGTTCTTCCAGATGAGCGCGCTCACCGTGGGCATGATGAAGAAGGGCGAGATGAGCAGCATGCGCACCACGCCCTGACCCGGGAACTTCGCGTCCACCAGCACGCTGATGAGCACGCCCAGCACCACCGTGATGACCAGCACGCTGCCCACCAGCTTGAGCGTGATGAGCAGGCTGTTCAGGAAGCTCGACGAGGAAAGGAAGTAGGAGAAGTTCTCCAGGCCCGCGAAACCCCGGTTCTCGGGGTCGAGCAGGAGGTAGTTCTGCGTCGAGAAATACACCGTGAAGGCCAGCGGGACGATCATCCAGATGAACAGCAGGAGGATCGCGGGTGACGCCGTGAGGCGTCCGGCACGTCGGGATTCACGAGCGGCTTCGCTCATCGAGGTACTCCAAGGGGGTCAGCGGTGGGGGTGGGGGCGGCGCGGCGCGCGTGTGACTACTTGATGTAGCCCGCGCGCTTGATCGTGCGCTGCACGGACTCGTTCAGTTTCTTCAGCTCCGCGTCGACCTTGGAGCTGCCCGCGAGGGCGCCGGAGATGCTCTTGCCCACCTGCGTCCCGATGGCCTGGAACTCGGGGATGGTGGCGAACTGGACGCCGGTGTACGGCACGGGCTTGAGCGTGGGCGAGTCGGGGTTGGCCGTCTGGATGGCCTCCTGGGTGACGCGCGCGAAGGGCGTGGCCTTCATGTACTCGGCGTTGGCGTAGGTGGACAGTCGCGTGCCCGGCGGCATCGCGGAGATGCCATAGCGCTTGGCCACGAGGTTGGCGTACTCCTTGGACGTGGCCCACTGGATGAAGTCGAACGCGGCCTGCTGCTGCTTGGAGCTCTTGGGGACCGCCAGCGCCCACGTCCACAGCCAGGAGCTGCCCTTGGGGGTCACCTGGCGCGGCGCCTTGACGAAGCCCACCTTGTCCGGCACCTGGCTCTGCGTCTTGTCGGTGACGAAGGCCCCCGCCACGCTCGCGTCCACCCACATGGCGCACTTGCCCGCGTTGAACAGCGTGAGGTTCTCGTTGAACCCGTTGCTGCTCGGTCCCGGCGGGCCGAACTTGCTCAGCAGGTCCACGTAGAAGTTCACCGCCTGGCTCCACTCGGGCGAGTCGAGCTGGGGCTGCCACTTCTCGTCGAACCAGCGGCCGCCGTAGGCGTTCACGATGGTGGTGACGAGCGCCATGTTCTCGCCCCAGCCCGCCTTGCCGCGCAGACAGATGCCGTACACGTTCTTGGAGGGATCGTGCAGCTTCTCCGCGAAGCCGCGGATCTCCGTCCAGGTGGGCTCCTCGGGCATCTTCAGGCCCTTGGCCGCGAACAAGTCCGTGCGGTAGTAGGTGATGGAGCCCTCGGAGTAGAAGGGCAGCGCGCGCAGCTTGCCGTCCACGCTCAACTGCTTGCGCACGTTGGGCATGAGGTCGTCCACGTCATACGTGGGCGAGAACTTCTCCAGCGGCGTGAGCCAGTCCTTGCGCCCCCACATGGGCGCCTCGTACGCCCCGATGGTGATGACGTCGAACTGTCCGCCCCCGGTGGTGATGTCCGTGGTGAGCCGCTGGCGCAGCGTGTTCTCCTCGAGCACCACCCAGCGCAGCTCCACGTCGGGATGCTGCTCCGTATAGGTCTTCGACAGTGCCTGCATGCGGACCATGTCACCGTTGTTGACGGTGCCAATCGTCAGCGTGGTGGCGGCCAGGGCAGTGCCAGAACCCAGCAACACTCCGAGCCCCGCGAAAGCGGTGCGGGCAGCGAATGATATTTTCATGTGGCGACTCCGGGAACAGGCGCCACGACACACGCGGAGCGCATGTCGGGGCGGTCGGGGGAACTGTGAGGCGAGGTGTCGGACTTCGACACCCTCAGTCCATCAAATCCTCGCAGCCTGATCCAAGAGGATTCACCTCGAGCTCGCTTCTCTCAGGTGACGAGAGTTCAGCGGATGAGCGTTCAGCCCCGATCGCGGCGCACCTGCGCCTTGCGGCCGCGCAGCGTGGTCTGACGCAACGCGGCGACGACTTGATCCGCGAGGGATTCGGGGACCTCGACGAGCGAGTAGTTGTCACCAATCTGGATGGCGCCGATGCGCTTGCCTTCCACGCCCGCCTCGCCCGCGATGGCGCCCACGAGATCCGAGGGCCGCACGCCGGCCTGTCGGCCCACGCCGATGAACAGCCGCGCCATGTCGAAGGATGCGTCGGGCGGCGCGCGGCGCTTGGCGCTGCGGGGCGCGTCCGGCCGGGAGCCAGGCTCGGGGCGCTCGCCGGAGCGGGGGCCTCGGGGCGCGCGCGGGCCCTTGTCCGACGGCGGGGCCATCAGGGGGATCTCCTCCTCCTCTTCGCTCTGGCCATCCACCTGCGCGTCGTGGAGCAGCTTCACCGCGGCGGCCGCCACGTCCACCAGGTCGAACTCGGAGGCGAGGCTCTCCACGACGGAGCGGTAGGAGTCGAGTTCGCCCGCGACGAGCGCCTCGCGCAGGGAGGCGCGCACGAGCTCCAGCCGGCGCGCGCGCAGGTCGGCCACGGTGGGCACGGTGGCCAGCTCTATCTTCTGGCCGGTGAGCTTCTCGATGTTGCGCAGCAGGCGGTGCTCGCGGGGCTCGGCGAGGGTGATGGCCACGCCCTCGCGTCCGGCGCGGCCCGTGCGGCCGATGCGGTGCACGTACGCCTCGGGGGCGTTGGGCACGTCGTAGTTGACGACGTGGGACAGCTTCTCGATGTCCAGTCCGCGCGCGGCCACGTCCGTGGCGATGAGCAGCTCCACCGCGTGGCTCTTGAACTGCTTGAGCACGCGGTCGCGCTGGGTCTGGTCCATGCCGCCGTGGAGCGCCTGGGCGCGCCAGCCCCGGCCGTTGAGCGACACGGTGAGCTCATCCACCTCGGTGCGCGTGCGGCAGAAGACGATGGCGGCGGTGGGCGCCTCCACGTCCAGCACGCGCCCGAGCGTGGCGGCCTTGAAGGGGCGCGGGACGATGTAGGCCACCTGGCGCACGCGGGGCCCGGTGCCGGCGGGCAGCTTCTCCTTGGCGATCTTCACGTGCACGGGCGCGTGCAGGTGCCGCTCGGCGATGGAGGCGATGCGCGGGGGCAGGGTGGCGGAGAAGAGCGCCGTCTGCCGCTCCTGGGGGGTGGCCTCGAGGATGGCTTCCAGGTCCTCGGCGAAGCCCATGTCGAGCATCTCGTCGGCCTCGTCGAGCACCACGGTGCGCAGCGAGTCGAGCAGGAGCGACTGGCGCTTGAGGTGATCCAACGCGCGACCGGGCGTGGCGACGACCACGTCCACGCCGCGCTTGAGCACGCGCAGCTGCTGGCCGATGGGCTGGCCGCCGTAGAGCGGCAGCACGCTCACGCCCATCTTCTGGCCATAGCGGTGGATGGCCTCGGCCACCTGCATGGCCAGCTCGCGCGTGGGCACGAGCACGAGCGCGGAGGTGGAGAAGGGCGCGCGCTGGCCCGGGGTGAGCCGCTGCAAGAGCGGCAGGGAGAAGGCGGCGGTCTTTCCCGTTCCCGTGGCGGCGATGCCCAGCAGATCCTTGCCGGCGATCAACGGGGGCAGGGCGGCGCGCTGGATGGGCGTGGGCTCCTCGTAGCCGAGTGCGCTGAGCGCCTCCACGAGTGGGGCATCCAGGCCCAGTTGTTCGAAAGTGGGGATGGTATCGGAAGGGGTGTTCACGTTGCGGCTGCTTGTAGCACCGCCTCCGGCTCAGGTCTCTCGGCTCGGAGAGCAGGACGCGGAGGACTGGTTCAAGGTGAGAATGAACCGGGCGCCGCCCTCGGGGCGGTTTTCCGCGGTGAGCGTTCCGCCCACCCGGAGCACGTACTCCCGGCAAAGGGCGAGCCCCAGGCCCGCACCCTTCGTGGAACACGGGGGGGTGAAGAAGGGGTCGAAGAGCCGGGGCAGCATGTCCTGGGGTATCCCCGGCCCGTTGTCCTCCACCACCACCTGGACGTCGTGGGCGGTCCGCCAGGCCTTCAAGAGGATGCGGGCGGGGCGCTCGGGATCGGTCTCCTCCAGCGCCCGTGCCGCGTGGAGCAGCAGGTTGAGCAGCACCTGCATCAGGTAGCGTTGCCCCAGCCGGACGTTGGGCAGCACCTCGGGAACGTCCAACACCACCTCGCTGTGCGAGTGCAGCCGCGACAGGGCCAGCCGCCGGGCCTCCTCCATGGCCGCGCGGGGAGAGCCCTCCTGCTCGGGGGTGCCCATGGGGTGCGAGTACTGCCTCAAGTCCGTGATGATCCGCTGGATGCGCAGCACGCCCTGGTGCGTCTCGTCCAGCAGCTCGTGCAGCTCCGCCACGTCGGCGGGCCTGTCCGTGCTCGTCAGCGCGCGCTGCAGGTAGTGCAGGTTGGACTTCACGAAGGCCAGGGGGTTGTTCACCTCGTGCGCCACGCCGGCCGCGAGCTGCCCCACCATCATCAGCCGCTCCATGTCCGCGCGTTCGTTCTCGGCGTGGCGCCGCAACCGTTCGCTCTCGGCCAGTCGCTCCAGGGCCTGGAGCCGCTCCTCCTGCGCCAGTTGCTCCGCCCGGCGCAGCTTCCGGTAGCTCCTCCCCGCGTAGAACCCGATGCCGCCGATGCCTCCATAGGCGAGCATCTGGGGCAGGAAGGTGCGCGGTGGGAGGCCCTCGAGGAGGTTGATCACCAGGAGCGCCCCCAACATCGCCACGAGCGACACCAGCGTCGGCAGCCAGAGGTCCGGCGTGAACATCGACACCAGGAGCGGCACGGACACGAGCGTCACGAGGTAGGGGCTCTCGACCCCTCCGGTCAGCAGGGTGAGCTGGGTCAGGGACACCAGGCACGCCAGCCCGGACATGGGTCCGGGCGTCCCCGGCGTCATGTGCCCCGAGCGCACCCCCACGCCCAGCAGGACGAAGCTGGCGACCCAGGAGAGATGGACGAGCACCATCTGCCTCACCTCCGCCGAGCCGAAGCCGCGGAGCGCGCACTGGGCCAGTGAGGTCACGAGGATGATCGCGGCGGAGACGAAGAAGACCCGGCTTTTGACCCGGCGGGCGGCGAGCGTGGTCTTCATGGGGGATTCACGGGGGGAGTCCAGGTTGCCATGGGCAGGCTTCATACGGAGCAGGCCGGTGGGGGCGCCCGGAGAAAACATCTGTTTTCGGACATTGGCGCAAACTCCGCTTGCCGGCCGCGAAGTGCCGCTCGAAGGGGGGCGCGTGGACTCGGCCCTCATGAACCCTCTCGTCCTGCTCGGATGTGGTGACACGTTGACGCGGCTGGCGCTCGTGGAGGCGCCGCGCGGGCGCCCCGTGCGGGCGGTGACGCGCGACCCCGGCCGCCGGGAGCGCCTGGCGCGCGCGGGCGTCGCGCTCGTGTCCCTGGAGGAGGCCGTGGCCTCGGCGGCGGGGGCCGAGGTGGTCATCTCCATTCCTCCCGACGCGGGCCTCGACGCGTCCCTGGCCGAGGCGCTCACGCGGGCGCGCCCCTCGCGCCTCGTCTATCTCTCCTCCACGGGCGTCTACGGGAGCGCGCGGGGACACGTGGACGAGGACACCCCGGTGCAGCCCGAGGCGCCCAACGCCCGGGGACGGCTCGACGCGGAGGCCGGCTACCGGCCGCTCGGGGGCATCGCCCTGCGCATCGCGGGCATCTATGGTCCCGGCCGGGGCATGCACGAGCGCGTGCTCGCCGGGACGGCCCGCATCCCCGAGAGTGGGGGAGGCCGCATCTCGCGGGTGCACGTGGACGACCTGGTGGAGGCCCTGCGCGTGGTGTTGGAGCGGGGCACTCCCGGTGCGACGTATTGCGTGGCGGATGACCGGCCCGCCACCCAGGCGGAAACCCTGGGCTGGCTGTGCGCGCGGCTGGGCGTGCCTCCACCCCCCACGGTGCCCTTGGCCTCGCTGCACCCCTCGCTCCGAGGAGATCGGGCCATCTCCAATGCCCGCCTCAAGGCCCTCGGCTGGCGGCCACGCTACCCGGACTTCGTCGCGGGCTTCTCGGTGCTGCTGGCGGACCGCGCCGGCTGAAGTCCATCGACTTCTTTGCGCGTTCAGCCGTTCAGCCGTTCAGCACAGAAGGTGGGCTTTCCGCTGGGTGAAGGTCAGATCCAGGATGACGGGGTCTGGTTTCACCGAAACGTTACGACGCGTATGGACCGGGTTCTCTTCCGGGGCTCGATGCTGTCAGGCTACGGGTTTCGTTTGTTTCAGACCGTTGCCGGCTGCGCGGGCGGGGGAACGCGAAGCCGGCGGGAAGGGGCCATATGTCCACTTTGCTAGCGGCGTTCAACGAGGGTGTCAGTCATTCGATCGCCGGCCGCCACGAGGCCGCTCTCCAGGTATTCAATCGGGTATTGGCCCAGGATCCCCACCATGTGCTGGCGCTCAGCGCCAAGGGCTCCGTGCTCACCAGCCTGGGCCGGCCGCGCGAGGCGCTCAAATGCTTCGAGCGCGCCATCGATCTGGATCCCGAGACGGCCGAGCACTACCGCAACGCGGCGCTCTGCCAGCTCGAGCTGGACGAGCCCGAAGCGGCCCGGTCCCTGCTGGAGCAGGCCCAGCTGCTCAACCCCGAGGAGGGGTGGCGCGCGGGGACGGCGGTGGAAATCACCCAGCTGGGCGAGGCGCTGCTGAAGGAGTCGGGCAAGCAGCGCACCCGGGGAATCGGTCTGACGGGCAAGGCGCGCTACCGGCACGCGCGCCATGTGCTGGAAGTGGCGCTGGAGCTGAACCCGGGCGGGACGGACGCGGCGCGCGCGCTGGCCGAGGTCTGGGCGCACCTCGGAGACACCGAGAAGCGTGACCACTACAACCAGCTCGCGGTCCGGTTGATGCGCCCCGTCGCGAGCTGAGGGCTCGCCCCCCGTCCAACGCTCCGGGACGGGGGTCCCCGGCGGAGAAAAAAATCGGGGAGAAAATCAGCGGTATGCCGCCCGGGCGGCTCCCGCGTCCTCTCATGTGGATACCGAGTCGCGAGGTCCCACCGTGAAGGACACAGCCATCATCCAGGAGACGCCGGGAGGAGAGAGGGGACTCGCCCTCGACTTCGACGCGCTCGTCCTGGGTGAACAGGCCGCGCTCCTGAGGCTGGCCCGCCGGCTCGTCTGGGAAGGCGAGGAGGCGAGGGACCTGGTGCAGTCCGCCCTGGCCGACGCCTACGAGAAACGTCACACCTTGAGGGATCCCCGGGCGGGCCCGGCCTGGCTGCGGCGCATCCTCGTCTCGCGCGCGATGGGCCTCCTGCGCCGGCGGCGGGTCTGGCACGTGCTGCGCGAGGCGTTGGACCTGGGTCCCTCCGCCCCGCCTTCCCCCGAGGAGTCCTTCACGGGCGCCGAGCGATGGCACGCGTTCGGCCGGGCCTTGCGCACGCTGCCGGCCCAGCAGGCCACGGCCTTCTCCCTGCGCTACCTCGAGGGGCTCGACCTCGATGCCATCGCCGACGCCATGAACATCACCCGCGGCACGGTCCGCATCCACCTCTACCGGGCGCTCCAGAAGCTCAAGGCCGCGGACGCGCTGCGAGGAGACACCCCATGAGCTGCCAGGACTTCGCCGCGGCCCTCGTGGACGAGCAACTGCCCCGGCCTCCGGGGTTCCAGGCCCACCTGGAGCACTGCGAGGACTGCCGCGCGCTCGCCCGCTTCCATTCCTCCGCGAGGCGGCTGCGGCTTGCCGAGCCGCCCCTTCCTCCCGCCTTCGCGCCCGAGGCCATCCACGGGGAGGTGCGCCGCCGCCAGTACCGCCGCCGGTGGGTGGCCGGCGCGGGTTCCACTTGCGCCGTGGCGCTCCTGGCCTTCGCCCTCTCGGTGCGAGACGAGGCTCCGGAGCACGTGCCGCCGCCAGGCGCGCCGCTCGAGGGCGTCCTGGGCGTCGAGCCCATCGCGAGCACCGGGGAAGGCCCCCCGGGGGCCCAGGGGGACTTCGAGCTGGAGTCCCTGGTGCGAGAGGTGGACGGCTACACGCGCACCCGTCCGGCCGTCGAGGACAGGACGTACGCCGCCTTCGGCCTGCTCGCCACCTGGGTGCGTCCGCCGGACTCCACGGCGCTCGACGCCGAGCCCTTCCGGACGGCCCTCCGGGTCATCCATCCGTCGCGGTCGCAGTGAAACGCAGTCTGTCTCAACAGTCTGTCTCAAGGAGAGTGGAACCATGATGAAGAACCTGTGGTGTGTCCTCGGAATCCTCGGCGCCGTGCCCGCCTTCGCGCAGGACAAGCAGACGGTGGTGACGGTCAACGCGGAGAAGGGCTCCGGGAGCGAGCGCTCCGTGCACATCGTTCGCACCCGGGGCGGTCCCCTGGGGCCGGCGTCCTCGGGGATTCCCCCGGAGCTGGTGGAGAAGCTGGAGCTGCCCAAGGCCACGGTGCGCAAGGTCCAGGATCTCATCTTCGACTCCAACCAGGAAATCATCTCCCTGGAGGCGGAGCACAAGCGCACGCAACTGGCGCTGGAGCGGGAGCTGCGTCAGGACGCCCCCAATGAGTCCACCGTGAAGGATCTGGTGGAGAAGGTGGGCCGCGCCGAGACGGCCGTGCGGCAGAATCGGGTGGCGTTGATGGTGACCATCAAGAAGATCCTCGGCCCCGACACCTGGCGGAAGCTGGAGGCGGAGATGAACACCCATTCCTTCCCGATGCCCCCGGTGCCGCCGTTTCCCCCGGCGTTTCCGGCCGCCCCCGCGCCCCGGGCGCCCCCGGCCGCCCCCGCGCCGAACCCGGGCCCGTGAGCCCGGGGGACGGGCGTTGCGCCCCGGAGCGGTGACGAGCCCACATTCCGCGAGACCGGCCCTTTTCGTCCGCTGGCGCCAGTGGACATAGTGCTGGTCCATGGACAACGACCCGAAGGGTGCCTCGCTCGACGCGGATGCGGCTCAGTTGCAGCGCCTGGGCTATGCGCAGCAACTCCTCCGGGAGATGGGCGGTTTCTCCAACTTCGCCGTCTCCTTCTCCATCATCTCCATCCTCACCGGAGCCGTGACGCTCTACGGCCATGGTTTGCGCTTTGGCGGGCCCTTCGTCATGACGGTGGGCTGGCCCCTGGTGGCGGTGATGACGCTGATGGTGGCGGCGAGCCTCGCCCAGCTCGCCTCCTCGTTCCCCACGGCGGGAGCGCTCTACCACTGGTCCGCCATGCTGGGCGGGCCCCGGGTGGGCTTCTTCACGGCGTGGCTGAACACCATCGGCCAGTTCGCCATCACCGCGGGCATCGACTACGGCCTCGCGGAGTTCGTCGCGGACATGCTCGGCTGGCCCCGCGAGCGCGGCTACGTGCTGCCGCTCTACGCGGCCATCCTCGCCTCCCACGCGGTGCTCAACCACGTGGGCGTGCGCGCGGTGGCGCTGCTCAACAACCTGTCGGCCTGGTACCACGTGGCCGGGGTGGCGCTGCTCATCGGCGCGCTGGTGGCCTTCGCGCCCCGGCGCGACCTGGGCTTCCTCTTCACGCGCTTCACCGCCGAGGATCACGTCTACTCCTACGGCTTCCTCATCGGCCTGTTGCAGGCGCAGTGGACGTTCACCGGCTACGACGCGAGCGCCCACGTGTCCGAGGAGACGAAGGATCCGACGCGCAACGCCCCCTGGGGCATCTTCCTGTCCGTGGCGGTGAGCGCGGTGGTGGGCTACGTGCTGCTGGTGGGGGTGACGCTGGCCATCCGGGACTTGCCGGTCGCGGCCGACGCGCCCAACCCCTTCCTGTACGTGCTGCGCGATTCGCTCGGGCCCGCGCTCGGCGGGGCGCTGGTGTGGGTCGCCATCGGGGCCATGTGGTTCTGCGGGCTGTCCTCGGTGACGTCCAACTCGCGCATGCTCTTCGCCTTCGCGCGCGACGGGGGGCTGCCGGCCTCGCCGCTGCTGGCGCGTGTGTCGCCGCGCTTCCGCAGCCCGCATGTGGCCGTCTGGGTGTCCGTGGTGGCGGCCTTCGTGGTGGCCATCTGGAGCGGGGCCTACGCGGCCATGGTGGCGCTCAGCACGCTGGCGCTCTACGCCTCGTATGCCGTGCCCATCTGGGTGGGCTGGCGGGCCCGGCGCAATGGCACCTGGTCCCACCGGGGCCCGTGGGACCTGGGGCGCTTCTCGTCCCTCATCAACGGGGTGGCGCTCGCCTGGTGCGCGGCCATCATGGTGCTCTTCGTCCTGCCGCCCAACGAGCTGGCGGGCTACACGTTCGCCGGCTGTCTGGCCCTGCTCGTCCTCTACTGGATGGCCTTCCAGCGCCATACCTTCGTGGGACCCAAGGTGACGCTGATTCACCCGGCGTCCTCCCCGGCACCGGTGGCTCCGGCCCAACCTGGGACGTGAGACCGGCCGCGTCTGGTGCTAGCTAGGTAGAGGGGAATCCTCCCCGCCCATGTCTGGAGCCGTCCCCATGAGCAAGCGGCAGCAGTCCGAATCCTCCGAGCTGGTGGCCGCCGCGGCGGCCATCGAGGAGGAGCTGCGCAAGTTCGAGTCCCTCGCCCAGGAGGTCCGCACCGGGCCCCTGCGCGCGCAGAAGCACCTGGAGAAGATGGGCCACCTGCTCAACTCCGTGGCGGACTGCGACGAGCGGCTGGTGGCGCACATGCGCTCGCTGCTGGGCGTGCTCAATGGCTGGAGGGATCGCCAGCAGGCCCTGGCCTCCGAGGTGAACAGCCGCGCGCAGGAACTGCAGGAGCGCACGCGGGTGTACCAGTCGCTCATGGAGCGCTTCGCCGGCCTGGGCCAGGAAGCCGGCTCGCTCAGCGCGACCATGCAGGGGCTGGCGGGCAGGACGCAGGGCGAGCCGGTGAAGCCCGAGGAGCTCATCAGCTCGTTGCAGGGAGTGAACGAGCGCATGGCGCGGGTGGCCGAGAACGCCCAGGCGCTGGCCAACGACGCGCGGGATCAGGACTTCGTGGACATCTCCCGCGACGCCGAGTCGCTGCGCCAGCAGCTCCTGGCGGCGCTCAACCGGGCCAACCTCCTGCAACAGAAGCTGCACCCGGCCAACGCCTGAGCCCTCAGGGTGCCTTGGGCGGCTTTCTCGGCAGCTTCGTGCCGCCCAGCTCCAGCACGTCCTGGAAGTGCTCGGCGGTGACGGGGGCCACGCTCAGCCGGCTCCGGGTGATGAGCGGAAAGTCCCCGAGCGCCGGGGTGGCCTTGACGGTGGCCAGCGTCACCGGCTTCTGGAGCGCGACGAAAGGGCCCATCTGCACCGAGGCCCAGTCCTCCCCGGGCGCCGTGGGATCCTCGGTGGGGGAGGTGAGCACCCGGGCCACGCCCACCACGGCCTTGTCCTCGTTGGAGTGATAGTAGAGACACAAATCCCCGGGCTTCATCGCCCGGAGGTTGTTGCGGGCCTCGAAGTTGCGCACTCCCGACCACTCCGTCCGCCCCTCGCGCTCCAGTTGGGCGTAGGGGTAGACGGATGGCTCACTCTTGATCAGCCAGTACTGGGGTTTCGCCATGACGGCCCATGCTAGATAGCCCGCCCATGGCCATCCAGGGATACGACGCATTCGACGCAACGGACCTCGCCGGACTGGTCCGCACGAAGCAGGTCCACCCCGCCGAGCTGGTGGAGGAGGTCATCACCCGAATCGAATCCATCAACCCACGCCTCAACGCCGTGGTCCACACGATGTACGAGCAGGCGCGCAAGGCCGCCGCGGGTCCTCTGCCGGAGGGGCCCTTCGCCGGCGTGCCCTTCCTCGTGAAGGACCTGGATGGGTATGTGAAGGGCGAGCCCTTCACGGCGGGCTGCCGCGCGCTGGTGGGCTTCGTGCCGGACCACGACGCGGAGCTCATCGCGCGCTACCGCCGCGCCGGGCTCAACTTCGTGGCCAAGACGAGCACCCCCGAGCTGGGCATCCTCGGCGTCACCGAGTCGGCGCTGCGGGGACCGACGCGCAACCCCTGGAATCCGGAGCACACGCCCGGGGGCTCCAGCGGGGGCTCGGCGGTGTGCGTGGCGGCGCGCGTGGTGCCCATGGCCCATGGCGGTGACGGCGGCGGCTCCATCCGCATTCCCGCGTCGGCCTGTGGCCTCTTCGGGCTGAAGCTGACGCGGGCGCGCAACCCCGTGGGTCCGGACTCCGGCGAGGGGTGGAACGGCTTCGTGCAGCAACACGTGCTCACGCGCAGCGTGCGCGACAGCGCCGCGATGCTCGACGTCACCCATGGCTCGGAGCCGGGCGCGCCCTATGTGGCGCCTCCGGTGGCCCGGCCCTTCCTCGAGGAGGTGGGCGCGCCTCCGGGCCGGTTGCGCATCGCCTTCTCCACCGGCTCGCTCCTGGGCCGCGACGTCCACCCGGACTGCGTGGCCGCCGTGCGGGACGCGGCGAAGCTGTGCGAGGAGCTGGGGCACGAGCTGGTCGAGGACGCGCCCGTGTTCCCCCGGGACGAGCTGGTGCGCTCCTACTTCGTCGTCGTCTCGGCCAGCGTGGCCTACTTCCTCAAGGTCATCGGCGAGTACCGGGGCCGGCCGCTGGAGCCGGGGGACGTGGAGCCCGCCACCTGGGCGCTCGGGCAGCTCGGCAACATCCTCACCGCGGCCGAGTTCCAGGCGTCCCGGGAAGCCATCCACGCGGCGGGCCGCATCACCGCGGCCTTCCACTCACGCTACGATCTCTTCCTGGACGCGACGCTCGCCTATCCGCCCTCGCGCGTGGGCGAGCTCGCGCTCAAGCCCCTGGAGCTCGCCGCGCTCACGGCCCTGCGCAAGCTGCCGCTCAAGCCGCTCTTCACGAAGCTCATCGACGAGCTGGGGGCCAACGCCCTGGAGCGCACGCCCAACACCCAGCTCTTCAACATGACGGGACAGCCCGCCATGTCGGTGCCGCTCTACTGGAACGCCGCCGGGCTGCCCATCGGCGTGCAGTTCGCCGCCCGCTTCGGCGACGAGGCCACGCTCATCCGCCTGGCCTCTCAGCTCGAGCAGGCCCGGCCCTGGAAGGATCGCCAGCCGCTCGTGAAGTCACGCGCCTGAGGGCCGGGCGCGGCCGATGAAGAGGGTGTGAAGGGGTCCGCCCGCCTTGCCTCGCGCGGGCGTCTCCACCACCTCGGTGTCGAAGCCCATCCGCTCGAGCCGCCGGGCGAAGGCGCGATCCGGCGAGGCCGACCACACCACCACCACGCCGCGCGGCTTGAGCGCGCGCCGCAGCCGGGTCAGTCCGCGCTCGCCGTAGAGCCAACGGTTGTCCTCCTGGGTGAGCGCCTCGGGGCCGTTGTCCACGTCCAGGAGCACCGCGTCGTAGTGGCCCTCGGCCTCGCGCAAGAGCGCGCCCACGTCCCGCGTCTCCACCTTCACCCGGGGATCCTCCAGCGGTCGTCCGGCCAGCGGCGCGAGCACGCCCTGGTTCCACGCGACGACCGCGGGCACGAGCTCCGCCACCACCACCTCGGCCGTGGAGGACAGCCGATCCAGCGTGGCGCGCACCGTGTAGCCCAGGCCCAGCCCACCCACGAGCACCCGTACGCGCGCGCCCGTGAGTCCCGCGCAGGCCACCTCCGCCATCCGCTCCTCGGAGCCATGCTGGCGGCTGGACATGAGCTCGCGCCCGTTCACGCGGATGGCGAATTCCTCGCCGCGCTGGTGCAGCACCAGCTCCCCGCCATCCGGTGCGCTCGCCCGGTCAATCACCTTCCACGGCTTCATCGTCCCCGTCCCTGTCCCTCCCGCCCCGCGGGGCCGGAAGGGACTCGTTCTCGGGGCGGGGTGTTAGCGGCTGGCCGCCGCCTCGTCCAGGCCCACCTCGGCCATGAGCGAGGCCAGCTCCGCCTTGAGCTTGTCCTTGGCGCGGATCTCCAGCTGGCGCGCGCGCTCGCGCGAGAAGCCGAAGTGCTCGCCCAGCTCGCTCAGCGTCATCTCCGAGTCGCCCATCACCCGGTGCTCGATGATGAAGCGCTCGCGCGGATCCAGCCGGGTGAGCGCCTGGCGGATGCGGGCGCGCGTCAGATCGGCCTCCTGGCGATCGGCCACCTCGTCCACCTGGGAGGCGCTCTCGGACTCCACGAAGTCCATGTGCGTGGCGTCGCCTTCCTCGCCCACCGGCGCGTCCAGCGACAAGTCCCGCCCGCCCATGCGCTGCTCCATCTCGCGCACCTCGGTGGCCTTCACGTTGAGCTTGCGGGCGATCTCCTCCGCGTCGACGATGTTGCCCTCGCCGGGGCCCATCTTCTCCAGCTCGCGGCGCGTGCGCGCCAGCGAGAAGAACAGCCGGCGCTGGGCCTGCGTGGTGCCCAGCTTCACCAGGCTCCAGTTCTTGAGGATGTAGTTCTGGATGTAGGCGCGGATCCACCACACCGCGTAGGAGATGAGGCGGATGCCCTTGTCCGCGTCGAACTTCTGCACCGCCTTCATCAGGCCGATGTTCGCCTCCTGGATGAGGTCGGACATCTTGATGCCGTAGGAGCGGTACTCGTAGGAGACCTTCACCACGAAGCGCAGGTTGCTCGTCACCAGCTTGTGGCCCGCGGCCATGTCGCCCTGCTTGAAGCGCCGCGCGAGCGCCTGCTCCTCCTGCACGGACAGCAGCGGGTACTGGTTGATGTCCGCCAGGTAGGTGGAGAGGGTGTCGGCGGAAGAGAGGGAGGAGGAAGCTTGCATGGTGTCTCTCGGGGGTGGAAGACGTTGCGCTTCACGTCGGTGCGTCGTGCCACTTCCCTTTAGCAACGCGGGTGCCAATGGTCGGGCGGATGGCATTTCGCAAGGACTTCGGGCACTTGCATCCAGGGCCCGCCATGCTTAAGCCTCGGAAACCGTCATTCTTACAGGCGGGGGTTTGCAGTTTTTAGGGTGGTCGGGAACAAACCGTGTCGGTGGACGGACTCCGGCATGCCTCGCCGCCCGCGGGGGCGTTCCGGTGGTCTTCAAACCATCTTCCCGCGTGACGAGTTCACTGTCCGTCAATGGACGCTCCCTCGAGACGAGGAAACGAAAGCGTGGGGTGCTGGACGGAAGCCCCCCGGAAGCCGCCGAGGGACGACTGCTCGATGCGCGGGGTTGTGGGTATTGATTGTGGCATGAGCAACGGAAGCGAACCGGGGACCGGGAGCGACTCCGGGTCCGGGGGAGGTCTCGCGCCCCAGTCGACCCTGATCCCAGCCGATTTCCCCTACCGCGACCTCTTCCACTCCCTCGTCGAGGAGCTGCCCGACGCGATCTTCATCAAGGATCTGCAGGGGCGCTACCTCTTCATCAATGAGGCGGGCGCGCGCTACCTGGGCAAGCCGGTGGAAGAGATCCTCGGCCGCAAGGACGCCGATCTGATGTCGCGGGAGGAGGCGCAGAACACCCTCGAGTTCGATCGCCAGACCCTGCTGGCGGGACGCAGCCTTCACGCGGAGATGCACGAGGTGATGGCGGGCATTTCGCGCGAATGGCTCTCCACCAAGGGCGTCATCCGCCGGGAGGATGGCCAGGTGGTGGGGCTGTTCGGCATCGCGCGCGACCTGTCGCACGACCGGCGCAACGAGGAGGCCCGGCGCCGCAGCGAGGCGCTCTTCCGCGCCGCGGCCAGCAGCAGCTTCGACGCGTTCTTCCTCCTGCGGGCCGAGCCGGAGCAGCTGCGGCTGCTGCGGCTCAATGCCCACGCCGAGCGGCTGCTGGGCGGGGCGGCGGCGGACCTGGAGGGCCAGCTGCTCTCGGACGTGCCCCACGTGGCCTTCATCGCGCCGCGCGCGCTCTGTGACGAGGTGTGGCGCACGGGCGTGCCGCACGATGACGAGGTGGAGCAGGCGCTGCCCGGCCGGGGGCGCCGCTGGTTCCGCCGTCAGTTGAGCGCCGTGGGGGACTGCATGGCCGTCACGGTGCGCGACATCACCGAGCAGCGCGAGAACCAGATGCGCCTGCGGCTCAACGAGCGCATGGCCTCCATCGGGATGCTCGCCGCGGGCGTGGCGCACGAAATCAACAACCCGCTGGCCTTCGTCTCCAGCAACCTGAGCTTCATTGGGGGCGAGCTGCGCCGGATGGACCTGTCCCGGGACGACGCGCGCGAGCTGATGGACGCCCTCCACGAGGCGCGCGAGGGCGCCGAGCGCATGCGGCTCATCGTCCAGAGCCTGCGGGCGCTGTCCCGGGGCGATCCGGTGAACACCCACCCCTTGGATTTGCACGAGGTGTTGGAGAACTCGGTCCATCTGGCCTGGAGCCGGCTGCGCAGCCGGGGGCGGCTGGTGCGCGACTACGGCGAGCTGCCCCAGGTGCTGGGCAACTCCGTGCAGCTCGCGCAGGTCTTCACCAACCTGCTCATCAACGCCGCCCAGGCCCTGCCCAAGCAGGGAGGGGAGATCCGCCTGGTGACGCACATGCACGGCAGCTCCCAGGTGGTGGTGGAGGTGCGGGACAACGGCTGTGGCATCGCCCAGGAGAACCTCGAGCGCGTCTTCGAGCCGTTCTTCACCACCAAGCCGGTGGGCGAGGGCACGGGACTGGGCCTGTCCATCAGCCATGACATCATCCGCGGCCTCGGGGGCTCGATGTCCGTGGACAGCGTGGTGGGGCAGGGCAGCATCTTCCGGGTCTTCCTTCCCGTGGTGGACACGGGGCCCCTGGAGAAGCCTCCCCACGTGGCCTCGCTCCAACAGTTCGCGTAAGGGGCGGAAGTTTGTGTGCTATGCGCCCGCTCGGGCCGGGCGCGCCTCCACGTCGCGCGGAGGCGGTGGGGCCCGGTGAGACGGAAAGGGAAAGGCACGGATTCATGGCGTCACTGACCGAGACACTGACCAACGACACCAAGAAGGCGGCGGTCATCAACGACTGCTGCACGCTCATCGATGCCGAGGTCGCCGACAAGGGTGGCATCTCGGGGATGGCCATCAAGGCGGGCTACGCGGCCGTGAAGGGCATCAAGCCCGGGTTCATCAAGCATGCCGTCGAGGATCTGCTGCCCGAGTTCTCCAAGGCGTTGGATCCGCTCTACCAGGAGGCCAAGACGGGCGGGAAGCCGGTCGCGGCGCACTTCACGTCGAACGCCTCGCGCGTGGCCGCGGCGCTGCTGACCATCACCGACACGAAGGTCAGCCACTCGAAGAGCGGCCTCATCAAGGGCACCTACGAGAAGCTGCGCGGCACGGCGGTGAAGAACGTCGAGTCCGCGGTGCCCCGCCTGGGCGCCCTCATCGCCAAGCACGCGGGCTGAGCCCGGCCGGAATCCTGGCTTGGGACTGGACGGCGCGGGGGTGGGTGGGAGTATTCCTCCTTCGGACACTCCCACCCCGTCGTCGCTTCTCAGGAAGGATTCCATGAACCGAGTCGTTCCGGCGCTCCTCCTCGTGCTCTGGGGTTGCGGTGGGGATCGCGTCGCCCTCCAGGCCCTCATCCAGGTCGACCCCCAACTGCCCGCGAGCTGCATCGCCCTGGACGTGACCCGGGCGGATGGCTCGGTCCTCCAGAGCCAGAAGCTGGCCCGCCCCCCGGATCGTCAGCAGTTGCGCGTGGCCATCTTCCAGGGCGCGCTGCCCCAGGACATCCAGCTCCAGGCGCGGGCGCTGTGGGGCGCCGCGTGTGAAGAGCCCCTGCTGGCCAACGGGTGGAGCGCGCCCGTCACCGCGCGCTTCGAGCGGACGGTGGGCGCCGTGTCGCTTCGCCTGGAACTGCCTCCGCCGTCCCTGGACGCGGATCGCGACGGGTTCGTCTCCCAGGCCGAGGGCGGTCCGGATTGTGATGACGCACTCCCCCAGAGCCGGCCCGGCGTCCAGGAACTCTGCGACGCGAGCGCGGATCTCAACTGCGATGGCCTGTGGGGTTGTGATGACAGCACGTGTTCACAGCGGGCGTGCTCCCGGACCGCCAGCGCGATCGTCTTCACCAGTCCCGAGCGCCAGGCAATCGCGGGCGAGTGCTCGCCCCAGCCCGTGGTCGTGGAGCGCCGGGACGTGCTGGGCCAGCCCGCGGTGCCGAATCACGCCACCGCCCTTCGGCTGTCCGCCTCGTCGTCCCTCGAGGCCACGCTCTACGCGGATGCGGCTTGTCGCTCGCTCCTGGTTCCCGCCATTCCCGCCCGGGCCCGCTCCCTGTCCTTCTACGTCCGAGGCACTCGCGCGACGAGTGGACTGCTGACCGCCTCCTCGGCGTTGGGGGAGGCCTCGCTGGCCCACACCCTCCTTCCGGGGGCCCCAGCGAAGCTCGCCTTCTCCGCCGCCTCGGACAGCCTCCTCGCCGGGGAATGCGTCCCCCTGACGCTCGAGCGGCGCGACGCGTACGACAACGCCGCCCCGGGTCCCCGGCAGACGGTCTCGTTCTCGCCCGCGCCCTCGGCGCAGCTGGCGCTCTACTCGGACGCGTCTTGTGGCACGCGGCTGTCCTCGGCCACCTTCCCGGAGGGCGCCGTCTCGCTGACGCTCTATTTCCGGGGGACCCGAGCCGGCGAGGCCTCGATCGTGGCCTCCATGGCGGGGAGCGCCGACGCTCGGTACACGCGCGGGATCAACGCGGGGCCCGCCTCGAAGCTGTCCCTGAGCCTTCCCGGGCAGGCGGTGCTGGCCGGGAGTTGCTCGCCACAGGCCACGGTCCGCACCCTGGATGCCTTCGACAACCCCACGCTCCCTTCCTCCGAGATCCCGGTCGATCTGTCCGCCACCGTGGGCATGGGGATGAGCTTCTACGCGGATGCCGGATGCACGAATGGTCTCTCGACGCTCACCCTGTCTCCGAGCGTCCCCTCGGGGAGCTTCTACTTCAAGGGCAGGACGGGCGGCCCGGTCAACGTGACGGCGGCCTCCGCGGGAATGACTTCCGTGACGCAGGCCCAGCGCGTGGCGCCGGTGGTGCGGCGAGGCACGTGCACGCTGCCCGATAGGGAGACGAGCGTGACGTGTCCCATCGATCCCTCCCTGGGCAGTCGGGAACGGTCCTTCCTCGTCTTCCAGGCCACCACGAACAACGAGAAGACGGAGCACTCCTTCGTTCGCTGCCACCTGACCAGCACCTCCAGCCTCACGTGCAGCAGGGCCAAATCGGAGGGCACCGCCAACATCCAGTGGCAGGTGGTGGAACTCTCGCGCGGCCTGCGTGTCCAGCACCTGGAGCTGTCGTGCCCCAGCAGCAACCGGAGCTCCCTGACCGCGAATCTTTCCCCGAGCGTGCGGATGGAGAAGAGCTTCGTGCTCTTCAGCTCCTCGCAATTCGGGTCGGCAACGGACGCCAACGACTTCGCGATGGTGCGGCTGACGAGCAGTACGCAGGTGAAGATCGATCTGAAGGCGGACTGCGATGGAGGTGCGAAGTACTCCGTGCAGGTCGTGGAACTCGATGGCCTTTCGGTGACCCGGGGGCTGGCGGGGAAGATGACCACCGCGCCAGTGGACGTCAGCGTCTCCCCGGCGGAGACGAGCCGCTCGGTGTTGACGTCCACCTTCCAGGCGACGGGCAACGACTCCGCCATCTGCAACCGCATGGTGCGGGGAGAGATGCTGGGGCCGGACGTGTTGCGCTTCTCGCGTGGGGCCGGTTCCTCGTCCTGCAATGGGGCCGAGATCTCCGAGATCGCCTACGAGCGCCTCACGTTCCCCGAGGGCTCCTCCGTCCAGGCGAGGAACGTGTCGATCGACGACCACGCCCTCACCGCCACGGAGACCCTGTCCGACGTGGATCCAACCCGGACCCTGCTGCTCTCCAGCAGCCAGGTGCATGGCGGACAGGGGGCTGGGGAGACGTCGTACCGCTGGAATGACGTCCCGGGGGCGGGGGCCGCACGGTTCTGGCTGACCTCGCCCACTCGGCTGGAGGTCGCCCGGGACGCGCCCTTGGAGAGCGCCCGGTGGACCGTCTACGCCGTGCAGCTCGAGCCCTGAGCGGCTGACTCCCTGCCCGTCCGCTGCGCTGCCGGGCGGGGACCGCGTTTACCTCCGGGAAGGGCGTGTGCACCTTGTCTTGCTCAGGACACACCCCATTCCAAGGAGGCGGGACATGGCACGCATCGCATTCATCGTGGCCAATGATTTCGAGGACGCGGAGTTCCGCGTTCCCTACGACGAGGTGAAGAAGGCCGGCCACGAGGCGGTCATCATCGGCGTGGAGGCGGGCAGGCAGTTGAAGGGAAAGAAGGGCAAGGAGGTCATCACGGCCGAGAAGTCGGTGAAGGACGTCCGGGAGGAGGACTTCGCGGCCCTGGTGATTCCGGGAGGCTACTCGCCGGACCACCTGCGCATGGAGATCCCCATGGTGGGATTCGTGCGTGACTTCTTCAAGGCGGACAAGCCCATCGCCTCCATCTGCCACGGGCCATGGATGCTGGTGGAGGCGGACATCGCGGACGGCCGCACGGTGACGTCCTTTCCCTCTATCAAGACGGACCTCATCAACGCGGGGGCGCGTTGGGTGGACCGCGAGGTGGTGGAGGACGGTGGCCTCATCACGTCGCGCAAGCCGGATGACCTGAAGGCGTTCTGCGCCGCGCTGCTGCGTCAGGTGAGCCAGGGCATCGCCGCGCGCCTCGAGTCGCCGCTGGCACCCAAGGCCACCTCGGACCAACAGCCGTCCGTCCACCACTGAGCCTCGTTTCGGAGGAGGGTGATGGGGTCACGAGGACCATGACCCCGGCACCCATCAGGGCGTGTCTCCCCAGCGTGGGAGCAACCCCTCGGACTCCAGCAGTGCGTCCAGCCCATCCAGCAGTGCATGGAGGTTGGGCAGCAGGTCCTGCGCGGGAAGACCCACCGAGCGAATCACCGCCTCCAGCTGGGCCTCCAACTCGGGTGGACGCTTCGGGCATATCCGCTTCGCGTGCGCCAGCAGCCGCTTCTCGCCCGGGTGCGGGACGAGGTTCACCGCGAACAGGATGTCGAAGTAGCTCGCCAACACCGCCGTCACCCGGTGTTGCACGCTCACCAGGTCCGCCCGGCTCAGCGCGAGTTCAATCTGCTCCAGGTACGACGCGAGCTTCCGCCGCAGCACCGGGTGGTTCTTCTCCACGATGGCCCGGCGCAGGGGCTCCGGATAGGGCATCCGTGCCTGCTCCTGGAGCCGCGTGAGCCAGCCCGTCCGATCGAAGAGCACGCGTGAGTTCCTCAGCGTGTGCCAGAAGCTGGTGGTGTAGCCGAGCGACGCCTCGAAGCGCACGAGGACACGCTCCAACTGGTCCTCCATCCACTCCGGGCTCCAGTAGGCCGCGTCCACGCCCTGGCCGCCCTGGTCGATCCACTCGTCGCCGGTGCCGAAGAACGTGTTGTCGATCTCTGCCCGCCGCGCGGTGGGCAGGATGAGGGCGCGCCGCGCCTCGGCGGGAGGCGGAGGGCTCGCATAGACGATCACGTCCAGGTCCGAGAGCGGATCGGCGGACCCCGTCACCCAGGAACCACCGAGCGCCACCGCCCGCACCTGCTCGAAGTGGGCGAAGCGCGCCGCCCACTCACGCGCCAGTGGAGGAACCTCCGAATCAATTCCTGTCATACGAGGTGCTCAGCGCAGGTTTCGGATGACACGGCAGGGATTGCCCCCGGCGAAGACGTAGGGGGGGATGTCCTTCACCACTACGCTGCCCGCGCCAATGGTGGAGCCCTCGCCGATCGTCACTCCCGGGCAGATGATGGACCCGCCGCCAATCCACACCTTGGCGCCAATGGTGACGGGACGCCCCAACTCGGGGCCCTTGATTCGCTCGTCCGGATCCAACGGATGGGTGGCCGCGTAGATGTGCACACCGGGGCCCAGGAACACGTCATCTCCCAGCGTCACCAGATTGCAGTCGAGGATGACGCACTGGAAGTTCATGTACACACGCGCGCCCAGCCGGATGTGCTCGCCGTAGTCACAGAAGAACGGCGGCTCGATCCACACCCCCGGGCCCGCCGAGCCCAGGAGCTGGGAGAGCAGACTCTCGCGCTGCGCCAGCTCGTCCTCGGTGGACTGGTTGTAGGCGCGCAGCAGCTTGCGCGCCCGCGCGCGCTCCGCCGCCAGCTCCGGGTCCGCCGCGACATACAGCTCACCGGCGAGCATCTTCTCTTTCTCGGTCCGTGCCATGCGCGGGAGGGTAGCGCGGCATCTTGGCGCCCTCGCCCGTGTTTCGGGCGATTACCCACTAGCGAACGGCCTGGGCTCGCGGGAGCGGGCGTCCTCGCGCCGTTACTTCGCCCCCGCCAGGCCCACCCCACCGACGGGGATCGTCTCCACCCGGTTGTCGAATCCGGCGATGATCGGCCGGGCCTTGGTGATCGCCGCGCGCACCTCTGGCAGCGACAGGGACGCCTTGTGGCTCTCCGCGCTGTCCCAGACTTCCGTGACCCAGAGGGCATCCGGGTGCTCGCGATCGAGCGCGATGACATAACTGAGGCATCCGGGCATGTGGCCGATGCTGCCGTTCAGCGCGGAGAGCAGCTCGTCCCGCTTGCCCGGCGCGGCGATCATCCTTCCGATCAGACCATACATGATGTGTTCCTCCGAGGGCCGAGGAGACACCGGCCCGAGAACGGGATCCGGGTCTCCGGCGGCCCCACCTTCTAGCACGGTCCGCTCTCGCGCCCGTGGCAACCGCCCGAGGAGCCGGAGGGCGGGGGTGTGGCTCAGGGCATGTCCGTCTTCAGGAACACGCGCAGGGTCTCCGCCACGCTCCAGGCCTGCGCGATGCACCCGCGGGGACGGAAGGGCTCCGTGGCATCGAAGATCTCGCTGATCTGCCCCACGCCCGAGTGCTCCAGGTGCTGTTTCATGCCCTCGAGCACGGCTCGCGCGTCGCGCTTGTCCTCGGTCAGCTTCAGCGTCGCGTCCACGTAGTGGCCGATGAGCCACCCCCACACGGTGCCCTGGTGGTACGCCGCGTCGCGCGCCCTCAGGTCGCCGTCGTAGTTCGGCTTGTAGTCCGGGTGTCCGGGCGCGAGGCTGCGCAGGCCCACCGGTGTCAGCAGGTGCTCGCGCACCTTGGCCATCACCGGCTCCCACTTGTCCCGCCGCAGCACCGGGTTCTTCAGCGAGATCGCGAACACCTGGTTCGGTCTCACCGCGGGATCCTCCTTGCCGTTCTCGCCATCCACCACGTCGAACAGGCACCCGGTGGCCGGGTTCCAGAAGCGCCGGTTGAAGCTCCCGTGGGCCTGCTCCGCCGCCGCGGCGTAGGGCCGCGCGTCCTCGCCCAGCCGCTCGGACCACTCCACCATCAGCCGCAAGGCGTTGAACCACAGCGCGTTGAGCTCCACCGCCTTGCCTCGCCGGGGCGTCACCACCCAGCCGTCCACCTTCGCGTCCATCCACGTGAGCTGGTAGCCCTCCTCGCCCTGGCTCAACAGCCCATCCTTCGGGTCCACGCGGATGTTGTGGCGCGTGCCCTTCTGGTGGTGCGCGATGATGCCCGCCAGCGTCGGATAGAAGTCGCGCAGCAACTGCTCGTCCTTCGTGTGCTGGAGGTAGCGGTCCACGGCGTGGAAGAACCACAGCGTCGCGTCCGCGGTGTGGTACAGGCCCTCGGATTCGCCCTCGGGGAAGAGGTTGGGCAACAGGCCGTCGCGCACGTGGTGATGGAAGGTGCGCAGGATGGCCGCCGCCGTGGCGTGGCGGCCCGTGCTCAACGTCAGCCCCTCCAGGGAGATCATCGTGTCGCGGCCCCAGTCGGTGAACCAGTGGTAGCCGGCGATCACCGAGCGCACGTCCTGACCCACCGCGCGCGCCCACGCCTCGTCCGTGGACCGCGTGGGCGCGATGATGAATTGATCCGCCGCGAGCACCAGCCGCGCCGACACCCCCGTGCGCGCGGCCGGGGGCACCTTCACCAGCAGTCGCCGCTCGCGCTCGTACTCCAGCGACAGCGTCTCCTGGGGATTGCGCTCCAGGACATCGGGAACTTCCGTGGTGACACACATCGCCAGGAACTCGCCCGGGCGCAGCGTGCAGTCGAAGTAGCCCGGGCTCACCAGTGTCTCCACGTGGTCATACCCGCGCGCCTTCTCCACCCGGTAGAGCTGCTGCGCGCTCGTCTGGCGCAACCCCACGAACGGCGCTGGCGCGGACGAATAGAGGCGCATCCGCATGGGCGGTGCCTCCTCGCGCGCCCGGATCTCCACCCGCGAGTCCAACAGGAGCACGCAGGGCTCGAGCAGGGTGGAGTGCAGCTTGTCGTCGTGCATGCGCAGGGCCGGGAAGGGTCTCAGCCGCAGCCCCACCTCGGGCCCCGACAGGTGTTCCCACACCACGACGAGCGTGTTCTCTCCGTGCACGAGTGACAGCGTGCGTTGAATGCGTGCCTCGCCCACCTGGTAGATCCAGTGCGGCACCAGGCCCTCCAGGTGGAAGCCGCGCAGCAGCCGAGCGCCCCCGCCCACCTGGGTGCCATTCGCGCATTCCTCCACGTCCAGGCGGTACTTCTGGCCCCCCACCAGCGCTTCCTCGTTGAGCCGGGCCAGCATCACCGTACGGCCCTTCTTCTCCAGGCCAGGAATGAACAACCCGTGGTAGCGCCGCGTGTTGCACCCGGGCAGCGTGCCCGAGGCATAGCCGCCGCGCCCGTTGGTCACGAGCCACTCGCGCGTCAGCACGTCCGCGAGCTCCGCGCCCTCGGGCCAGGAGAAGGACAACCGGGGCAGGGTGGGGCTTTCAATCGCAGCGGTCACTTCTTCTCCTCCTCGCTCGTGAGCACGAGCGCCATCTGTCCGGGAATTCGGATGCGGCCGTCCTCCGCGAACGGGGGGCTTCCCATGCCACCGTAGCGGACGTGCTCAGAAGCCAGGAGCGGGCGCCACTTATTTCCCGGGGGCGGAACCAACAGCGGCTCGGGGCACGGGGCCATTTCCAGCTCCGTGCCCAGGTTGAGCACCAGCAGCCGGTCGCCCTCCCGCTCGCCTCCGAAGTAGCGCAACACCAGCGCTTCCTTCGACAGCACCGCGCCCGCCAGCCGCGCCGTGTCCTGGGCCGCGAACACCGGATCCTCCCGCCGCAGCTTCAGCAGGTCCCGGTGGAGCGCGAGCGCCTCCGCGTTGCGCTCCCGCTCGCTCCAGTCGAGCTTGGAGCGCAGGAAGGCCTCCTCGCCGAAGGGGACCTGGTAGCCCTCCTGCTCCAGGGCGTGACGAGCGCTGGCGAACTGGGAGAGGAAGTCGTTGCGCCCCTTGCGCACCAACTCCTGCAGCTCGGGCTTGTGGTCCACGAAGTAGAGGAAGGGCGAGGAGGCGAAGAACTCCTGGCCCATGAAGAGCATGGGCGTCTGGGGCAGCAGCAGCATGAGCGTGGTGATCGCCCGGGCGCGCGCGAGCCCCATCTGCTGGTGCATCCGCTCGCCCTTGAGCGCATTGGCGAGCTGATCATGGTTCTGCAGATAGAAGACGAAGTGGGGCGCCGGCGTGTGCAGCAGCGGCGTGCCCCGTGGCTTCTTCTGCCATTGGTAGTACTGGCCCTGGAACAGGGAGTTGCGCAGCGCGCACGACAGCAATTCCTGCGCGCTGCCACAGTAGTCCTGCATGTAGGCCTCGGAGCGGCCCGTGGCCGCCACCTTCGCCGTGTGGTGGAAGTCATCCACCCAGAGCGCATCCACCCCATAGCCGCCCCTCGCCGGAGGCGTCACCAGCTTCACGTCCTGGGGCTCGTTCTCCCCGATGATGAGCACCTGTCGCTTGCCGGCCGCCTCGCGCACCCGCTCGACGAGCTCCGCCACGATGTGCCGGGGCGAGGCGTCATACAGGCTCTGCGTGGCGTCCAGGCGCAGCCCGTCGAAGTGATAGTCGGTCACCCAATGACAAGCATTCTGGATGAAGAACTCGCGCGAGTGCCCCGCGGCCTCTCCGTCATCGAAGTTGGTGGGGTCTCCCCACTCGTTGGGGTACTTCGGGTTGAAGTAGCCCTGGGAGAACTGGGACAGGTAGTTCCCGTCCGGACCGAGGTGGTTGTAGACGACGTCCAGGATGATGCCGAGCCCCAGCCGGTGGGCCTCGTCCACCAGCCGCCGCAGCTCGTCGGGGCCGCCATGGGCGGGGTGGGGGGCGAAGAGCTGTGCGCCGTCGTAGCCCCAGTTGAAGCGGCCCGGACAGGTGTGCAGCGGCATCAACTCCAGCGTGGTGATGCCCAGCTCCTTGAGCAGTGGCAGCTTGCGGGCCGCCGCGGCATAGGTGCCCTCGGGCGTGAAGGTGCCCAGGTGCAACTCATAGAGGACCTGACCCTTGAGGGTGATGCCCTTCCAGTCCCCGTCCTTCCAGGCGTAGCCCGTGGGGTTCACCACCTGCGAGGGACCATGAGGCCCCTCGGGCTGGAAGTGTGAGCAGGGATCGGGGAAGCACTCGCCTCCGTCCAACCGGTATTTGTAGAGGCTGCCCGGGGCGACGGGGTGGATGCCCTCGAAGTACCCCTGTGCGCGAGGCTCGAGGGGCAGGTAGCGCGCGCCCCTGTCCTCCTGCAGACAGACGTCCACCCGGCGGCGGCGGGGCGCCCAGACTCGAAACCGCGTCTGGCCCTTCCCCAGGACTTGCGCCCCCAGGGGGCGGCGGCTCTCCGTGGATGTCATGAACCCCTTCCTTCACCATTGGCCCCTCGGCCAATAGGGTGGGTCGCGTCGTGATGGGAGGGAATCCTCGTCCCCTACGTCACCCCAGCAGGCGAGCGGGTGGGGTGCACACCCTTGGCCCCGGCCTGCCTGGCCGAGCTCCGGGTCAGCGAGCCTGCCTGCCGCCCGCCGGGCGGCGCCGCACCGCCTTGGGGGGACTCCGCACTCCGGCGAGCACGAGATCGATCATGGCTTCCACGGGCGTGCTCTCCTCGTCACCCCAGCGAAGCAGTTCGAAGCTGATCACGGCGCCGAAGAGCAGGCCATGGATGAGCCGGGGGTCGGCGTCTGGCCGCAGCTCGCCGCGCTCGAGGGCACGAGCGTAGATGCCCATCACCTGGGCATCCTTCTCCCGGCGGAGCTCGTGCACGAGTTCCCCGATGGGATCTCCCGGTCTCGCATCGAACAGCAATCGGAAGACCGCGCGGCGTGAGGGCTTACGCGCCTGTGCGCGCAGGACGCGGAACTGCTCGAGGAGGTCACCCCGGAGCGTCCCGGTATCAGGCCGGGACGGTGTCTCGTCCGAGACGCGCAGCAGCGCGGCCCGGATGAGCTCCAGCTTCGTGGGCCAGTGCCTGTAGAGCGTGACCTTGTTCACGCCCGCTCGCGCGGCGACCTGCTCGAAGGCGAGCTTCTCGTGGCCCACCCGGTCCAGCTCGCTCAACACGACCTCGAGCACCTTCTCCTCGAGGTCCTCGCCGCGAAGCTGTTTGGGCCGGGCTGGGGGCCTGGACTCCTCTTTGTCCCTCCTCCTCATGGCTTTGAAGGTACCCGGCCTACGGAAAAATAGCAACGCCACCGTTGCGATGCGCCTGGCCCCCGGTTACATCGGAAAAGGCAACGGTCACGTTGCTTTTCCCGGGAGACGAATACGATGAGTTCACCCACGAAGCTCGCCCACATCGTCCTGAAGACCGGCCGCTTCCAGCAGATGCGGGACTGGTACCTCGCGGTGCTCGAAGCGAGCGTGTCCTACGAAAACGGGGAGATGTGTTTCCTCTCCTACGACGACGAGCACCACCGCATCGGCATCGTGAACACGGGGGCCACCGAGCAGCCCGGACCGAAGACGCGCGGCCTGGAGCACGTCGCGTTCACCTACGCGGACCTCACCGGGCTGCTCACCACGTACGAGCGCCTCGAACACGCTGGCATCACTCCGTTCTGGAGCGTCAACCATGGACCGACGACGTCGCTCTACTATAGCGATCCGGATGGCAATCACATCGAGCTGCAGGTCGACAACTTCGCGCGAATGGAAGACGCGGCGCGCTTCATGAAGTCGGAGGTCTACGGGAGCAACCCGATCGGTGTGGACATCGCTCCTCGCGAGCTGCTCCGCCGCCTGCGCGCGGGTGAGAGTGCTTCGGAACTCGCGAAGGCGCACTCGAGGGCGGAGCCGCGCGGATTCGACACCGTGCCCGCGGAATTCTTTCGTTGAGGGACCGAACCCGAGGCTGAAGTGATCGAGTTCTTGGGTGGAGAGCGTGCATACTTCCTCTGCGTCGCGATCAGGTCGTGATCCAACGCGTTGACAAAGGGGTATCCAGTGGCCTCCCAGTACCGTATGCGGAAGGCGTGGGCGTGCCGCACCTGGGGGCATTCGCCTTCGTGGGCACGGTGGGTGGGCCTTCTGCTCGCTCTGGCCCTGTTGTCCACCGGCTGCGCGTCACTCTCCGCATCGTCCGGTATGGGGATGAGCTTTCGCTATACGCCGGGTGAGGCCACGGGGCCCGTCCGGCGGGCCTCCCTTGAGGAGGTGGCAGCGGGCCCGGACAGCGCGGGGAGGGAGGTGCGTCAGAGGGCACTCGCGGCTCAACTGGCGTTTCGCGGTGCCCTTCGCGAAGTGTCTGGCGCCACCCGCCGCATCTCCGGCGAGTTCTCCAGGCTCAAGGCTCGTGGACGCGGTATTGGCGACGGCAACGGCGCCTTCGTCCGCTACGTGGACTTCGGCGTCGGGCAACTGCGGTGGATGGACGCCCAGCTCGCCGACGCCACCCGGCTGGCCAACGCCGCTTCGGAGGTGGAGGACCCGGACATGCAACTCGCCCTGCTGCGCCTCGCCGGCCCACGGCTCGAGGCCGCCCTGCTCGGCTCGCTCCTGCTCGCCGCCTGGGTCGACTTCCTCCACCTCGCCGACGCCGTGCTCACCCAGCACTTCTACAGCGTGGAGAGGATGTTCGCGGACATGTGGCGCTGGCAGGAGATGCTCGAGCCCGCCATGACGGCGCTCTCCTCCCGGGAGCACGGGCAGGTGGAGGCCGCGGCTCGAGACGTGCCCCCGTTGGTAGGCCACCTCACGGAGGAATTCGCGGCCACCGTGGAGAGAATGCGCGTGGCGGCGGAGAACCTCCAGAAAGCGCTGGTGCTCAAGGAAGCCATCGAGACCGCCACGATGCTCTCGACGATGAGGTTCTCGCTGCCCTCGGTGCCTCTGTCCGCTCCCGCCCTGGTCGGCATCGGCCTGACGGTAGGAGGCGACGGCGTGATGATGGGCACGCGGATGGTCGTCTCCGCCGAGTGGGTGGAGATGATGCGGCACCTGGTGCGCGCGGGCGTCCTCTCCCTGCCTGTCGTCAGTGCCGCCGTGCGGATTCAGGCGGGCCAGGTGATGTTGGCGCGGGCGCACGGCGAGCTGCCGAGGGGCGTGCGCGAGGCGCTGGGAGATGGGCCCGAGGTGGGGGCCATGCACGAGACGGGCAAAACGGGGGCTGGCATGGCCGAGCCGCCGCGGCACCACGTCATGCCCAAAGAGTTCCGCGCGTGGTTCGAGAAGCGCGGCTTCACCGGCGAGATGGATATCGACGAGTTCTGCATCAAGATGGAGCGAGCTCACCACGAGGCCATCCACGGCGGTGGACACTGGAAGCTGGGCCGCCAATGGCCCGGCGAATGGAACCGGATGATCATGGAGGCGCTGTACGAAGCCGAGACAACGGCCGGCCGGATGTTGACGCGGAACGAAGTCCTGGGAACAGTCGCGAAGCGTATGAAGGACTATTACATTCCAATGGATTTTGTTTCGTGGAGAGGACGATGAGCGACGGACGTGCCTGGCAGGGCAACGTGAAGGCGCGCCTGTACGAGCGGGTTCGTGAACGTGGCTACGAGTCCCTCACCGCCTTCGCCGAGGCGCGCCCTGCTGTTCCGCTACATTTGCTGGCCGAGGAACTAGGCAAGGATGACGTCGCCGGGGTACAGGTGCTGAGCGGGCTGCTTGCCGAGGCGGAGCGACACAAGCAGGTCACGCGGTTTGTGCGCGATGTATTCACGCGCCTGTGGTCCCAGAGCGTTCCCGACGGTTGGCCACTCGTGCTGGACGATGCGAACCGTTTCAAGGTTGCCGAGGCGATTGGCTCGTGGATTGCCTACACCCCCGAGACTCATAAGGAGCGTGCCAGGCAGGTCAGGACAGCTCTTCTTGCCATGCCTCCTCCTCCAGGGTGGCGGCCTTTCGGCCCTGATGACGAGCTGCTTCTCTCACTTCTACCCGACGAGGAAGCCTGAGCTTCACCTCGAGGAGAGGACCATGAGCGACGGACGTGCCTGGCAGGGCAATGTGAAAGCGCGCCTGTACGAGCGGGTCCGCGAGCGCGGCTACGACTCGCTTACCGCCTTCGCCGAGGCGCGCCCTACCGCTTCGCTGGTGGAACTGGCGGACGAGCTTGGCCCTGATGACATCGCGGCAGTGCAGGTGTTCAGCGGGTTGGTCGCCGAAGCTGAGCGAAGCCGCAAGGTCACACGTTTGGTGCGCGGTCAATTCGTACGTGAACTGTTGGAGTGTCTCCCCGACGGCTGGCCTGCCGTGCTGGACGACGCAAACCGTTTCAAGATCGCGAAGGCACTCGGCTCGTGGTCTGCTTTCACCCCAACAACCCATGAGGAGCACGTAAGGAGGGCTGGCGATGCGCTCCTTGCCACGCCACCGCCCCCCGGTTGGCTCCCCCTCGGGCCCGACGACGAATTGCTGTGCACGCTTATGCCCGACGAGGAAGTCTGAACTTCACCTCTTGGCGGAAACTCGTATGGGTGACGTGCGAGGGGCTGTGCTGGAGTGGGCGGGCTGTGCGCTCAACGCAACTCCGCGCGCTCGAACACGCGGATGCCGAGCACGAGTGCCCCCCACACGCCCAACGAGGCCACGGCCAGCGCGATGGCCGTGAGCAGTGGCACCGCCGCGTCGTACCAGAGGAGGTTCGGTCCCAGGACGAGCAGGTCTCGCAGCCTGTCGCGCCCCTCGTAGAGGTCTGGGCGGTAGAGCAGCATCGCGGTGGGAAACATCGGCAGGATCCACATCACGAACGCAATGAGGAGTCCCTGGAACGCATCACGCACCAGGAGCAGTGGGACGACGAGCACGCAGAGCAGCACCACCGCCAGGGCCGTGAAGATGAGCCCGCCGCCCACCGCTCCCGCGACGCTCACGGTGGAGCCCTCGCCGGTGAAGGGCCGCACGACGAGCCCCAGGACCAGGGACATCACCACGCCCACGGCCGTGGAAGCGAGCAGGAGGGGACCCACCCGGGCCATCAGGAAGGCGCGGCGGGAAATGGGCTTGCTGAGCAGCATGTCGAGCGCCCGGTTCTCCCGTGGCTCGACGAGGGCCCGCATCAGTCCCGCGGCACCGCCGAAGAAGACCATGAGGTAGATGCCGACATATTCGTTGAGCAGGATGACGGCGCCCATTCCGCGGATGAGGAACGCACGCTCCATGAAGGTGATGACGGGAGGGGGAAACAGCGGCATGAGCACGGCCGTGAAGACGACGATGGCGATGCCCACGAGCAGGGACACGAGGGGCAGCCATCCAAGGGCATGGCGGGCCTCGATGAGGCGGTAGCGGCGAAGAGTGGCCCGCATGGCGTCACACCTCCATCTGGCGCACCCGCAGGGCGCCGAGCGCGAGTACGGCCGCGTTCATCCCCAGCAGGAGGGCGATGGGCGTCAGCACGTGCCCGGGGCGCAGGTCGTCCACATGGCCGAGCACGGAGATGCCCTGGGTGAGGGGGTTGAAGGCGGAGATGCCACTCCAGGCGGGGTTGTAGAAGCCCATGAAGGCCATGCCCACCAGCAGGCTGAGCACCAGCAGGCTGACGAGTCCCGCCATGGCCCGCCGCTGGATGAGCACGGACATGAGGGCGCTGAAGCAGACGGTGAAGAACGCGGCGAAGAGGTGCACCGCCATGGAGGCGAAGAAGAGCCCCGCGCGAAACCCCGGCACGCTCCGGGCGATGAGCGGTGCGGCGGCCAGGTGCGTGCCGACGTAGAGCACCGCCATGACGGCACAGGCCGACAACGTCCGCGCCAGGAAGTACGCGGCGGGCGAGATGGGCTTGGACAGCAGCACCGCGAGCTGCCCCGTCTCCCGCTCGCGGATGAGCAGGCTGCCCGCGAGCACCACCCCGAGGATGAGGATGCACTTGTTCATCGCCAGGTCCGTCCAGATGAACAGGAAGAGGATGAAGGGATCCGACGTGGAGAACCACCCCTTGAGCGCCGAGAGCACGTGCTCGGGCGGCTTCGCCGCGACGAAGGGCATGGAGATCGCCGCGTAGAGCATCATGCCCGTGGCCAGCCAGGTCTTGCGCTCGCCGAGCGTGGCCCGCATGTCGAGCCAGAGAAAGCGCGCCTTCATGCCGCCCTCCGCGCGAGTGACAGGTAGAGCTCGTCCATGTTCGCCGAGCGGTGCTCACTCTTGAGCGCCTCGACAGGGCCGAAGGCGACGAGCTTGCCCTGGTGCAGCGCCGCGACACGCCGGCAGAGCGTCTCGATGTCCGACAGGATGTGGCTGGAGAAGAGCACGGTGACGCCGCGCTCGGAGGACAGGCGGCGCAGGTGCTCGAGCAGCTCGTGGCGGCCGAGCGGATCCAACCCCGAGGTGGGCTCGTCCAGCAGCAGGATGCGGGGTTCGTTGACGAGGGCCTGGGCGAGCCCCACCTTCTGCGTCATGCCGGTGGAGAAGCCGCCGAGCTTCCGGTCCGCCGCGGCCTCGAGTCCGAAGAGTCGCAGCAGGGATTGGATGCGCGTCTCGGCCACGCTGGCGTCGAGGTCGAACATGGCGGCGATGTAGTGAAGGAACTGGCGCGCCGTCATGTGGGCCGGGAGCGCGTAGCTGGCGGGGAGGAAGCCACATTGACGGCGCACCTCGAGGCTCTCGTGCACCACGTCGTGGCCGAGCACCCGGGCGCCGCCCGAGGTGGGACGCGTCAGCCCGAGCAGCATTCGCAGGGTGGTCGTCTTCCCCGCGCCGTTGTGGCCCATGAAGCCGAAAATCTCTCCGGGCTCCACATGGAAGCTCACCCCGTCCACGGCCCGGATGGAGCCGTAGAGGCGGGTGAGTTGCTCGAGTTCGATGGCATGCATGGCCTTACCTCTTGGAACCCCCGCCCGGGCGCTTGCGCGGGGGCGGAGACGGGGGAGTGGGCGCGGAGAGGCCCGCGATGAAGATGTCGAGGACGGCGTCGAGCAGGCGCTCGCGGGAGATGCGGTCTCCCGCGGTGACGAGCCCGGTGTGGTAGTGCAGGAAGCGCATCAGCCCCAGGACGAAGGGCACCGCTTCGATGTCCAGATCGGCGCGAAACTCGCCCCGCTCGATCCCCTCGCGCACCCAGCCGCGAATCATCTCCAACTGGGCATCCGCCTTGCGCGGGTTGTCTCCGGACTCCGCCAGGGAGCGGAGCACCGCCACCTCGGGATCCTCGCGCACGAGCCGCTCGAACAAGGTATCGCGGGCGAGCTCGCGGTAGGAGAAGCGCAGCGTGGCGCGCAGCCGCTCGCGAGGCGACTCCAACACCATCACCTCCGCGGCGTACCGGCGGCCTATCTCCTCGAACAGGGTGCCGATGACCGCGTGGAGCAGGACTTCCTTGCTCTCGAACTCCAGGTAGACGGCCCCCTTGGCGATACCCGCCTCGCGGGCGATGTCCTCGATGCGGGTACGGCGCAAGCCGAAGCGCTCGAAGTGGCTCTTGGCCACCTGGAGGATGCGCTGGCGCCGGAGCTCGGCGGATGTACGGCCGGCAGGCGGTGCCGATGGAGGGGAAGACGCGGCCATGGAGACAATATGACCAGATTCGGATTTTTGGTCAAACGGTCACGAAGACCCTCCACCTCGTCCGCCAGGAGGGCCCCAGCCCGCCCACTCCCCGAGTGGACGGGGCACACAGCCCCTGGATGGAGATTTCCCAGCCTCGCTGAATGCAAGGGAGGGAGCAGCAGCACTGATACGGGCCGACTCGTCCCTACCTTCAGTCAGAAGGCATCCATCGGGGTCGGCCATGCGCAAAGTCCTCATCTATTCCGTCCTTCTTCTCGGAGGACTCGTGGCGTCGCAGGCGCTTCCCGCGCTCGGACCCGGCGTCTATGAGCCGCTCACGCACGTCATCCGGCTGCTCACCATGGTGGGGCTCGCCTTCATCATGATTCACGTCGGGCAGGAGTTCGACCTGGACAAGTCGAACATGCGCCAGTACGGCTGGGACTACGTGGTGGCGGCCACGGCGGCCACCTTCCCCTGGATTTTCGTCACCCTCTACTTCGTCTTCGCCCTGGCTCCCCCCGAGTTCTGGGGGCAGTTCGACCTGTGGAAGGAAGCACTGATGCAAGGGCGATTCGCCGCGCCGACGAGCGCCGGAGTGCTCTTCTCCATGCTCGCCGCCGCGGGCCTGGGCGCGACGTGGATGTTCCACAAGGCCCGCATCCTCGCCATCTTCGACGACCTGGACACCATCCTCCTCATGGTGCCGATCACGGTGCTCCTCGTCGGCTTTCGCTGGCAGCTCGGGGGCGTCATCGCCCTCATCGTCCTGCTGCTCTGGGCGGGGTGGAAGTACCTGCACCGCTGGCACATCCCGTATCGCTGGCCCTGGGTGCTCGGCTATTCGGTGCTGCTCGCGCTCTTCTCCGAGGCCATCTACCTCGGGACGGGGTACCTGGATCCCGACGCGGCGGTCCACTTCGAGGTCCTCCTGCCCGCCTTCATCCTGGGCTGCATGATCGCCAATCCCGAGCACGGCCTGCACGAGCATGACGCGCTGGAGGGGGCGCTCCCTGGACTCGATGCGCCGGGCGAGCAGCGTGTCGCCGCCCTCATCTCCGGCTGCTTCATGGTCCTGGTGGGGCTGTCGATGCCCGCCCTGGGGGGGGCAGGGGAGGCCAGGCAAGCGGAGCAGAGCATCAGCGCCGTCGCGGGAGGCAGCCCGGGCTGGGGCCTCATCGCCCTCCATGTGCTGGCGGTGACCCTCCTGTCCAACCTGGGAAAGATGTTCCCGGCGCTGTGCTACCGCCGGGAGGCAAGCCTGCGCGAACGGCTCGCCCTCGCCATTGGCCTCTTTCCACGAGGAGAGGTCGGCGCCGGCGTACTCGTCGTGGCGCTGGGATATGGCATCGGCGGCACGGCGACGACCGTGGCCCTGCTGTCCCTGGCCCTCAATCTGTTCCTCACGGGCTTCTTCATCCTGTGCGTGAAGCGGCTGCTGGCAGGCGCTCGTCCCAAGGTCACTTCCGAGTCCACCCCCCAGGAGCCTCGTCCACCTCGGCGCCAGGCCCCCCGGCCTCCCAGGAACATTCCCGTACGCGAAGGAGGGCACTGACATGACGACGCCTACGATGCATGAGCCGATGGCGTCCGCGGGCTTCGGGCCAGGACGTACGGTGGGGTTGAGCCGAGTCCTGGTGGCCACGGATTTCTCCCCCCACTCGTCGTGTGCGCTGGCGCGGGCGCTCCAGCTTCCCCTGCGGAAGGGAGCGGAAATCCTCCTCGTCCACGCGCTGTCAGCCGAGGCCAGCGAGAAGGGCCGCCACGAAGAGCAAGAAGCGCTCGCCCGGCATGCTCTCGAGGAGTCGGTGCACCACACCCAGGAGGCTCGCGCGCAAGTCGCATGCGACGTGCGCGGCCTGCTGGTGTGGGGCATCCCGGCGGAGGCCCTCACCCAGACGGCGCGGGACTTCGGTGCGGAACTGGTCGTGCTGGGGAGGCCACGCCACCCCGGCTCGCTCCTGGAGAGAATGCGGGAGCGCCTGGCCGGAGGACTCATCGAGCGCATCCCCACCGCGCTCCTCGTCGTCGGGCCGCCCCCGGTATGTCCGTACCGGCGCCCCCTGGTGGCCGTGGACTTCACGGAAGCATCCCGGCGCGCCTTGGAGACAGTGCTCCGCTTGTGCCCCGGTGCGAGCCGCGTAGCCGTGCTGCACGGCTACGACACCTCCTACGTGCTCGTCCTCCACCAGTCGGCGGCTCAGCCCTCCCGCATCATGGAGTACCTGCGCGAAGCCAAGGCGCGGGCGCGCACCGAGCTGCAACGCTTCCTGGTCCCGTACCGTGACGCTGGGGTGCACTTCGACGAACTCGTCCGTTCTGGTGAGGCCACCGCCTGCATCCTGGAGATCGCCCAGCAGGAGCAGGCGGATCTGGTCGCGGTTGGAAGGCACCTGCGTTTGGGGTTGGGCCGGATCGTGCGTCCGCACACCGCACCGCAGATCGCCAGGGAGAGCTCCTGTGACGTGCTTGTCCTGGAGGCACCTCTGTCTGGGCAGAGCCGTCCATGAGTCCTGGGCACGAGCCGTTGACGTGGGATAGTCGGTTTATCCTGGCCAGGAACTCGAACGTTTTCCGGACGCCCGCCTCCATCAGGTACTGGGTGACGCCTTCCCAGATGAAGAAGGTCGAGCGCTCGGTCGCGTGGCCATGGGAGGCCAAGGCGCTCTCCAATTCCTGGCGCTCGAAGTCGATGGGCACCAGCTTCAGTATCCAAGCCTGCCCCGAGGTTCACGACCGTTTCGATTCCCGCGCTCGATGCCTCGGTGGGCTTGTCGTCGATGTAGTGCTTCCGGCACGACATCAATCCCCAAATCCCCGGGGCTTTCTTCTCAACTGGCCATTCGTTCCTCAGAAGTGACGAGCCCTCGAGCGAGGTGCCGTCCGCTCGCCTGCTCTCCGCCCCAGGAGGCACACCGCGAAGCGCGGCGCGTCTTCTCCCGGGGAGGCCGCGGACCGGGTGAAGGGCCCGCGTGACCTCTTTCCTGCTTTTCCCTCGTCCCGGGGGGCAGAAATTTTTCCCGCCCTACAGCCTTCTCAGGCCTCCTTCGCCACGCCCGCCGAGGCCGTGTCCTTGAAGCCATTGAGGATGGAGCTGCCCGCGAACAGGCCCGCGCCCAGCATCGCCACCGTGGCCGGCTCCGCATACGTGCCCAGCACCGAGCCCAACATCGTCATCACGCCCGCGCCCACCGTGAACATCGCGATCACCGCTCCCGCCGCCGCCTTGCTCATTGTTACCCCCGCCGGTGCTCTTCAGCCTGGACCCTTCCAGGTCTGTGTTCCGAGCCAAAGGTCATTTCAATCGGCGTGCCACGCACCGCTCCCAGGGGAGGGGAAAAAGTCCCGAACTGAATGGGAACGAAATTGCCCTGCCCGGGCAGCAACCACGCCCTGAATCAGGTACGTCCTGAAGGCCGAGGTCGGAATTTTTTCCCGGACATCCCAAACCTTTCCCCAAGGAGGTAGCGCGTAACCCATGAGGATCCGGGGACTTTCCTTCCCCACGGACCTTGGCACATCCCCTGCTTATGGCCCATCCCGAACACAAGGCCCCTGAACAGGACGGGCCGAGAACTTCGGGGAGAGGCGAGCATGGGAATGATGGGCGCGAAATCGTGGGCGGTGATGGGGATGCTCCTCCTGTCGTCGGGTTGTGCTCACCAGGCCACGCGGCCGGTGGACAACTCGGACCAGCCGTACCGCATCGGCCGGGAGGACGTGTTGGATGTGGCGGTGTGGCGCGATGGGGACCTGTCGCGCACGCTGCCGGTGAGGCCGGATGGTTTCATCTCCCTGCCGATGGTGGGCGAGGTGAGGGCCGAGGGGCGCACGCCCGTCGAGCTGTCGGATCAGATCCGCGAGTCGCTCAAGCCCTACGTGCAGGATCCGCGCGTGACGGTGATCGTCCGCGAGGTCAACAGCACCCGCGTCTTCGTCACCGGTGAGGTGGCGCGTCCGGGGGCCTATCCCCTGCGCGGCCGGGTGTCGGTGCTCCAGGCGATTGCCCTGGCCGGCGGCTTCACGGACTTCGCGGATCGCGACGCCATCGTGGTGCTGCGCCGCCAGGGGGCCGAGGGCGAGCCCATTCCGGTGAGCTACAGCCAGTTGGTGGAGGAGTCGAAGAACAACGAGCCGCTGGATCTGCGCCCTGGCGACACCATCGTCGTGCCGTAGGCGAGGGGACGGTGGGCGAGTGGGAAGCGGTCGGGTCGGAGTGTGGGGAAGGAGGGGTGTCATGAGCGGAGGTTGGAAGAAATGGCTGGCGGCGGCGGCGGTGGCGGGGAGCTCCCCGGCGGCGCTCGGCGCCACGCTGGTGGAGCCTCGGCTCCGGCTGTCGTTGGAGGAGCGCTACGACGATGACTTCCGCCTGAACCCGGTGGTCGCTCCCGATGCGCCCACCGGCGGCGCCCTGGGCACCACGCCCACGGGCCAGCTGATGTCGAAGGTCACCCCGCGTCTGGGACTGGACGTGAAGGACCGCACCCTGAAGCTCGAGAGCTTCTACGCGGCGGACTTGCTGCTGCGCCACGGCAGCGGGACGGTGACGTTGGATCACCGCGGCGGACTGTCCGTGCGCAAGCTGCTCTCGCGCCGCCTGCGGGTGGAGGCCTCCGGGAGCATCTTCCGGGTGACGGATCCCCGCTCCCTGCCGCGCGAGAGCGTGGCGCGCACCAACCAGCCCGTCCTCTACGGCGCGTCCAAGCTGTCGGTGACCAACCGGATGAGCCGGCGCGTGGACGTGGCGGCGGGGTATGCCTTCGAGGGAGTGCGGGTGCTCACGCCGGGCAGTGTGGCGGGTTTCGTCCACACGCCCTATCTGGAGACGTGGGTGCGCACCACGCCGCGGCTGTGGCTGGGCGCGGAGTACCGCTACCAGGCGTTCCTCTACGGCGACAGCGTGGATCAGGCGCATGGCCTCTTCGGTGCCCTGCGCTATCGGCTGGCGCGCAACACCACCGCCACGCTGCGCGGCGGGCCGGTGTCCTTCCTCGGTGAGGATGGCACTCGGGGGTGGATGCCGCGGTTGAAACTGGAGGTGCTGCACGAGCGCGGCACCTTCGACATGGGCCTCAACATTGGCCACGACCTGGTGGGCGCCAGCGGTTTCTCCAACACGCTGTGGGCGGACTACGCGGGACTGACGTTCAACAAGCATTTCAGCCAGCGGGCGCGGATGTTCGCGGCCGCCAGCTTCTTCCGCAATGGCAGGGCCCCGGGAGAGGACGCCTTCCGGTGGGATGTGGGCACCAACGTGTCTCAGGGCTACGCCCTGAGCGCGGGGTTCGAGTTCGAGGTGAATCGGTACGTGTCGGTGCAGGCCGCCGTGGATCGCATCGCACAGGTGGGTATGGGTGAGGCCGCGGCGGATGTGAACCTTTCCCGGAATGTGGCGGCGCTTCGCCTGCACATGACGGCGTGGTGACACCAATGGAATCAGGAGGAGCGCACATGGAGCGTGGGATGACGGCAGACCAGGTGCTGAAGGCACTGTGGCGCCGCAAGGTGTTGGTCGGGGCCATTGTGTTGGCGGTCTTCGCGGTGGGCGCCGCGATCGTGCTGGTGCAGCCCAATGTGTACGAGGCGACGGCGACGGTGCGTGTGCAGCCGCAGCGCCCCGGTGAGGAGATGGTGCAGCGCACCGTGAGCGAGCTCGTCGAGCAGCGTCTGCTCACCGTGCGCCAGGAGCTGATGTCGCGGCCGGTGCTCCAGAAGGCCATCGAGGAGATGAACCTCTATCCGGAGATCGTGTCGGAGAAGGGAATCGATGCGGCCGTCGAGCGCATGCGCAAGGACATCACCGTGCGCGTGGAGGGGGAGAGCGCCTTCGAGCTGGTCTATGCCAGCACGGACCCGAACGTGGCGGCCCAGGTGGCCAACCGCCTGCCGCAGCTCTTCGCCGAGGAGACGCTCAAGTCGCGTCAGACCCAGGCGGCGCGCGCCACCAAGCTCTTCGAGGACGAGATCACCGCCCTGTCGGCCACGGTGACGGGCTGGGAGAAGAAGATCGCCCAGTTCAAGGTGGCCCACATCGGTGAGCTGCCCGAGCAGTTGGAGATGAACATGCGGGGCCTCGAGCGCGTGGGCGCCCTGTTGCAGACCAAGTCCGAGGAGCTGCGTGTCGCCGAGGGCCGCCGCTCCGACCTGGCCCGGGCTCGCAATGCCGCGGACAGCGAGGCGGGCCGGCTCGAGGCCGCCGAGAGTGGCCTCACCCGTGACCTGGTGGCCGCCCGCACGTCCTGGACGGCGGATCACCCCGAGGTGAAGCGTCTGGACCAGGAGCTCTCCACCATGACGGCCAAGCGCAAGGACGCCGAGGGCCGCCAGTGGGCCGAGCGCCAGGAGCGCACCCGGGTGACGAGCCTCATCTCCGCCATCCAGAAGGACATCGAGGAGCTGCACCAGCAGGCGAAGTCCTACCAGGAGCGCCTGGACCGCACCCCGAAGTGGGCCCACGAGCTGGGTGTCCTGCAGCGCGACTACGAGATCGCCCGCACGAAGTACCAGAGCGTGGTGTCGCGCCGGGTGGAGGCCGAGCTGGCGCAGGAGCTGGAGCTGCGCGGTGCCGAGGATCTCTTCCACGTCGTCTCCCCGGCCTCCGTGCCGACCCTCGCCGCCAGGCCCGACCGGATGAGCGGCCTGCTCATCGCCCTGCTGGTGGCGCTGGGCCTGGGACTCCTCACCGGTGTGGTGCTCGAGATGCGCGACGACAGCATCCGCGACACCCAGGAGCTGCGTGACCGTCTGCCCCTGCCTGTCCTGGCGGTGGTCCCGAACATGCAAGGGAAGGTGGAGAAGCGGGTGCTGATGCCCGCGACCGGGGCCCGCAACGTGGTGCCTCCCAACTCGACGGACTCGACTCTCAACTAGGGGATTTTCGGATGAACAACACGGGCTCCGAGGGAAACAAGATGGAAAAGACCATGGAACGGGCGGGGAACTTCCTTCCCCGAGTGGATGAGTCCGCGGGCTCGCCGAACGCGGTGGACAATCGGGTGGTGTCGCTCACGGCGCCCGCCTCGATCGCGGCCGAGCAGTACCGCAGTCTTTATTACAGGCTCGAGCGCATGCGCGAGCTGCGCCCCCTGAAGGTGGTGGGTATCACCTCGGCCATGCCCGGCGAGGGCAAGACGGTGACGACGGTGAACCTCGCCCTGGCCGCCGCCCGGGCCAACCCCGAGCGCCGCATCCTGCTCATCGACGCGGACCTGCGCCGGGGCCAGGTGGCCCAGGTGCTCGGTATCCGGGGCCGCCCCGGGCTCTCCGAGCTGCTCTCCGGCGAGTGCGAGGTGCGCGAGCTGGTGCGCCGCTTCCATGCCACGCGCATGGCGGTCATCACCGCGGGTGGCACGCCCGAGGAGCCCACCCAGGCGCTGGCCAGCGCCCGGATGAAGCAGTTCCTCAAGCTGGTGCGCGACCACTTCGATGAGATCTACGTGGACCTGCCGCCGACGCTGCCCTTCGCGGACGCGTCCATCCTCGGGCACCAGACGGACGGCCTGCTCATGGTGGTGCGTGCCCACCACTCCCAGGCCAAGACGGTCACCCAGGCCATGGAGCAGCTGGGCGGGGCGCCAGTGTTGGGTTGCGTGCTCAACGGCGCGGAGATGAGCGCCGCGCCCTACCTGAAGGAGTACTCCAGCAACAAGAAGTAACGCCACGGACTTCCGGCCACGGGGGGAGCAGGTGTCCCCCGTGGCCGGAGGTGCGTGAGGTGTGTGGACTGCGTTGGCGTGGGCGGACGGAGGAGATACGTGCTTCGGGTATTCCATCACTATTTTTCGGCCAGGAAGCTGACCCTGTTCCTCATCGAGGGAGCCGCGATCGCCCTGGCCTGTGTTCTGGGCGCGATGGCGTGTGCGCGGATGCTGGCACCGGCGGACGGTAGCCTCGCGCTGGCCCGCTCCATGACGGGGCTGATGCTCCTGGGGGTGACGTTCGTCCCCACGTTCCAGTTCTCGCTCTACCTCATGGATTTGTATGACCTGAGGGTGGCGGCGGAGGACCGGGGCCGGGGCGCGCGGCTGCTCAAGGCGGCCGGGGTGACCACGGCCGTCGTCGGGTTGCTGATGCTGGTGGCGCCGGCGGTGCTGCCCATCCAACTGCCTCCCGGGGCGCTGCTGGGTGGGGCCGTGGGCGCGCTGGTGGGAACGGGCCTGGTGCGCTACTCGCTGCGCGCCGTGGTGGGCGGGCCCAGCCGGGTGCTCATCGTGGGCGACGGCCTCAAGGCGCGCGCGCTCGCCACCGCCATCGAGCAGGGCGGCGAGGACAGCTTCCACGTGGTGGCCATGGTGGATCCCCGCCGGCCGCGCGTGGGCAGCCAGGCGCTCGAGCCCGTCAACGTCACGGCCGAGCGGCTCAAGGCGGACTTCGTGGTGCAGGCCGCGGACGACATGCGCGGAGCCAACTGGATGGACGCGCTCTTGCGCTGCCGTCTGGACGGGCGCCGGGTGTACGAGGCCGCCGGCTTCTGCGAGCGCGTGCTGCGCCGCATCCCGGTGACGCACCTGCGCACCAGCGACTTCGCCTTCGCCGACGAGCTGACGGTGTCGGGTGCCCGACGCGCCGCCAAGCGCGTGTTCGACATCCTCGTGGCCAGCACGCTGCTCATCTGCGCGGCGCCCTTCCTGCTCATCGTCATGGCCGCCATCAAGCTCGACTCCAAGGGGCCGCTCTTCTACCGGCAGGAGCGCACGGGCCTCAACGGCAAGTCCTACTGGCTGTGGAAGTTCCGCAGCATGCGCACCGACGCGGAGAAGAACGGCGCGGTGTGGGCGCGCACCAACGACGACCGCGTCACCCGCGTGGGCCGCTTCATCCGCAAGACGCGCATCGACGAGATTCCCCAGGTGCTCAACATCCTCACCGGCGACATGAGCTTCGTGGGCCCTCGGCCCGAGCGCCCGGTGTTCATCGAGCAACTCAAGCAGCAGATTCCGTTCTACGCGCTGCGCGAGGCCGTCAAGCCGGGCCTCACCGGGTGGGCGCAGATCCGCTACCCCTATGGGGCCTCGGTGGAGGACGCGCGCAACAAGTTGGAATTCGATCTGTACTACGTGAAGAACGGCTCGCTTTTCCTGGACATGAGCATCATCTTCCACACCGTGAGGCACGTACTGCTCGCGCGAGGCGCGCGGTAGAGCAGGGTGGTACGGGCTAGCGCCGCCGGGGGGCCCGGCGGCTCGTTTTCTTTGGATGGGCGTCGAAGGGGGTAGGGACATGATCGAGTCGGATTTGGTTCTCGACGAGACGTGGAGCACGCAGAAGGACGCGGCGAAGCAGGCGGGTGAGCAGAACGAGTTGCGGCAGGCGCTCGAGCTGAGGCCCACGCGCATCGTGGCCATGGGCGGTGGAACGGGACTGCCCATGGTGCTCAAGGGCCTGGCCCGGCGCGCGACGCCGAAGCCAGGCGAGCCCGGGCTGGATCTCACCGCGGTGGTGGCCATGAGCGACGACGGAGGCAGCTCCGGCCGCCTGCGCCGCACGCGCGGCGCGCTGCCTCCCGGGGACGTGCGCAACTGCCTCGTGGCGCTCGCCGAGGGCAAGGGCCCGCTGAGCGAGGTGTTCCAATACCGCTTCGCCGGCAAGAAGGGGCTCGCGGGCCACGCGGTGGGCAACCTGCTCATCTCCGCGCTCGCCGAGCTCAAGGGCGACTTCATGGAGGCGGTGCGCGTGTCCGGCACGCTCCTGGGCGCCAAGGGCCGCGTGCTGCCGAGCACCCTGGCCCCCGTGGACCTGGTGGCCCAGATGGAGGACTCCACCGAGGTGGTGGGCGAGAGCAACATCTGCCGCGCCCGGGGTCGCATCCGCAAGGTGCATCTGAGCCCCAGCGCCCCGGCGCCGGTGGACGGGCTGCTTGAGTCCATCCGCACCGCGGACATGATCGTCATCGGGCCGGGCTCGCTGTACTCCAGCGTCATGCCCAACCTGCTGGTGGACGGGGTGGCCCAGGCCCTGCGCGAGACGCGCGCGCTCAAGGTCATGGTGGCCAACCTCATGACCCAGCCGGGCGAGACGGACGGCATGGACTGCCTGGACCACGTGCGCGCCATCATCGACCACGTGGGTCCGGTGCTCGACGCGGTGCTCGTCAACGGCACCACACCCTGTGAGGAGGCCGTGCGCCGCTACGCCCGCAAGGGCTCCACGCCCGTCCGGGTGGATCGCCGCGCCCTCATTGACGCCGGTGTCATTCCCGTGGAGGCGGACCTGCTCAAGGAAGGCTCGCGCATCCGGCATGACGGCCGCAAGGTGACGCGCTGCCTGCTGAAGATGGCCCGCTCGGGAATCTGAGAGAGACCGCCGGGCGGCTCCGTGTTCGCCCGGCCAGGACTGGATGAATCAGGCGCGCGTGGCTTGTGGGCCGCCGCGTCCATTACCAACTTGCGGCGCACGAGGCCTCCGGGCCGCGCCGTGTCAGGAGCCGGACAATCCCATGGAAGCCAGACAGCTCACTCCCTCGCCCCGCATCGTCGAGGTGACGGATCGCGCCGCCTTCATGGCGCTGGAGCCGGAGTGGAACGCGCTCGTGCAGGCCACGGCCGACGAGCCCTTCTACCGGCACGAGTTCTTCCGCATCTGGATCGACGACTTCGCCCCCGAGGCGCGCCTGCGTGTGCTCACGCTGCGCGACGAGGAGGGGCGGCTCACGGCGGTGCTGCCGTTGATGGCCGAGCGCGCCTCCTTGTACGGGGTGCCGGCGCGGCAGCTCTCCGCCACGGCCAACCCGCACTCGTGCCGGTTCGACCTGGTGGCGCGCGAGCCCGCCGAGGCCGCCGCCGCTTTCTTCGCGCACCTGCGGGCGGACAAGGGCTGGGACGTGCTGCGGCTCACCGACGTGCCCGAGGGCGGCGCGGGCTGGCACCTGTACGAGGCGGCCAAGGGGGCGGGGATGCCCGTGGGGACGTGGGAGTCCCTGCAGTCGCCCTACATCCCGCTGCCGGCCTCGTGGGAGGCATACCAGGCGAGCTTGTCGTCCAAGTTCAAGGCCAACTGCCGCCGCCGGCGCCGCAAGCTGGAGGAGAAGGGCCGCGTCACGGTGGAGCGCGTGGAAGGCGGGCTCGGTCTGGAGGCGAAGCTGGAGGAGGGCTTCGCGCTGGAGGCGAGCGGCTGGAAGGGCCAGCGCGGCACGGCCATGGCGCAGGACGGGCGCACGCGGGGCTTCTACTCGGAGCTGGCGCGCACCGCGGCGTATGACGGCCGGCTGGCGCTGTACTACCTGCGGTTGGACGGGCGCGCGGTCGCCTTCCAGTACTCGCTGGAGTACGGGGGGCGCTACTTCCTGCTCAAGCCCGGCTACGACGAGACGCTGGGGGATTGCAGCCCGGGGCAGCTCCTCATGGAGGAGGTGCTGCGCGAGTGCATCGGCCGCGGCCTGCGCGAGTTCGACTTCCTCGGGCCGGACATGTCGTGGAAGCGCGACTGGACGGAGCACGTACGCCGGCACACCTGGCTCTACGTTTTCAATGACTCGGCTTTCGGCCGCGCGTTGTGCGCGGCCAAGTTCCGCTGGGCCCCCGCGGCCCGGGAGGTGATGGCGCGATGGAAGCGGTGAAGACCGACAAGCTGTTCGTTCCCGCCCTGCCCACGCTGTGGCCGAGCATGTTGACGGGGCGCAGGGCCCCGAGCCACTTCATGCCCTTTGGCGCGCGCAACGTGCGCTACTTCTACTTCGCCCGCAACGCCATCTGGACGACGGTGAAGATGCTGGGGCTGGACGCGGGCGAGGTGCTCATGCCCGCCTACCACCACGGCGTGGAGGTGGAGGCCGTGGTGGACGCCGGCGCCACGCCGCGCTTCTACCGGGTGGGCAGCCGCTGGGACGTGGACCTGGAGGACGTGGAGAAGCGCATCGGTCCGAAGACGAAGGCGCTCTACCTCATCCACTACGCGGGCTTTCCCGGCCCCGTCGAGGAGATGCGCCGCATCGCCGACAAGCACGGCCTGCCGCTCATCGAGGACTGCGCCCTGTCGCTCCTGAGCGCGGACGGCTCGGTGCCGCTGGGCACCACGGGCGACATCGGCATCTTCTGCCTCTACAAGACGCTGCCCATGCCGCACGGCGGGGCGCTCACCGTCAATGGCGCCCGGCAGTACAGCCTGCCCGAGCCGCCCCTGCCTCCCAGCTCGTCCACCTTCAGCCACACCGTGTCCTCGCTCCTGCAGAACCTGGAGCTGCGCGGCGGGGCGTTCGGACGCAGCGTGCGCGGCATGGTGCGCGGGCTCGGCAAGGGCGCGGTGAAGGCCGCGGACATCGAGCGCGTGGCCACCGGCACCCAGCACTTCGACCGGCGGCACGTGGACCTGGGCATGAGCCCCTTCGCCCACCGCATCGCCCAGGCGCAGGACCTGGAGGCCGTGGTGGAGCGGCGGCGGCGCAACTACTTCTTCCTGCTCGGCCGGCTGCGCGACGTGTCCGCGCCGCTCTTCAACCAGCTCGCCCCGGGCGTCTGCCCCCTGTTCTACCCGGTGGTGGTGGACAACAAGGAGCAGGTGCTCGAGCGGCTGCGCGCGCGGGGCATCGAGGCCATCGACTTCTGGAAGCACTTCCACCCCGCGTGTGACGCGTCCGCCTTCCCCGAGGTGGCGAAGCTGCGGCGCTCCATCGTCGAGGTGCCCTGCCACCAGGATCTCACGCCCGAGGTCATGGCGGAGGTGGCCAACGTGGTGCGGGACGCGCTGGTGCCGGAGCGCCCCGAGCGAAAGAACGTGGGCTGAGGCCCCAGGCTCGAGACATGAGGTCGACACCGTGATTCGCGAAGCGGAATTGATGCCCACTCCCAGCCCTGCGCGGTGGCTGGAGGTCTCCACCGTGAGGACCGCGTCCGGACTCGCCGGGATGCGCGCCGAGTGGAACGCGCTCCTGGACGACAGCCAGGCGGGGCCCTTCAACGCGTGGGAGTGGCTGTACCCGTGGTGCCGGCGGATCGGCACGGATCGCCAGCCCTTCGTGTTGCAGGCGAGGGACCGGAGTGGGGCGCTGGTGGGGCTGTTGCCGCTGGGCTTCGACTACCACTGGGTGCTGGGGCGTCCCATCCGGCGGCTGGCCTTCCTGGGCGAGTCGCACGTGGGCAGCGACTACCTGGACGTGGTGGCGCGGCGCGGCCGGGAGGAGGAGGTGGCGCGCACCTTCGCCTCCGCCCTGTGGGAGCTGAGGGATCAGTGGGACGTGCTGGACTTGACGGACCTGCGCGAGGACTCGGTGACGGTGCGCGTGCTGCGCGAGACCTTCGAGAAGCACGGCGTGGGGACGACGCTGACCGAGCGCTATGTCTGCCCTTACGAGACCCTGGGGCGGGGGGAGTCCTTCGACGACTTCCTCAAGCGCACGAGCCGGCGGGACAACTACCTGCGGCGCAAGAAGTGGCTGGAGAAGCAGGAGGGCTACCGCATCGAGAAGACGGAGGCGCCGGGCGCGCTCGCCGCGCCGCTGACGGACTTCTTCCGGTTGCACGCCATGCGCTGGGAGTCGGACGGCGGTTCCCAGGGTATTCGCGGCCGGGGCGTCGAGTCCTTCCACCGGGATGCCACGCAACTGCTCGCCGAGCGCGGGCGCCTGCGCCTGTACACGATGAAGGTGGGCGGACAGGCGGTGGCCTCGGTGTATGGCATTGTCCACGGCAGCTCGTTCATCTACTTCCAGTCGGGGTATGACCCGGCGTGGCGCAACCGCAGCGTGGGGCTGGTGCTCGTGGGGGAGACGTTCCGCGACGCCCTCGAGGCCGGGCTCACCGATTACGACTTCCTGCGCGGCACCGAGACATACAAGTCCGACTGGACGACGAAACAGCGGCGCACCGTGTCCCTGCGGGTGCTCTCACCCAACGGTGATGGTGAGTGGTTCGTGCGGCGTGAGCAGGGGATGCGGCAGGTGCGTGAAGTGGCCAAGCGCCTGTTGCCCCAGGACGCCGTCGAGCGCGTGCGCCGGCTGCGGCGTCGGCTGTCCGCGGTGCGCGGGTAGGGCGCCCGGAGGAGGGAGAAAGGTTTGTCAGCTCCACTCGATGTCGAGCGCATCTAGCGGCATCCTCAGGAGCGGTTCGACATCAAGGAGAATGCCGTCCGCGTTGAGCCAGCGGATGGCGTCTGCTCCGGTGTCATCCGGGTCGACCGACCATGATCCTCCAATTGCCTTTGTCTTGGCCGCCACGGTGCGGAGGAATGCATTGAGCCGGGGTGTATGGCGGCCAGCCAACTCCCGGTTGTCGAACATTCGCTCGTAGTCGCATGCTGGATGGGCCGAGCCGTAGATCCATGGAAACCAGATGTCCGAATGGATGGCGAGGCGTACTTCGAGAGATTGAGTTGGAGAGAAGCGCTGAGGCTCGGGCGAAGTGTCACCATACTCGAGTCGCGAGCCTGTTACACGGAGTGGCGGATAGTGCGTCATGAACCCAGGTGGAATGCAGTCCGGTGACGGCTTGAGTTCCGCGAGCAGTGCGCCGAGATCCACGCAGGGGCCCTCCACCAGCCGCTCATTGGCATCGTACCAAGCCAGGGTGGCACGTGATGTGGACGACTGTGGGTGGCCAGGTGCCATGGCTGCGCCAGTGAAGCCGAAGAGTTCGACGATACGGCGCTCTTGGTAGAGCGTGGTCAGCAGAGAGCACAGGTCACCCGTGCTCTTGCGCTGATACTGAATGATGGGTGCGTCGATGTACTCCAGTACCTGGTGCTGGATGCCAGCAGCAAGCAGGTGCCGCACGAATTCCAACAAGGATTCAGGCCGGGTACGCAGCGCGCTCAGATCGGCAACCCAGGTAGCAAAAGCCCTTTCAGTCTGGATCCACAAATTACGCATGAGTCAATCCGGCTTCAGTTGATCGGGGGTGAACACGTAGGGTTCTGCCCTGGTCGTATTGGAGATGTGCACTTCGCCAGAGTCGAGATTGTCGAGATTGGCTATCTTGCCACGCAGGGTATCGCGGAGTTGCTGCTCTGTTGCGTTGTTGAGGGGATTGTTGGGAGCTTCAATGCGGATATCGGCGATGCGTTTGTATCCGTCAGGCGGAAACTCGCCACGAGAACCACCCAGTTGATCCACGGCTGACTGTAGGTTGCCAATCACGGTACCTTCTTTTGCTCCTGTAACCACCTTCATCTGGAGAGCCTCTTCCTGAGTGTGGTCGACGATGTCTGCTTGGCCGCTCCTTGGGTCGGCCGGTATTTTGCGGCGGCCCTCGATAGCCACCTCGTTGCCCTTCATGGCGCGTTGGTGGGCCTCATGGAATTGGCGAAGTTTGCCCTGTTGGCCTTGCTTGAGTTCCTGCCTGATTTCCTTGAGGAATCCGTTCAGCCCACGCAGGTTTTCGAGCTTGCCGCTGTCAACGAGTTCACGGACCTCTCGGAGGATGCCCATTTCGTCCGCGTATTCGAGGGTCTGCCTGGCGAGGTGCGGCGCCATCCTGTCTCCGAGCAGGGAGTTATACGTGCCAACCCCCTCATCGCCATACTTGGCTCGCACATGTTCGACCGGATCCTGTTGGGTCTTGCTGCTGCTGGGACTCCTCTGATGCGAGAGCCCGAGGACATCGAACTGGACGAGAGGATTGGGGGCGTAGGCATACAGGTTGATGCCTCCGTCCAGTCCGAGCGGGTCGCTTTGCAGGTAACGTCCCAGAACCGGATCGTAGTAGCGAAAGCGGTTGTAGAAAAGACCTGTCTCCGTGTCCAGGTAATGTCCTGGCCAGCGCAGGTTCAGCTCCAACCCGGATGATGGTGCGACCTCCACATGCCCATACGGGTTGATTCGCTCCGCCCACCAGACCACTCGCCCGCTCGCATCCTCCACGCAGTCGGGAACACCTCCCTGATTGGTGTAAAGGGTATAAACGCGGCCGCTCTCGGGAGAAGCCTCCGTGCTGTCGTAGTCCACGAAGAGGAGTGGAACCAGCGCGTCATGCGCCGCATATCCATAGAGCCGCAGTCGCCCCTCCGGGGACACCTCAGCGGCCAAGCGCTCGCCATCCCAGTAGAAGTGCGTCTGCCTCGCGCCTCGCCCACAGCGGAGGCGGCGGCCGATGGCGTCGTACTCCGCCGTCCAGGGCTCGGCCCGCCCATCTTCCACGCACACCAGCATGTCCGCGCTGTCATACGTATAGCGGGTGGACGGGCCCTCGTAGGAGCGGCGCTCCCGGAGATGGTTGCGGTGATCGTAGGTGAGGGTCTCGCCATTGGCCGAGGCCAAGCGGTTGCCTTCGGCGAGTACCACGTTGCTCAAGCCTGGCTGTTCCTGGAGGTTGCCGGCCGCATCCAACCGGTACAGGACGCGGCCTCGTGGACCTTCCTCCTGCACCAACCGATGAGCCGGGTCCGTGGCGTAACGTGTCTGTCCTCGGATGCTGTCCCAGAACCCGTCGAGATCTCCTTCTGCTGTGTAGTCGTAGCGCACCCAGCGGGAATGGTACGCGCCATCATGTGTTGGTTTCCAGATGAGGCTCGAGCGCAGCCTGCCGACATCGTCATACTGGCGTAGTTCGCGTGCTCCATTCGCATGCTCACGCAGAACCAGTCCCGTTGGTTCCCTGCTCAGCCGGTGATGGCCTCCTGTCGGATCCACCAGCAGCAGATCTCCTTCCTCCTTGTTCCCTTGCTGTTTCCAGGTAAAGCGCCCCAGCACCAGGGTGTGGCGTGCCGAGGGGCTTCGGATGTGCTCCGAGCCTCGGCCATCACGCAAGTCGCACAGCATCCGGCCCTGGGCATCGCGCAGGAGTCGTACCTCATGGGACTCCGTGCTGGCGCGAATGGGACGACCGCGCTCGTCCCAGGCAAGCAGGTGCCGACCGCCCGATGCCAAGTGCCGCGTCGACGTGTGTCCCCGCGGCCCGTGTTCGATGCGCATCAGGATTTGGCCATGGCCGTCCCGCTTCTCCACTAGGCGATCACCCGCGTACCAGACGTACTCCTCCTTGAGGGCTCCATGGCGCCAGATGCGGATGAGACGATCTTTCTCGTCGTATTCATACTCACTGACGCTTCCCCCTGGATCGACGGTACGCGTCACCTGCTCCGTGGACGAGTACTCGTAATGCGTGGTGTGGCCCAATCCATCCACTTCTTCGGTCACCAGGTTCCAACGACTGATTCGGCGCTCCCTCACTTGGCCGTCCGCGTCCCGATACCATACTTCGTTGCCCGCGGGATCGTAATGCCACTCGCGTTAGCGCCCAGCGGCATCCACTTCCCGCACCAGACGCCCCTGGCTGTCATGAGTACGCACCGGTTGGGGCTCTTCCCGCAGGTCCTCGGGACGCAGCCGGACGAGGAGCGTGATCCATTCGGCGAGCGCGGCTGGCAACCGAGAGAGCAGCGTCCGAGATGCACCCAGCGCTGCTCGCGGCAGTTCATCCATGCCTCTGCCCATCATGTGGCCCAGCGGCGTCCGGGGATGGACGAACATGTCTGGTGGCCTGGGGCGTGGCATCTCCTCCGGAGGAGGCAGCATCCGCTGGTATGGATCAACGCGGCCCACGAGCGCGCCGTGCGCGTCGTACACCATCTGCGTCACGCGTCCGCCAGGATCCACCTCTCGTAGAACGCGCCCTTCGGCATCGGCTTCGCGCACCAATATCCCGCCGTACGGATCGATCCGCTTCCGCAAGGTGAGGTTCTTATCGTATTGGAAGATGCTGATGCCGCCCCGTCGCTCGGTGACGCGAGACTCCTGCTTCTCGGGGGCGTATTCAAATCGCGCCCACCACAATCCGTCCTCGCCCGAGGTTTCCGCGCAGCGGCCTTGTGCGTCGTAGCGCCACCAGAAACTGTAACCCGTGGGGGTACGCATCCGAGTCCAGCGGTGTGCCTCGTCATACTGGTACTCGTGCCGACCGCCCTCTGCATCCTCGGATACCACGAGGTGCCCATGGCGGTCGTACTCGTATCGGGCCACTCGCCTCGTACCGCTGGATCGCACGCGCAGCACTTCCGTGAGTCGGCCCGCGAGGTCGTGGACGAAGCGGTAGAGGCAGCACCCCCGCAGCGTGCGCTCCGTCACCTTACTCAGCCGTTCGCCCTCATGGCGCAGTTCCAACTCGGCCTCCGCCGAACGCACGAAGCGCAGCCGGGCGATGTTCTCCCCGTCGGCGGCCTGGAGTACCAGGCGTGGCCCCCGACCTTCGGAAAGCTCGTAGCGATCCCTGTCCAGACGGCGCAGTACCACGCCGTGCCGCTTCGTCTCGCGCTCGCCCTCCTTCAGCGGTTCGAAGTCGATGACGCGGCCCCGGGCGTCTTCGTACCGCCACGCCTGGCGCAACAGGTGCAGCGTGTGCTGGTACTCGTGCCGGAAGCCCCAGCCCAGCACTCCCTGGCGGTCCGCGTGCGCCGTGGTGTAGCGGCGGCGCCAGCAGAAGAGCCCCGGGGGCGCCGAGCGCGCATCCACGAACTCGTCGAAATTGGCCCCGGTAATCACATCCACCGGGTGTCCGCCGTTGCAGTGCACGCCGTTCTGCGACTTGCGCGCCGCGCGCATCTTCTTCAGCTTCGACACCAGCGCACCCATCAGCGCCATGCCCGCGCGCATGCCCAGGGCCATGAGCGAGACGGTTGGCGGTCCCCCCACCACCACTGGCACCGGAATGGACAGCACCATCGTCGTCGGGAGCACCAGGCTGTTGACGCTCTTCTTCTTCTTGAGCCGCGGAATGGGCGGCATCCCGATGTCCTGGCAGCTCAGCGCCGGCAGGGCCAGGTGGCTGAACGCGTCCCCGTCCACCGACACGGTGGAGCTGCCCATGAAGACCTCGGACTCGTTGGCCGGGGGCTTGATGAACACACCCCCCATGGGGATGTGGGGCGGGAGCGCAATGCCCGAGGTGCCCGCCTGCGCTCGGGGCACGCCCCCGACCAGCACCGTCGCCCCCAGGATGGGCACGTAGTCCATTGGGTCGAACACCATCCCGATATGCGGGTGGGGGATGGGGACCGGAGGCACGCCGCCAGGCGGCTGGATGAGGTGGATGTCGATCCCCAGCAGCGGATCGAAGTGCTTGGCGGCTGGCATCATGACGATTTCCTCCCAACTCCGAGGGCCGCCACTGCGGCCCCAGGAGCTTCTCCACCTGCCGCGCAATTCCCTTCCCATGGTCGCGGTACGTCCACGTCCGGGTGAGTCGCAGCCTTCATTCGCTCAAGTCGCCCCACGTGGAGGATTGGCGCGTCTCGTCATTCATCGCGGGCTCAAGCCGTTTCGTGGCAGTATGTCGCCACGGGCCAGCATTCCAGCACCCTCTGCGTGTCCTGGAGTTTCTCGGCCAGGGGCTCCGTCTTCTTGTAGACTATTCAGCCAAGGCGGGCCGCCGTGGAGGAGCTGGGCGAGTCGCACGTGTGGGCAGCGACCACCTGGACGTGGTGGCGCGGCGCGGCCGGGAGGAGGAGGTGGCGCGCACCTTCGCCTCCGCCCTGTGGGAGCTGAGGGATCAGTGGGACGTGGCGCAACCGCAGCGTGGGGCTGGTGCTCGTGGGGGAGACGTTCCGCGACGCCCTCGAGGCCGGGCTCACCGATTACGACTTCCTGCGCGGCACCGAGACATACAAGTCCGACTGGACGACGAAACAGCGGCGCACCGTGTCCCTGCGGGTGCTCTCGCCCGGCGGTGATGGCGAGTGGTTCGTGCGGCGTGAGCAGGGGATGCGGCAGGTGCGTGAAGTGGCCAAGCGCCTGTTGCCCCAGGACGCCGTCGAGCGCGTGCGCCGGCTGCGGCGCCGGCTGTCCGCGGTGCGCGGGTAGGGCGCCCGGAGCGGATTCAGGGGCAAGGGAAGGCGCGTTGGGTTCGTGGCCTTCCCTTCCTCATATGACTTCCGGCACATGTGCCCGTGAAGGTGAACGTGTAACCTGAGCCCGCGGGAGCGAAGTGCGCTGAGGCGTTGCCTCATGCGTCTCGCTTCCAATAAAATTCCCATAAAATACTCAGTGGTCATCCACGTCCGGGAGCTTCGTGGCGCGACAGGGTTCGCCGCCGCACTTCAACCCCTCCCGAACGAGTGAAGACCCATGGATGAACGCAGGATGAAAGCGGGGCTCGGTGCCCTCGCGTTGATGGCTATTTGGGGATGCGACGCGCAGGAGCCATTCCCTGGCGGTGGACACGAGACCGCGAAACAACTGCTCACCGGACCTGATTTCGTGGTGACGGAGTTGAGCGCTCCTCACAGTGTCCATCCAGGACTCTCCTTCGAGGTCACGGCCACGATCTGCAACCAGGGGGGCATGGCGGGCTCCGCGCGGGGTGGGTTGTTCCTGTCCTCGGACACCGTCATCTCCGAGGAGACGGACAGGCGGGTGGGGCAGTTCGACCCGTTCCTGGCGCCCGGAGAGTGCAGGCGGCAGAAGGCGACTGTGTACGCCCAGGTTCCCTCCGAGGGCATCTGGTACGTGGGTGCTCGCATCTCGACCCCCGAGGATGCGGACCCGAGCAATGACACGCGCATCAGTGCTCCGCTGGGAATCGGGTTTCAACCGGACTTCGTCATCACCTCGGTGAAGGGTCCGGCCAGTGTGGAGCCCGGGCAATCCCTCTCCGCCCAGGTGACGGTGTGCAACCTGAGCACCCAGGCCGGCGGCACCCGGGTGAGCTTGTTCTTGTCGGAGGACGCGAACATCCGTCTTCCGTCTCCCGCTGGTCCTCCTCCGGAGGACATCCTGGTGGGTGAGGCATCGGTGCCTCCGCTCTTCTCCGGCCAGTGCACGACGGTCCCCGTTTCTGGTCTGGCCTTGCCTCCGCCCCCGAGTCGGCCGGACATCCGGGCCTTCCACCTGGGCGCCGTGGTGGATCCGAACAACGCCATCCCGGAGTTCTTCGAGGACAACAACACGCACCCGGGCTACCTGCTGGGCGTGGGCAGTGGCGCGGACTTCCTCATCACCTCGGTGAAGGGTCCGGCCAGCGTGCAGCCTGGGCAGTCGTTCACCTCCGAGGTGACGGTGTGCAACCAGGGCACCCGGGCCGACTTCAGCCGCGTGTCCCTGCTCCTGTCCGAGGACGCGTCCATTCGAATCCCGTCTCCGTCCGCGCCTTCCGAGGACTCCCTCGTGGGTGATGCGCCGGTGCCTCTGCTCGTTCCCGGCCAGTGCTCCACGGTGTTCGTCCTTGGCCAGGCCCAGCCCCCGGCCACGAGCTCGCCCGACGTGCGGGCCTTCCACCTGGGCGCCGGGGTGTACCGGAACAGCGCCACCCTGGAGCTCATCGAGGACAACAACACGCACCCGGGCTACCTGCTGGGCGTGGGCAGTGGCGCGGACTTCTTCATCACCTCGGTGAAGGGTCCGGCCAGCGTGGGACCCGGGCAGGCCCTCACCGCCCAGGTGGCGGTGTGCAACCAGGGCACCCAGGCCGGCGGCACCCGCGTGGCCCTGCTCCTGTCCGAGGACGCGTCCATTCGCGCGCCGTCTCCGTCCGCGCCTTCCGGGGATGCCCTCGTGGGAGTCGTGCAGGTGCCCTCCTTGTTCCCAGGCCGGTGCGCCACGGTGTCCCTCTCCGGCAGCATTTCTCCTCCGCCGGTGAGCGGGCCGGACACACGGGCCTTCCACCTGGGGGCCATGGTGGATCCGGACAACACCACCCAGGAACTCATCGAGGGCAACAACACGCACTCGGGTTACCTGCTGGGCGTGGGCACTGGCGCGGACTTCGTCATCACCTCGGTGAAGGGCCCGGCCAGTGTGCAGCCCGGACAGCCGCTCACCGCCCAGGTGACGGTGTGCAACCAGGGCACCGTGGCCGAGAGCACCCGCGTGGCCTTGCTGCTGTCCGAGGACGCGTCCATTCGCCCCCCGTCTCCGTCCGCTCCTCCAGAGGACTCCCTCGTGAGCCAGGCGCCGGTGTCTCAACTCGCTCCCGGCCAATGCGCCACCGTTTCCCTCTCCGGCTCTGCCCAGGTCCCGCCCATGAGTCGGCCGGACGTCCGGGCCTTCCACCTGGGGGCCGTGGTGGATCCGGACAACGCCACCCCGGAGTTCATCGAGGACAACAACACGCACTCGGGCTACCTGCTGGGCGTGGGCGCTGGCGCGGACTTCGTCATCGGCTCGGTGAAGGGCCCGGCCAGCGTGTATCCCGGACAGCCGCTCACCGCCGAGGTGGCGGTGTGCAACCAGGGAACCCGGGCGGAGAGCACCCGCGTGACCCTGCTCCTGTCCAAGGATGAGTCCATCCGTGTCCCGTCTTCGTCTGGTTCTTCCGAGGACGTCATCGTGGGGGACCAGCCGGTGCCCTCGGTGCTCCCTGGCCAGTGCGTCACGGTGACCATTTCCGGCCAGGCCTCTGGCGAGCCCCCGAGATGGCCGGGCGACTTTGGCTTCTATCTGGGGGCCGTGGTGGATCCGAACAACGCCACCCCGGAACTCATCGAGGACAACAACATCCATTCGGGCGACCGGTTGGGCGTGGGCCCCGAGGCGGACTTCGTCATCTCCGAGATGGAGAGTCCCGTGTTCGCCCGAAGTGGCCAGAGCCTGGGTGTCCAGCTGACGGTGTGCAACCAGGGCACCCGGGCCGGGAGCACCCGCGTGCGTGTGCTTCTGTCCACGGACGCCACGCTCGATCTTCCCTCGCCCCAGGGCCCGTCCGAGGATGTCCTCGTGGGAGAGGTCAGCACGCAAGTCCTCCAGCCCGGCTGGTGCCAGACGCTGTCTGTCACCGGGAACGCCCATCCGCCGCAGGCGAACCCGGACACGCCAGGGCTCTACTACGTGGGGGCCGTGGTGAATCCGGTGGGTGGCCCCGAGCTGTTCACGGACAACAACACCCTGCTCGGTGGGTGGATCTACATCGCCCCCTGAGGCTCCCCGTCATCTCCTCCCGGCCGGCTTCTTCTCGATCCGGGTAGGGCTTCTGAAGGAAGTCACGTGGGGGTGACGCCCACGTGACTTCCAGCGCGTGCGATTCTCACCCCGAGTCGTATATGGTTCGCGGCTCTACCCCAGTGGAGGCCGCACTCATGCGCATGGTTGGAACGATTGCCGTTGGGATTGTCGCACTGCTCGCTTCACCGGCCCAGGCCGATTCTGTCATCAACTCGGAGCAGGTGTCCTGGCAGGGCTGTGATTATACGATCAAGGTACTCCTGGGGGATGATCCGTACGCCGATACTCCCTACACCGTCTCGATCCAGAGCGCGGTGGTTTCGCCAGACACCTGTTCGCTGACGCCCAGGACCGTCAATCTGGTGGGCTCGGTGCGCGAGCCGCGGATCGCGATCGCGGCCAGTGCCGAGGGGCTCGCGATTGCCTACTCCTATGAAGAGTACGCCCGGTTCTCGTGGGGCCGGAATCTCCTCCGCATCCACCATTTGAACCCGAGCACCTTGGGCTCCGTGAAAGTGGCGGAGTTGGAGGGGATTTGGCTGTCGGGGACTGGACCGTGGGCCCCGACCCCCTTCTCCCTGAGCTGGCTCACCCTCTACCCGGGCTCCCTCGAAGTGCATGGTTTCTTGGAAGGGTCGACGAATGCGATCTCGTCGAATGTGCCCGCGACCAGCTGGCCGCCCCCGCTCGCGCAGGGCAATCGCTTCGCCGCCATCTATTCTGACTTCTTTGGCGCGACGCTGCAGCCGCCCCAGATCGTCACCTACTAACGGGCTTCAGGAAGTGAGGGAGTGGAACAGGTTTGTTCGTGGCCCAGGTACACCGCGGCGTCTACCCAGGGAGGCGCCGCGCCTTCGTCCCAACTCTCCAAGGGCGGCGCGGGACTTGGGCCAGCGCCCCCTCTGCCTGCTCCCGCGCGTTATGGCGAGTACACCTCTCCTCTGTCCGAGCTCACCACCAGCACCTTGCCCGATTTCAGCAGAGTGATCGTCATGTCCTCGTGGAAGCTCCACTGCAGGTTGCCGGTGGGGGACCAGGTGCCCGTCGCCGGGTCGTACAGTTCCGACGAATTGAGGTGGCCGTTATCGATATTGAAGCCGCTCGTCACCAGCACCTTGCCCGAGTTCAGCAGAGTGGCCACATGGTAGGTGCGGCCCTCGAAGAGGCTGCCGGTGGGGGACCAGGTGCCCGTCGCCGGGTCGTACAGCTCCGCCGTGGCGAGGATCACAATGTCGAAGATGCCGCCCGTCACCAGCACCTTGCCCGAAGGCAGCAGCGTGGCCGTGTGGTTCATGCGGCCCGTGGTGAGACTGCTGGTGGGGGACCAGGTGCCCGTCGCCGGGTCGTACAGCTCCGCCGTGGCAAGCGGCGTGCTGGACGACGTGGCGCCGCCCGTCACCAGCACCTTGCCCGAAGGCAGCAGCGTGGCCGTGTGGTCATCGCGGTGCACCCCGGTGCTTCCGGTGGGGGACCAGGTGCCCGTCTCGGGGTCGTATACCTCCGGCGCGACATTGTCGTGGCCGCCCGTCACCAGGACCTTGCCCGAGCGCAGCAGCGTGGCCGTGTGTCCGCCGCGTTCCTTGGCGAGGCTGCCGGTGGGGGACCAGGTGCCCGTCGCCGGGTCGTACAGCTCCGACGTGGCGGACGTGTATCCGCCCGTCACCAGGACCTTGCCCGAGTTCAGCAGCGTGGCCGTGTGGCCGGACCGTGCCGTGGCAAGGCTGCCGGTGGACGACCAAGTGTTCGTCTCCGGATCGTACAGCTCCGCCGAGGCGAGATTCGAAAATTTATAGCGGCCGCCCGTGACCAGCACCTTGCCCGAGGGCAGCAGCGTGGCCGTGTGCTCCTCGCGGACCGAGACAAGGAAACCGGTATAGGTCCAACCCGGGCAGACCGGAGGGCCCACGGCTGAGAACTCGGTCGAAATCGCCACCCCCGAGGGACTCGCCACGCGGACAGAAAAGGCAACCGGGATTCCCGAGGGGAGGCACGGCGGTGCCTTCCAGGTGGCTCGGCTCACGGAGGGTCCCGACGTGACGGCCAAGGTGCCGAGCGACGCGGTCCAGGTGAAGCGAAGAGGGCTGTCCTGCAGATCCCGCGCGGAGACCTGGAAGGTGAGCTCGCCTCCAGCCTCCACCTGATGGGTATTCGCAGGCTTCTCGATGAAGGACAGAAAGCGGACGCCTCCCGCATCCGGGGTGCCCGTATCGGGAGAGGTGCCCGCGTCGGGAGAGGTGCCCGCGTCGGGAGAGGTGCCAGGGTCCTCACCTGGGCCTTGCGTGCCACAGCCGGAGAGGACGGCCAACAGTCCCACCATCAGCAAGGCGTGGGGGATGGGCCAGAACCGGAACGCGAGGCTCCTGGCTGCGGTGGGGGTGTCTTCACCAGGGGGCTGAAGCAACATGTGGTACCTCGTGACGGGGTAGGTCGCTCCATAACTTCATAAGAAACTCCGGTCGTCCACGCGTTACCTCACCACTGAATTACTTGAGTCGGCCGGGAGGAGTAGAGTCCGCGGCCCTACCCCAGTGGAGGCCGCACTCATGCGCATGGTTGGAACGATTGCCGTTGGGATTGTCGCACTGCTCGCTTCACCGGCCCGGGCCGAGCTGCCCGTCGTCAAAGAGGCCCGGGTGTCCTGGCAGGGTTGTGCTTATTCGATCAAGGTCCGGGAGGACGTGGATCCGGATTATCCGTACCCCCGACCCCTCTACAGAATCTCCGTCCAGAGCGAGGTGGTTTCGCCTGGCACCTGCTCACTGACGCCCAGGACCGTCGAGTTGACGACCTCGAAGATCGAGCCACGGATCGCGATCGCGGCCAATGCCGAGGGGCTCGCGGTCGCCTACTTCCATGGAGAGTATGTCCGGTTCATGGGTGACTGGGCTCGCATCGGCATCCACCGTCTGGACCCGAGCACCTTGGGCTCCGTGAGGGTGGCGGGTCTGCAGGCGAGCTATGTGCCGGAGGATGGTGGAGCCGGGGGCCCGGGCGCCACCTATTTGAACGAGCTCACCCTTCACCCTGGCTACCTCGAAGTGAGTGGCACCTTTAGCGAGAATTCGGTCACGGAATATCCCCCGCCCATGCCCTGGCCGTACCCGATCGTGCAGGGCAACCGCTTCGTTGCCATCTATCCTGACTTCTTTGGCTCGACGCAGAAGCCGCCCCACCTCGTCACCTTCTGAGGGGGGCGGGCAACCCGGGCGTTCAACCCGTGACGCGGCGCTGGCGCAGCAGGCCCTGCAGCTCCGCGTCCCGCACCACCCGGGGCACCTTGACCTGGGTGGGTGAGGCCCCGCGTTGCACGAGCACGTCGCGCAGGGCCTGGAAGGTGCCGGGCTCCACCCGGTGCAACTGGGCGGCGCCCAGCCGCTCGGAGCGGCGGATCACCTCGTAGAAGGGATTGGTCCGGCACAGCGCCTCTTCCAGCGCCCGGCTCAACTGCTCCGGAGCGCCCTGGGGCCGCGCGCCTTCCTGGAGCTCGACGAAGAGGGCATAGCGTCCGGGGAGCGTCTCCGTCTCCTCCACCACGCTGTAGTCGGCGGGCAAGAGCCCCTCGGTGGCCAGCGCCTGCTCCAGGGCGAGGCGCGCGGCGTGCTCCGAGGTCTTCTCTCCCATGAGGTTGAGCAGCGCGCCCCGCCGGTAGAGGAACTCCATCAGCGGCGCTTCATGGTAGCGGCCCACGATGCGCACCACGTCCCCCAGCCGGTAGCGGTACAGGCCCGCCTGGGTCGTGAGCACCACCTCGTAGGCCTCGCCCTCCACGAGCTGTTCGGGCAACAGGGTGGTGGGGGACTCCGCGTCCAGTTCCCGCTCGGGGATGAACTCGAAGAAGGCCATGCCCACCATGAGGCAATAGACGGCCTGCTCGAGTTCGAGTGGCACGCCCAGGATTCCCTCGGTGCTGACGTAGCTGGCGGCGGACAAGGGCACGCCCTCGAGGTAGGGAGTGAGCTGTCGGGTGTAGAGGGAGAAGCTGGCCCCGGTGATGGAGGAGACATAGGCGAGCCTGGGCCACAGCCGGCGCAAGAGGCCGTGGGGGCCCTGTTCGAGCGCCTGGGAGACCTCGCGGGCGCGCTCGGGGTCGGGGAGCAGGCGGGACTGGAGGAGGCGGCGCTGCTCCGGCTCCAGATCGAGTTCCGGGCGCAGCACCCCGCGAGCGATGTCGTCCACCAGATCCGCTCCGCGCCGCTCCAGCAGGTGCACCATGTCCAGCAGCCCCGAGGCGAAGGGGGCCATGAGGGTGCCGAGTTCCCGCTCGCGCAGGCCGAAGAGCAGGTGCAGGTAGAGCGCATCGGCGTGCTTGCGCAGGCGGAAGGCTTCCGGTGGCGAGGTGAACGCGAAGGAAGCGGCGCGGCCCATCGAATGGGTGGAGATGGCGGTGAGCGCCCCCGTCAACAGCCCGCCCTCGGAGCGCTCGCGGAGCACGGCGTTCATGAGAATCATTCCGCGAGAGGGACGCCGGGCGGCCGGAACCTTCTCGGTCACCACGGCGCGGCCAATCATCATGGTGCGCCGCATGTTCTCCAGATGGGGCCGGCTCACGGGCAGCAGCTTGCGCTGGCCGGTGGTGCCCGAGGTGATACCCAGGTACTCCACCCGGTCGGCGGTGAGCACGTTCTGCTCGCCGCGGGCGATGCGCTCCATGTAGGGCCGGAAGGGCTCGTAGGTACTGACGGGCAGGGCGCGCTGGAAGTCCTCCACGGTGCGCAGCGAGGCGAAGCCATGGCGCCGGCCGAAGTCCGTGTCCCGGTTGTGCTGGAGGATGGCGCGCAGCGTGTCCACGTTCACGCGCGCGACGTGGCGCGTCTGCTCGATGAACCGCTGTTTGTCGCGACGGCCAGCAGCTTGCATGACGTGGCCGAGAAGACGGGGAATCCAGGGTAGGAAAGACATGGTGCGCCTGATCCCATGACGCGCGAGCCGAGGCAACCCTGGCCTTTGTCCACGAGCCCAGGTGGCCTCCTGGCAGCCTGAACAACTGCTTCAGGGAGTCGAGGGGGCTCAGCCCGTGACGCGGCGCTGGCGCAGCAGGCCCTGGAGCTCCGCGTCCCGCACCACCCGGGGCACCTTGACCTGGGTGGGTGAGGCCCCGCGTTGCACGAGCACGTCGCGCAGGGCCTGGAAGGTGCCGGGCGCCACCCGGTGCAGCAGGGTGGGGCCCAGTCGCTCGGTGCGGCGGTTCAGTTCGTAGGCGGGATTGGTCCGGCACAGCGCCTCTTCCAGCGCCCGGTTCAAGCGCTCCGGATCCTTATGGGGCCGCGCGCCTTCCTGGAGTTCGACGAAGAAGGCATAGCGCCTGGGGAATGTCTCCGTCTCCTCCACCACGCTGTAGTCGGCGGGCAAGAGGCCCTCGGTGGCCAGCGCCTGCTCCAGGGCGAGGCGCGCGGCGTGCTCCGAGGTCTTCTCGCCCATGAGGTTGAGCAGCGCGCCCCGCCGGTAGAGGAACTCCATCAGCGGCGCTTCATGGTAGCGCCCCACGATGCGCACCACGTCCCCCAGCCGGTAGCGGTACAGGCCCGCCTGGGTCGTGAGCACCAGCTCGTAGGCCTCGCCCTCCACGAGCTGCTCGGGCAACAGGGTGGTGGGGGACTCCGCGTCCAGCTCCTGCTCGGGGATGAACTCGAAGAAGGCCGCGCCCACCAGGAGGCAGTAGACGGCGCGCCCGAGCTCGAGTGCCAGGCCCAGGGTCGACTCGGTGCTGACGTAGTTGGCGGCATACAGGGGCACGCCCTCGAGGTAGGGGGCGAGCTGCTGGGTGTAGAGGGAGAAGCTGGCCCCGGTGATGGAGGAGGCGAAGGCGAGCCCGGGCCACAGCCGGCGCAAGAGGCCGTGGGGGCCCTGCTCGAACGCCTGGGTCAGCTCGCGGACGCGCTCGGGGGCGGGGCGCATGCGGGACTGGAGGCGGCGGCGCTGCTTCGGCTCCAGGTCGAGTGCCGGGCGCACCACGCCGAGGGCGAGGTCTTCCATCAGATCCTGCCAGCGCTGCTCCAGCAGGTGCACCATGTCCAGCAGCCCCGTGGCGAAGGGGGCCATGATGTAGCCGAGCTTGCGCTCGCGCAGGCCGAAGAGCAGGTGGAGGTAGAGCGCATCGGCGTGCGAGCGCATGGAGAAGGCATCCGGCGGCGAGGTGAGCGCGAAGGAAGCGGCGCGGCCCAGGGACTGGGTGGCGATGGCGGCGAGCGCGCCCATCAGCAGCCCGCCCTCGGAGCGCTCGTGGAGCTCGGCGTTCATGAGGATCATTCCGCGAGTGGGACGGTGGATGGCGGGTAACTGCTCGGCCACCACGTCGAGGCCGATCGTGGTCGCGCGCTGCAAGTGGCGCAGATGGGGCCGGGTCACGGGCAGCAGTTTGTTCTGGCCGGTGGTTCCCGAGGTGATGCCCAGGTACTCCACCCGGTCGGCGGTGAGCACGTTCTGCTCGCCGCGGGCGATGCGCTCCATGTAGGGCCGGAAGGGCTCGTAGGTACTGACGGGCAGGGCGCGCTGGAAGTCCTCCACGGTGTGCAGCGAGGCGAAGCCATGGCGCCGGCCGAAGTCCGTGTCCTGGTTGTGCTGGAGGATGGCGCGCAGCGTGTCCGCGTTCACGCGCGCGGTGTGGCGCGCCTGCTCGGCGAAGTCCTGCCTACCGCGACGACCCGCGGCCCTCGTGAGGTGGCTGGCGAGACGGAGGAGCCAGGGGGTGGAGGACATGGTGCGCCTGATACCCACGACGTCCGCCTGGAAGCAACCCTGGCCTTTGTCCATGAGCCCAGGTGGTCTCCTGACATCCTGAACGCATCTTTCTAGCGAGCCGAGGCCGGTGCCGTTGTCCCACGTGACTTCCGGCACATGCGCCCCACGTTTCGCGCTGTGTAGGGTTCGCGGTGTTCCCCCAGAGGAGGCCGCACGCATGCGCATGCTTGGAACGATTGCCGTTGGAATGATCGCGTTGCTCGGTTCATCGGCGCTCGCCGACCTGCCCCTCGTCAAACAAGCCAGTGCCATCTTCAACACGGTGCAACGGCCCCTCTTCGTCACCTGCTGACCGAGGGCGGCCTTGGAAAAAACGGCCCCGCCTGGACGATGCTTCTCGCGATGACCTGGGGCGGCGGGGCTCGTAGACTGGGCGCCCCCCATGCGGTCGCCCACGGTCTTCCACCCACTCTTGTTCGTCGCCGCGCTCCTCGCCTGGAGCATGGTGGGAGCGCAGGGACTCGTGGTGATGAACCTCACGCTCCAGCACCTGACCAGCGCCTCCGTGCTCGTGTGGTTCGTTGCCTTCACCTCCTTTGGCGCGGCTTTCTGGCTCAACGTGCGAGGGGATGGCCGTCATGCGCTCTTTCTTCTGGGCGCCCAGACAGCCGCGGCGCTGGCGGTGATCGCCACCGGCGCCTCGGGCTTCGAGGGGGCGCTGCTGTCCATCATCTCCGGACAGGTGCCCATGTTCCTGTCCTCGCGGTCCACCGTCCTGTGGTGCTCGGGGCTGGCCCTCACGAGCCTGGCCGTCTACCTCGTGCTGTACCCGCCCCTGGACGCGCTGGCATCGGCGGTCGGCTACGCGGGCTTGCTGGTGTTCACCGCCACCGCGTCCCACATCCAGCAGCGAGAGCTGAACGGGCGCCGGGAACTGGCCCGGCTGCATGCGCGGCTCGAGGCCGCCCAGCAACAGCTCGCCGAGCGGGAGCGTGAACAGGAGCGGCTGCGCATCGCGCGGGAGCTGCACGACTCGCTCGGCCACCACCTCACGGCCCTCTCGCTCAACATCGAGGTGGCCTCGCATTGCGTGGAGGGTCCGGGACTCGAGCACGTGCGCCGGGCCCAGAATGTCTCCCGGACGCTCCTGCGTGAGGTGCGCGAGGTGGTGTCCTCCTTGCGCGAGGGACCGCTCCAGCTCGGACCCGCGCTGGCCGATCTGACGCGCGAGGTGCCCGGGCTCGAGGTGCATCTCCAGGTGCCGGAGGGACTCTCCGTCACCGAGCCCGCCGCGGCCCATTGCCTGCTGCGCTGTGTCCAGGAGGTCATCACCAACACGCTGCGCCACGCCTCCGCGCACCACCTGTGGATCGACGTCGTCTCCACCCGGGAGGGCGCGCTTCGGCTTCACGCGAGGGATGACGGCGTGGGCGCGATGGCGCTCGAGCCCGGCGCGGGACTCACGGGCATGCGCGAGCGCTTCACCCAGCTCGGCGGAAGCCTGGAGTGGCGTCTGGCGGCCCGGCGGGGCGTGGAGTTGGTGGCGTGGCTGCCCACGCGAGGTGCCCACGGATGATCCGCATCGTCCTGGCGGATGACCATACGCTGGTGCGCGAGGGCATTCGCAGCCTGTTGGAGCTCACCCCGGACCTGCGGATCGTGGGGGAGGCGGCCGATGGGAACGAGGCCCTGCGGCTCGTGGCCGAGCTGGATCCAGACGTCGTGTTGATGGACGTGCGGATGCCGCGGATGAGTGGACTGGAGGCGTTGCGCGCGCTGCGGCGCACGGATCCGCACCGGCGCGTGGTGTTGCTCACCACGTTCGATGAGGACGCGGTGCTGCGGGAGGCGCTGCGGGTGGGGGTCCAGGGCTTCCTGCTCAAGGACGTGACGCGCGATCAGCTCGCCGAGGCGCTCCACCGGGTGGCGGGTGGGGAGACGTTGCCCCCGCCTGGGTTGCCCGGGCAGGTGTCGCGTGGAGTCGCGGAGCTGCCGCGGGACTTTCCCTCCGCGGAGCAGCCGGAGGAGCTCACCCGCCGGGAGTTGGAGGTGCTGCGCCTCATCGCCCGGGGCCTGAGCAACCGGGAGATCTCCGAGGCGCTGGGCACCGCCGAGGGCACGGTGAAGAACCAGACGTCCAACATCCTCTCCAAGCTGGGGGTGAGGGATCGCACCCAGGCGGTTCTTCGCGGGATGGAGCTGGGCTGTCTTTGAAGCAGGACGGGCCCGGGGCTGGGCCCGCCCTGGCTTCAATGCCTACTTCAGCGAGTCCAGGTAGGGACGGTGGCTGTTGGTGAACTCGTAGTTGGCGAAGGCATCCCAGTTCACCGACCAGGACATGAGGCCGCGGAAGCTCTTGTTGTTGGCGGGCGAGCTGCGCACGGTGTACGTGCCGATGGATGTGCCCTTGACGAGGGCGTTCACGGCGCGCTGGACCTCGGCGGGCGTCGTGTAGCCGCCACCCGCGTCGCCATTGGCGGGCAGGCCGATGACCACCTGATCCGGGCGGAGCGCGGGGAAGACGTTGTTCGCGTTGCGTCCCACGGGGAAGCCCGTGAGCAGCATGTCCGTCATGGCCACGTGGAAGTCCGCGTTGCCCATGTTGTGGTACTGGTCGTCGAGCCCGGTGATGGGGCCGGAGTTGTAGTCCTGGACCTGGAGCCAGCTCAGGATGTCGCGCACGGCGTAGATCACGGGCAGGTAGGCCCCGGCACGGGTGTCACAGCCGGAGCAGGTGCCGCCGTAGAACGCATAGCCGAGCTGCACGAAGAACGTCTCGGGCGCCATGGTGAGCAGGAACTTCGTGCCGAAGTGGTTGCGCAGAGAGCGGATGGCGGAGATGAGGTTGACCACCACGGGCGTCTTCGGATTCTTGAAGTCCGCGTCCCCGGGGTTGATGGACAGCGAGTGCCCCTCGAAGTCGATGTCCATGCCATCGAAGCCGTACTTCTCGATGATGGATCGCATGGAGTTGACGAAGGCATCGCGCGCCGCGGTCGTCTCCAGCCGCACCTGGCCGTTGGCGCCGCCGATGGAGATGATGACCTTCTTGCCCAGGCTCTTGAGGTAGGCGACGTCCGCCTTGAAGTCCGCCTCGGAGGTGCCGTAGGGCGTGAAGCCGATGGTGCCGCCGGTGGAGCCATTGGTCGGCTCGGCGAAGGAGACGTTGATGACGTCCCACTTGGTGGAGACGTTGCGCAGCCGGATGAAGCCCGAGCCGTTGTCGAAGTTGTGCCAGTAGCCGACGAGGATCTTGCTGGGAACGTCACCCGTGGGCGGCGGGGGGGGATCCGTCACCGGAGACGTCGTCGTGCTGTATGCGGAGCTGGCGGCGGAGCGGTTGCCGGCGGCGTCGCGGGCCTTCACGGTGAAGGTGTACGTGGTGTTGGCCGAGAGCCCGGACACCGTCGCGCTCGTCGTGGTGCTGGTGGCGGCCCCGGACACGCCGCCGCCGCTGAAGGACACCTCGTAGCCGGTGACGCCCACGTTGTCCGTGGAGCCCGTCCACGTGAGCGACACGCTGTTGGACGTCTTGCCCGGCGAGGTCAGTCCCGAGGGCGCCGTGGGGGCCTGCGTATCCGTCGGCGGCGGGGTGCCCGTGCGCTCCAACCACAGCGCCGGGACATTGGGCGGCTCCCAGCCAAGCAGCGACGTATGGTTCTGGCGGCAGTCATAGCCCTTGCCGCCATACGTCACGATGTCGCTCACCGCGTAGCTGACGTTCGGCGCCCAGGCACCGCGATCCGCCGCCTGGGACAGCGCGGGGAACAGGCACAGCAACGCGATGGCGACGAGACACTGAAACCCTGACCGGGACGCGCTCGTCCGGGGTGATACGGCCATGTCCACACTCCTCGGATGGGAATACCGAGGAGAGAGAGACGGGCCCCCATTTTTTCGGGTCAGTGGCCGCTGACGGCCTTGTCCCGACTATCGGGACTCGGACCGATGTGGCCGGGCCTTAGCGGCCCAGCTCGGCACGCAGCTGCTGGATGGCGGCGAGCAGGGGCGGCGGGTGCATGCTGCTGGGCACCTCGACCGCGAAGCGCTCGAAGGACTCCAGGGCCGCGGCCTTGTCGCCCTGCTTCATGGCGAGCGCGCCCAGGAACAGCAGTCCCTCCTGCGCGTCCGGGTAGGTGTCCGCCAGCCGCAGCAACTCGCGCCGCGCGCCGGACTCGTCACCGCGCACGGCCAGGAGCACGCCCTGGTGCACGCGCAGCTCCACGTTGAAGGGATCCACCGCCAGGGCGCGCAGGGTGACGCGCTCGGCCTCCTCGTACATCTGGTTGCGGATGAGCTCGTGGCTCACGATGGAGGCGGACTCCAGGTCCGCGGGATTCTTCTGCAACTTCTCCCAGGCCTGCTGCAGCTCCGAGTCCATCTGGGGCGCGCCCTGCTGCTGCGCGTCCGCCGAGCCCATGGCCCCCGGAGGCACGCGGCCCGTGGCCGCCTCGTTCTCGCCCCGCGGGTGCTGCTCGGACACGAGCGTGTAGCCCAGCACTCCGAAGAACAGCACGATGCCACCGCCCCACAGCGCGCCCTTGAACTGCGGCGACAGCAATCCGGTGGGGGCAGGGGCGGGCGTGGAGGGGGCGGGCGCCTTGTCGCGGGCCTTGAGGTGCTCGTCCCGGGCGCGCAGGGCGGCCACGGCCTCCTGCTCCAGCCGGGAGCGCTCCGCCTCGTAGCGCTCGGGCGCCAGGGTGTGCTTGTCCGCCGCGAGCTCCTTGAGCTGCTCGATGCGCGACTGGTAGCGCCGCTCCAGGTCCTCGAGCACGTCATCGCGCGAGGCGGAGGGCGCGCCCTTGCGGCGCTGGGTGAGCAGGAAGAGCACCGCGGCGATGACACCCACCGCGAGCACGGCGAGGCCAGGAGTCCAGTTGGTGGGGGGGTTCATTGATCCATCTCCCGGCGCACGGCCGCGAGGTACGGGTCCACGGAGTCGTCGGAGGGGGCGGGGCTGGAGGGGGTGGGCGCGGCCGGGGAGGGGGCCGGGGCGGGCGGGTGCCGCACCTGCCGGAAGATGACGAAGCCGCCGCCGAGCAGCAGCACGAGGGGGCCCAGCCACACGAGCAGGTTGACGCCCTCGGCCTTGGGCTGCAGGAGCACCCACTCGCCATAGCGGGCGACGAAGTAGTCGCGCACCTCCTGGTCCGTCTTGCCCTCGGTGACCAGCTCGCGAATCTTGTCGAGCTGGGCGCGCGCCATGGAGGAGGGGCTGTCGGCGACGGACAGGCCCTGGCACACCGCGCAGCGCAGCTCCTTGCCGAGCACCTGGACGCGGGCCTCCAGGGGCGGCGCGAGGGGTTCACTTCCAGCCTGCTGGGGCGCGTACTGTCCCGAGGCGAGCAACAGGGTGAGGGAGAGGAGGGCGGCGGTCATGGGGGTTCCTGGGGGCCGAGCCTACCTATCGTCCCGGACCGGGTGTTGCCCAGTGAAACCGGGGACGGCGGGCGGGCATGGCCCCTGGCCGTCCGGCCGCTGTCCGGGCGCGAACTCCGATGGCGGGGCCTCCTCCTCCTCTAAGAGGGGCGGGGGGGACCGGGGGGGGCGGGGCGGCCCTGGCGCACGATCCGCAGGCGCAACAAGCCGGTGGCGATCAGGCTGAGCAGGCGGAACTCGGCGGGCTCCAGCTTCTTCACCGTGCGCACCAGGCGGCGGATCTCCACGGGCTCCTCGGTGGGCCGGGCGGGTGTCTCCTTCGTCCAGAAGTTCTCCTGCGCGGGCGTCAGCCCCAGCAGCACGTCCGAGGGGATGCGGAGGATTTCACACAGTTTCTTCAAGGTGGGCACGCTCGGCAGCATCCCGCCGCGCTCCAGCCGTCCGTAGACCTCGGTGGCGAGTCCCACCCGCTCGGCGACGTCTTCCTGGGTGAGATTGGCGCGGACTCGAGCCGCCCGGGCCGCGGTCCCGATGGTCGATGCCAGTCCTCGTGGGAGTGCCATGCCGTGCGGTCCTGAAGAGACGAGTGGAAGTCTTCCGGCCCGGTACATCCGGGCCCGGAGTGACTTCCAAGATAGCTGGAAAAAGAGTGACTTCAAGAGTCATTCCGCGAGTCAGGCCCGACTTTCGAGGTCGGTAGGTGGGGGGCGGCTCCCCCGGAAGCATCATCGTTCTTGGTCCTTCGGGGTCCGCATGTTTACCTTTGGAGTCATCTGGCGGATACCCCCAAAGGAGCGCGTCGTCATGTCGAGTCGGCAGAATCCGGATCCCTCCCCCAAGCCGTCCCCCCCCGTGGTGATCGAAACCGGAATGGCGAGCTTCGAGCTCGTGCGTTCGCTGGGGCAGGGCCACCATGGGGAACTGTTGCTCACGCGTCAGCGCTACGCGGGGGGGCTGGGGGGCTACACGGTGGTCAAGCGGCTCAACCGCGTGGTGCGCCAGGAGGACTACCAGCGGCTGGTGGAGGAGGCGCGCCTGGCGGGGCAGATGCGCCACCCCAACATCCTCGCGGTGCAGATGCTCGGGGGCAGCGCGGCCGAGCCCCTGCTCTTCGTGGAGTACACCGAGGGCCAGCGCCTGGGGGACGTGATGCGCCGGGCCGAGCGCGCGGGCCGCGACTTCTCCGAGGCGTTCGCCTGCTACGTGACGGCCGAGGTCGCCGAGGGGCTGCACTACGCGCACACCCTGGTGGACGACAAGGGGCGGCACCTGGGCATCGTCCACCGGGACGTGACGCCCCAGGGCATCCTCCTGGGCCGGGAGGGCGAGGTGAAGCTGGTGGACTTCGGGGCGGCCTGGTCCCGGTTGGAGGGGCGCATCTCCACCGAGGGCGACAGTGACCTGGGCAACGTGTCCTACAGCTCGCCGGAGCGGGCCAACCTGGATCAGCTCGACGGGCGCTCGGATCTCTTCTCCCTGGGGCTCGTCTTCCTCCAGCTGCTCACCGGCCGGCACCTGCTGGACGCCGAGCAACGCCACGAGGCGGAGCTGCTCGGCCGCCAGTTGCGCGCGCGGGGCGAGTCGGGCTGGGGGGGGCTGGAGGAGCTGAGCGCGCCGCGCACCGCGGACCTGCTCAAGCGCATGCGCGAGCTGCGCTCCGAGCAGGTGGAGGCGGCCATCCAGGGGCTGCCCGAGCTGCCCCGGGCCGTGCTCCGCCGGCTGCTGGCTCCCCGGCGTGAGGAACGCTTCGCCACGGGGGCGGAACTGGCCCGGGTCCTGAGGGATCATGTGTGGTCCAAGGGATGGCGCTATGGGCGCCCCGAGCTGGTGGCCGAGGTGGCGGCCCTGGAGGGGCCGGTGCCGGGAGACCTGGAGAACACGGGGGACGAGGCCCGCCGGGGGAGGGGGGGAGGGAAGGAGCGCCCGGGGGGCGGGGGGCCCAAAGGTCCCTGAGCCCTTGGCCCCGGGGTACGGGCCGTGCTAGTCCGCCGCCTTCCTCTTATCTACTGGTGTGTCAGAAGGAGTCGGGAGATGGCTCGCCGTCACATCCGCGTCGTCGGCGCGATGCTGCAGAACGCCGAGGGGCGCTACCTCATCACCCAGCGTCCCCCCAAGGCGACGCTGCCGCTGTTGTGGGAGTTCCCCGGGGGCCGCGTCGAGGAGGCGGAGTCCGACGAGCAGGCGCTCGCCCGGGAGATCCGCGAGGAGATGGGCGTGGAGGTGGAGGTGCTGGAGCAGGCCCTGCACACCCACCACGAGTACCCCTCCTATGACATCGACTTCCGGGTGTACCGCTGTCGGCTCGCCAGCCCCGAGTCGGACATCAAACACCTGCGCGTGCATGACCACTGCTGGGTGAAGCTCGAGGACATGTCGAAGTACCAGTTCCCCGACGCGGACGCGAAGACGCTGGCCAAGCTGCTGGGTCTGGAAGCCTGACGTGCGCCGGGCCCTCGCCCTGGTGCTGCTCGGGGGGCTGCTGGCGGCCTGCAGGGCACCCAAGCCCTCCAACCTGGAGGCGTCCGGCTCCGCGCCCTCCTCGCGCTATGCCCCCGCCGAGGACATGCCGGGGTGCCGCCTCTATGGCGAGCCCCGGGCCGTGGGCCGCGTGCCGCTCGTGCTCGCCGAGATGTCCGGGCTCGCCGCGAGCGTCCGGCATCCGGGCGTGTTGTGGGCGCACAACGACTCGGGCAACGCGTTCCAGGTCTTCGCCATCGACGAGACGGGCAAGCCGCTCGCCACGCTGACGCTCACCGGCGCCGATCCCGAGGACATGGACCTCGAGGACATCGCCCTGGGGCCGTGTGCGCCGGGAGACGCGCGCACGTGCGTGTACCTGGCCGACACGGGGGACAACTTCGAGCGCCGAGATCAGGTGCGCCTCTTGCGCTTCCCCGAGCCGGAGCAGGTGGCCGATGCGACGCTGGCCGTGGAGGAGCTGCCCTTCACCTGGCCGGACCGGGCGCACGACTGCGAGGCCCTCGTCATCGAGCCGGGCACGGGCCGGCCGGTGCTCATCACCAAGGAGGGTGACTCGCTGGGCGAGGTCTTCGCGCTGCAGGGGCTCGCTCCGGGCTCGGTGGCCAGGGCCTCGCACCTGGGGACGCTGCGCTCGCCGGGCAACGTCGACAGGCGAACCACCGCCGCGGCGCTCCACCCCTCGGGGCAGCGCCTGCTGCTGCGCACTTATACCCGGGTGTGGGAGGTGCGCCGCCCCGGGGCCTCGCGCATGGAGGAGCTGCTCCAGGGCCCGGTCGTCGAGGTGCCCGGCGCGAGCCAGGCGCAGTCCGAGGCCATCACCTGGCTGCCCGGGGACGCAGGCGCGGACCGCTCCTACCTGATTGGCTCCGAGTTCGCCGGACAACGCCTGTACCGGATGGACTGCCGCTGAGCGGAGCGTCCCGAGGGGACGTCCTGGGGTGAACACTGTCCACCACTCGGCAGTGTTCCCTGCGGAAGGGACAGGAAGTGACACCTCGGGAGACTTCTTGGCGGGGTGTACTCGGGATGCCGGGTTGACCGCCGGGCGGCTGTGGCCATCTTTGCCCCACACGGAAGTCGTACCGCGTACCACAGGGGTGCGTGGCAGGGGGACGGGGAGTGCGCCACTGATGAAGCCCGAGAACACGATACCGCCGGGTGGAACCCCACGCGGCAAGAAGCAGGACAAGTCACCGACTCCTACTCCCAAGGGGTTCCGGTTCGGATCCCCGCTGGGTTACATCCTTCTGCTCGTTCTGGGCTTCATGCTCTTCCGCAATGTCTTCCAGGACGCGGGCGTGCAGCGGGTGACGTACAGCCGGTTCCGCGAGTCGCTCTCGGAAGGCAAGTTCTCGCGCGTGCAGCTGTCGCCCGAGTGGGTGAAGGGCTACCTCAAGGACGGGGCCGCGCCCGCGACGGACGCCTCGGGACAGGGGGGCGGCGTGGGAGGACCGCTGCGCGGCGAGCCGGGCGCCTTGCCGTGGCTGGCCTACCGGGTCCAGGGGGACAACGATCTCGTGCCGCTCCTGGAGGAGAAGGGCGTGCAGTACGAGGCGGTGCCCCAGTCGAATTTCTCCGACGTGCTGTGGGTGTGGCTGGTGCCGCTGGGCCTGGCCTTCTTCTTCTGGAGCTTCATGATGCGCCGCATGGCCGGGGGCATGGGCCAGGGGCCGCAGAGCGTCATGAGCTTCGGGAAGACGCGCGCCAAGGTGCAGGCCGAGGCCGACACGGGCGTGGGCTTCAAGGACGTGGCGGGCGTGGACGAGGCCGTCGACGAGCTGCGGGAGATCGTCGAGTTCCTCAAGACGCCGGAGAAGTTCCGCCGCCTGGGCGGGCGCATTCCCAAGGGCGTGCTCCTGGTGGGCCCTCCGGGCACGGGCAAGACGCTGCTGGCGCGCGCGGTAGCGGGCGAGGCCGGGGTGCCCTTCTTCAGCCTGTCCGGCTCCGAGTTCGTGGAGATGTTCGTCGGCGTGGGCGCCGCCCGGGTGCGCGACCTGTTCGCCCAGGCCACGTCCAAGGCGCCGTGCATCATCTTCATCGACGAGCTGGACGCCATCGGCAAGAGCCGCAACTCGGGCGTGGCGGGTGGCCATGACGAGCGCGAGCAGACGCTCAACCAGCTGCTCGCCGAGATGGACGGCTTCGACAGCCGCGCGGGCCTCATCATCCTGGCGGCGACCAACCGTCCGGAGATCCTGGACAGCGCGCTCATGCGTCCGGGCCGCTTCGATCGGCAGGTGCTGGTGGACCGTCCGGACAAGCGTGGCCGCGAGCGGGTGCTGGAGATCCACTCCAAGGGCGTGAAGCTGGGGCCGGACGTGGACCTCAAGTCCATCGCCTCGCGCACCCCGGGCTTCGCGGGAGCGGACCTGGCCAACGTGGTGAACGAGGCGGCGCTGCTCGCCGCGCGCAAGAACCGCGACGCGGTGACGCGCGCGGACTTCGAGGAGGCCATCGAGCGCGTGGTGGCGGGTCTGCAGAAGAAGAACCGCCGGATGAACGAGCGCGAGAAGGACATCGTCGCGCACCACGAGGCGGGCCACACGGTGGTGGGCTGGATGCTGCCGCACGCCGAGCGGGTGACGAAGGTCTCCATCATCCCCCGGGGCATCGCCGCGCTGGGCTACACCATGTCGATGCCGCTGGAGGACCGCTACCTCATGTCCTTCGACGAGCTGCGCGACAAGATGGCCGCGATGATGGGCGGCCGCGCCGCCGAGGAGATCTTCATCGGCGAGGTGTCCACGGGTGCCTCCAACGACCTGAAGCAGGCCACCGACGTCGCCAAGCTCATGGTGCGTGACTACGGCATGAGTTCGCTGGGCCCGGTGGCACTGGGCCCGGATCAGGGCCCGGGCTTCCTGCGCGGCGCGGGCCTGCCGGAGACGCGCACCTACTCCGAGCAGACGGCGCGCATGGTGGACGAGGAGATCCGCAAGATGGTCACCGAGGCGCTCGACCGGGCGCGTCAGGTGCTCACCCACCACCGCGACAAGGTGGAGGCGCTGGCGGCCCGGCTGCTGGCCACCGAGGTGGTGGACGAGGACGAGCTGCGCACCATCCTCGGGCCCAAGGCCGTCGCCGAGCGGGGCCTCTTGCATCCCGAGGCCCACCAGGTGGTCTCCGCCCACCCCGTGGGCACCGACGAGCCGGCGCCCTCGGGCACCCAGCACGCCCGGGGCACGCTCCCCGACGTGTAGCGCGGACGGACACGGTGGGCGCTCACTCGCCCGCCCCCTGAGCGGGCCTTCGCCCCTTCACGCCGCGTGGCCTGCGGTGTTGAAGGGGCGAAATTATGTTGCATGGGAAGGAGGGAGCGTCCGTGGAAAACAGAATCGGCAAGAGCTATACGGCGCGTAAGGCACTCTTCGCCCGGGGCCTTCGGGATGGGCGGCTCACGGTCCAGGAGATTGAAGAGGCCCTGCCCGCGGGGACCCTCACGGCGGCCGAGCGCTGGCTGCTCTACTACTCGCTCCGGGCCGCCCAGGTGGAGATCATCGACGAGGTGACGGGCCAGGTGGACCACGGGTTCATGGCCGAACATCCCGCGATGCCCGCCGAACACTAGAAGCCCTTGAACGGGCGTTGACTCGGGACGGGGGCTGGTTACGTTCGCCCCATGAATGGCAATTCCCGGACAGACGACCGCTCCCAGGAGACGCAGGCGCAGGAGCCCGTCGTGACCTCGCCCGAGGCGGCTCCCGACGCGTCCGCGCAGACGGACTCCCCGCCGCAGGCGCCCTCCGAGGCCTCGGCCGAGGTGGAGCGCCTCCAGGCGGAGCTGGCCTCGACCCGGCGCCGCGTGGACCAACTGGCGCGCGCCTACCAGGAGCTGGAGAAGGATCGCGAGGAGTTCAAGCAGCGCCTGTCGCGTGAGCGCGAGCGCATGCTCGACGTGGAGCGGGGCAAGGTGGCCACGATGCTCCTCGAGGCGGTGGACGAGTTGGATCTCAGCCTCTCCCTGGGCGGCGCCGATGCCTCTTCCGGCCTGGCCAAGGGCGTGAAGATGATCCGCGACGGACTGCTCGGCAAATTGCAGCAGGCGGGCGTCGAGCGGCTGCAGTTGGTGGGTCAGCCGTACGATCCCAACACCGCCGAGGCCACGGACATGGAGATCACCCCCAATCCCGAGGAGGATCAGCGGGTGGTGGCGGAGGCCCGGGCGGGCTACCGGATGAAGGACCGCATCATCCGCCCGGCGCGGGTGAAGGTGGCCAAGTACGTCGCTCCCGCGAAGGCCTGAGCCGTTCGCCGGGAGTTGTTCCTCGAAGGAGTTCCTCCCGAGAGGGCGGGCGGCTAGGGTGGGTCGTGAGTCCCCCCGCCGCGCGAGTCCGGATGCACCGGGAAGACGCGGGGCGGGTGGTTGTTCGCTCCTCCCGACATGATCCGAGCCGTGAACCTCCGCCCCTTCTCGTCGCATGCCTCGTGGACCGTCCTGCTGGTGCTGATGCTCGCCGCGTCGGTGGCCGGTGCGCAGCAGGGAGCGCTGGAGCCCTGGCTCGAGGCCCGGGCGCGCGAGCACGCCGCCTGGTCGCAAGACACGGCCCGGGGACCGCAGGGCGCGACGGGCCTGTGGCGCGAGTGGACCTCGCGCGAGCCGATGCTGCCGGGCTTCGTGCCTCCCAGCTCCCTGGCACCGCTCATCCGGGCCGTGGAGGCGGGCGTGGTGAACATCAGCGCCTCGGGGGCGGACAACCCCGTCATGGGCGCGGCGCGCTCGGCGACCGGCTCGGGCTTCCTCCTCACCCCGGAGGGCCTGGTGGTGACGAACAACCACGTGGTGGCGCGCGGGGACGTGGAGGCCAGTGAGATCGTGGTGCGCCTGTCCGACGGGCGGGAGTTCCTCTCCGAGGTGGTGGGACGGGATGCGTCCACGGACGTGGCGCTCCTGCGGCTGCTGGGTCAGGACGTGCGGGGGCTGCCGGCGGTGTACCTGGGGGACTCGGACCGGCTGGAGGTGGGCGACTGGGTGGTGGCCATCGGCAACCCGTTCGGGTTGGATCACTCGGTGTCGCACGGGATGATCTCCGCCAAGGAGCGGGTGATCGGCGTGGGCCCCTTCGATGACTTCATCCAGACGGACGCCCTCATCAACCCGGGCAACTCGGGCGGGCCGCTCTTCAACATGCGCGGCGAGGTGGTGGGCGTGAACACGGCCATCATCAGCGAGGGGCAGGGCATTGGCTTCGCGGTGCCCATCAACATGGTGAAGGATCTGCTGCCCAACCTGAGCCGCAACGGCCAGCTGCAGCGCGGCTGGCTGGGGGTGGTGATCGACGAGCAGTCCCAGGTGGGCACCCGCGCCGCGATCGTCAAGCAGGTGTACCGCAACAGCCCGGCGGCGCAGGCGGGCATCCGAGCGGGGGATCAACTGGTGGGGGTGAACGGCAAGCCCGTGGACTCCTACCAACAGCTCCTGCGCAAGGTGACCATGCTGGCGCCGCAGACCCAGGTGAAGCTCACGCTCTTGCGCGAGGGCGAGTCGCAGGACGTGGTGGTGAAGCTGACGGCCCGCCCGGCGCAGGAGGTGCTGTCGGCGCTGTCGGGCCCCGGCAACCTGGGCGACTTCGGCCTGGTGCTGCGCGACGTGTCCCCCGAGGTGGCGGCGCCCCTGGGCCTGGAGCCCTACGCGGGGGTGCTGGTGTCGGGGGTGGTGCCGCGCTCCGCGGCGGCCCGCGCGGGCCTGCAGCCCGGGGACGTGGTGACGGAGGTCAACCGCCGCAAGGTGAAGGACGTGGGGGCGGTGAAGGGCGCGCTGGAGCGGGGCACGGGCGCCGCCGTGCTGCTGCGCATCCAGCGCGGCGAGCGGCAACAGTACGTCGCGCTGGAGCCCTGAGCGCGCCGCCGCGGCTACTTCTTCTTCGCCTTCGCCTCGTCGGCGAACCACAGGCCGAGCGGCTCGCCGGTGCGCGCGTTCGTCAAGAGCAGCGCCTCGACGCGGGCGGACACGCCGTACTGCTTGCCGCTGCCCTGCTTGCGCTCCAGTCCCCAGAGCGTCTGCGGCGCGAAGATGACCTGGAGCCGGACCTGGCGCGAGGAGAACAGGCGCATGAAGTCGGTGGCGTTCCACCCGGGCGGCGTGGTGCCCGTGACGCGCAGGGGGGGCAACAGGGGCTTGTCGTCCGCCGCCAGCTGACCGGGTGTCCCCTGGGTGAGCACGTAGGCCCCTCCGGGGAAGGACGGGGTGACCTCGATGACGTAGTTGCCGCTGCCGGGCTGGTACGGGCCCGGGCGCACCATCGTCGCCACGTCCTCTCCGACGATCATGTATAGCCGTTTGCCCTCATACTGTTTGCGGAAGGCCTCGGCGGCGTCGCGGCAGCCCAGGCCCGCGAACAGGCCACTGCACTCCCCCACGTACTTGTCCAGGAACGCCGACAGGCTCCCCAGGGGCTCGGCCTGATCCCTCAACCGGGCGAAGCGGGGATCCGCGTCCGCCAGGACGAGCGATGGCAGCAACAGGGCAACGGCCAGGATGAATCGTTTCATGGGGGCCTCTCCAAGGCAGGGGGCAGGAAATGGGGGCGCGCGGATGCTGCCACTCTCGGGGGCCTCCGGACACCCGCATGTGGGTACGTAGCAGTACGTGGTGGTACGGGTCGGTGGAGATTTTGACTACATGTTCTCACCATGTAGTTTCTCGCCCACTTCCACCTCCCCCGGAGACACCCGTTGGCACAGGTTCAGGTCCGAGAGCGCCGCGCCCATCTGCGTTTCGACAAGGTCTTCACCATCTACCTCTCCACGGAGGGGGGGTTGAGCCGGGGGATTGGCCGCAACATCAGCCAGCAGGGCCTGTTCGTGGAGACGCGCGAGCCCCTGACGCTGGGAGAGCGGGTGAAGGTGACGTTCGCGGGCGAGGACGGCACGGAGATGACGTGCCTGTGCGAGGTACGCTACCAGGTGGCGCTGGCGTACGGGCGCAAGGACGGGCGCGAGGGCAACAGCCGCGGCGTGGGCCTGCGCATCGTGGCCTATGAGGTCCAGGAGGATCAGCCCCTGCTGCTGGTGGCGCGCGAGCGCGTCATGCACTGAGCCCGGACGGGCCGGTGGGAAGCACGCCGGGAGGAAACGACGAAGGGCACGGCCGCGTCGGGTGCGGACCGTGCCCTTCGTGCTTCACGGCGGGAGGCGGGGGACTACTGGGAGAAGCCCTCGAGGAGGTAGTGGGCCTCGATGCGCTTGAGCGCGAGGATCATCGCGGCGCAGCGCGGGTCCACTTCCTTGCCGATGCAGAACGGCCGGCTGTCGTGGGTGTCCGAGCGGCGCGCCTGGTTGCGCGAGATGTCGCGGATGATGCGGTAGTTGCGCTTCATGGCGTGCTCGAGGCGCTGGTTGACCTCGGGCTCGCTCCAGCGCTCCATGCGCTTGTTCTGGATCCACTCGTAGTAGCTCACCGTCACACCGCCAGCGTTGGCGATGATGTCGGGGATCATGTCGATGCCGCGCTTCTGCAGGACGCGGTCGGCGTCCGGGGTGGTGGGGCCGTTGGCGCCCTCGGCCACGAGCTTCACCTTGAGGCGCTCGGCCACGTCGGCGGTGATTTCGCCACCCAGGGCGGCGGGCAGGCAGATGTCGGCCTGCACCTCCCAGAAGTCCTTCTTGTCGATCTTCTGGGCGCCGGGGAAGCCCACCACGCTGCGGCGCAGGTTCTTGGGGTCGTTGATGTAGGCGAGCAGGGCGGGCACGTCGATGCCATCGCCGTTGTAGATGGTGCCGTCGGCGTCGTTCACCGCGAGCAGGCGCGCGCCCATGCGCTGGAGGATGGCGGCGCCGTGGCTGCCCACGTTGCCGAAGCCCTGGAGGATGAAGCTCTTGCCGCGCAGGTTCTCGCCCTTCTCGGCGTAGTAGTCCTCGATGCAGTACGCCACGCCCTGGCCGGTGGCGGCCGCGCGGCCCTCGGAGCCGCCGATGCGCACGTCCTTGCCCGTGACGATGCCGCGCATGCCGTGGCGGTCGCGCTCACCGTCCGAGTACTGCCGGTACATGAGCGCCATGATGTCCCCGTTGGTCCCCACGTCCGGCGCGGGGATGTCGATGTTGGGGCCGATCATGCTCTTGAGCTTGTACATGAAGCGCAGGGTGATGTTCTCCAGCTCCTCCCGGCCGTACGAGCGCGGATCGATCTGGATGCCACCCTTGCCCCCGCCAAACGGCACCTCGGAGATGGCCGTCTTCCAGGTCATCTCCGCGGCGAGCGCCTTGAACAAGTCCAGCGACACCTCGCGGTGGTAGCGGATGCCGCCCTTGTAGGGGCCGCGCGCCTGGTTGTGCTGGACGCGGTAGGCCTTGAAGCGCTGGGACTCGCCGGGAACGAGCTGGTACACGTGGCCGTCGGGAAGGCGCAGGTGACCGCGGCGGATGGAGACGTCCGAGCCGAGCAGGGCGCGGCCATTGAGGATGATCTTCCCGTCGGCCAGGCGCTCGAGGCCCTCGGGGTTGCGCACCTGGGTGGGCGGCAGGTCCGCGAAGTCGCGCGCCTGCTCGGGCGCCAGAGGCACCAGGCGGTCCTTCAGCTTCGCGGTGACGTAGAAGATGTGCTCGTAGTCGGGCTCCTCGAGCTCGAGACGGACGCGCTTGTCCAGCCCGATGAGATCGGCGGCGCGATGGAAGATCTCCATCGCCTCCGTGTAGACGGTGCGCTTGGGCGTCGGCGCCGGGGCGCGCATGAAGTTCTCTTCACTGGCCATGGGAAAAATCGCTCCTTGGGGTTGAGGCGATCGTGGGGAGAAGCAAGGCCCTTATGCGCATAGGCGCTCGCGGTGGTCAATCGGGGCGGGCTGCGGTCAAGGTGTAAAAGCCCAAGTACTTTCAGGTAGTTAGCCAACGCGGCGTGTCATGGACGGGCCGTCGGAGCCCGTATGTGCGCGGGGTCCTGGAAAATTTCCGGGAGGGGGTGGCGAGGGGCCCGAAAGAAGTGCTTGCCGTGTCCGGATGCTCATGGTACTTCGCGCCCACTTTCGGTGACGCCGGAAGGGCCTCGTTGGGCCGACATAGCTCAGTCGGTAGAGCAACTGATTCGTAATCAGTAGGTCCCCAGTTCAAATCTGGGTGTCGGCTCCAGAAGAAGGAAAGGGCCGGTCACGCGAGTGACCGGCCCTTTTCATTTTCCCCGACCAGGAGCGCTGACCGGCGGCCGTTTGGGCTGTCGCCCCCCGTCATGAACGGCTCCTGGGTGAGGGCACGGACTCCTCGTAGACGTCCGGAGTGGGCGGACTCGGCGCCTTTGCGGCTCCGGCCCGTCAGCCCGTGCGCCAACTCGAGGAGCGCTTGCGCGTGGTGCTGCTCACCTACTTGACGAGCTCGATCCTCGCCTTCAGCGGACCGGGCTCCCTCAAGGCTTCGACGCCACCGTCGATCTTCCCGAGCGTGACGAGCCCGCTCGCATGGCCGGCGCCCCTGTAGAACAGGGCCAGATTCCCCCAGGGGGCGTAGTAGGCGATGTCTCCGGCCGAGGCATCGGTGCCTGGAGGCGAGCCCTTCGTGGACAGCCTCCTCGGCAAGTCGCTGATCTTCTCGGTTGCCGCGTAGTCCTCGAGGGTCAGGGTCAGTGGTAGCAGGGATACGAAGTCGCGCGTGGTCTCGTTGTCGCGCAGGGTGGCCGTCAGGACCTTCTCTCCAACCGTCAGTCGAATCTTCATGGTCTTTGCCTCGGCCTGGGCGTACAGGCTCATGGCCGGAAGAGCGCCGATGGCCGTGCCGGCCAGTACAGCGAGCAGAAGCGATCGTTTCGTCTTCATGTCACTTCCTTTGGGTGAAAGCGGCCTCACCGTGGCTTCGCGCTGAGCGAGAGCGGCTCCGTCTCGAAAAGCCTGCGCGCCGTGATCATGGACCTGGTGACGTCCACGTACTTCTTGAAGTGCGGCGACTCGAGGTGCTGCCGGTATGCCTTCTCGTCCGCGTAAATCTCGAAAAACCGCAGATGGGTCGGGTTCTCTTTCAAGGCCACCGAGTAGATGGCCAGCACGCCGGCTTCGACGCGGATCGAGGTGTCGATCTCCTCCGTCACGGCGGCCTTGTAGGCTTCGAGCTGGGCCGGATCGATCTCCAGCTCGGCGATACGCACGAGCGCTTTGGCAGGCAACCGCGGCTTCGCGCCGAGCAGGACAGGCACCGCGTCGTACATTCCGCGGGCCAACACCCCCTTGGCCGTGACAGAGCGAAACCTCTGGAAATGCGGCGTCCGCAGATGCGCTTGATACGCCCTTTCGTCCGCGTACATCTCGAACACACGGATGCGGGCCGGGTTGCCTTTCTCTGCCGCGGCATGGAGGGCCAGCACGCCCCGCTCCATCCGAAGCGTCGCCACCGCATGCTCGCGAGCCGCTGCCTTGAAGCCTTCCAACTGCGCGGGGTCGATTTCCAGGTCCTCCAGTCGCACGAACGGGACCTGCGCTTTCTGGGCCAGGGCGGGCGGGCCAAGGCACAACGCCAGCGCCGACGCGCACACCATCAAGAATTGCCTGAGGTTCATGTGCATTCATTTCCAGGGATTGATGCCGCCAATTCTTGGCGCCACGGCTTACACTACCCCTTCAGCGATCGATCAGGCGTTGCTGTTGCGGCGGGTAGCGGTCCCCGCTCGGCTTGATACGCGAGGCGCCGTCCTCGATCTCGCGGAGGTCGCTTGCCGTGAGCACGATGTCGGCGGCGCCCGCGTTCTCGAGCATGCGCGCCTGCTTCGTCGTCCCTGGGATCGGTACGATCCACGGTTTCCGTGCGAGCACCCACGCGAGCGCGATCTGACTGGGGGTGGCGTTCTTCTCCTTGGCGATCCGCGCGAGCAGCTCCACGAAGGCCTGGTTCGCCTGAAGGTTCTCGGGCTGGAACCGCGGGAGGGTGCTCCGGAAATCGCTCGAATCGAACGTCGTGGTCGGGTCGATCTTGCCGGTCAGAAAGCCTTTGCCGAGCGGGCTGAACGGCACGAAGCCGATGCCCAGTTCCTCGAGCGTCGGCAACACGCTCGTCTCGGGCTCGCGCCACCACAACGAATACTCGCTCTGGAGCGCGGTGACGGGCTGCACCGCGTGCGCGCGACGGATCGTCTGCGCCCCCGCTTCGGAGAGACCGAAGTGTTTGACCTTCCCCTCGCGAATGAGGTCCTTCACGGCGCCCGCGACGTCTTCGATCGGTACCGCTGGGTCGACGCGGTGTTGGTAATAGAGGTCGATCGCGTCGACCTTCAGCCGCTTCAACGATCTTTCGGCGGCCTGCTTGATGTGCTCCGGGCGGCTATTGATGAGGCTCCATCTCCCTTCCCCTTCGTGAGCTGGCGCGAACCCGAATTTCGTCGCGATGACGACGCGCCCGCGAAACGGCGCGAGGGCTTCGCTGAGGAGTTCCTCGTTCGTCAGCGGTCCGTACACTTCCGCCGTGTCGAAGAACGTGACGCCGCGATCGACCGCTGCGCGGATGAGCGCGATCATCTCCTGGGTGTCCTTCGGTGGGCCGTAACTCCAGCTCATGCCCATGCAGCCGAGGCCGATGGCGGAAACCTCCAGGTTGCTGTTTCCAAGTTTGCGCTTCTGCATTGTTCCTCCTCTGGCACGGCGACTTCACTCACGGCCGCTTCGCCACGCTCACCGTCTTCTGAGGTACATCCACGTCTCGCGGAGGACTAGGCGCCAGGGAGCAAATGGCCTGTAAACCCCTGCTTAAGAATAAGGCGTGGCCTTCCTTGACGGCGTTGAAGGCCCTCGGGCCGACGTCCGAAGGGCGTCACCCTTGCTTGGGCAGTAAGGCGGCACGCGAACCTCCCGGTCGATGACTTCGCCAAGCCGGCCGGATGCTGCACGTGGTCCGCTGCACCAGCGTCACCCCGAACCGATCCTCCAGCCGCCGCGGGGCCTGGCTCACCGCCGAGCCGCTCACGCCAAGACGGTCACCAGCGCCGCGGAGGCTCCGCACCTCGGCCACTGCCAGGAAGACGCTCATCCCCGAAGACGCGTCCACGAAATCTCCAAGGAGTCGGGCGTCACGCCCCCACTCTACGCCTGGAAGAAGGAAGCAGCCGGGCGTGAGGTGATTCGGACGGGAGATGACGAGTGGATGACGAACGCGCCCCTTCGCGACTCCACGAGCCTCGCAAAGCGGGTCCGGGTCCTGCTTTTCTGGAATCTGGACTTTCGGGGGGGCGGCCATGAGGCTGGTCGTAGGAGTCGGTCTACTGTTGCTTGGGCTTGGGGTGGGGTGCGCGACCACTCGTGTTGTCCATCTGGATACCGGGCATGGGGAACCAATCACCTACACGTCCGTGGGTGTTGATCCGGTCGAGGTGAGCGAGGCCGAGTTCAAGGTGGCCCTCACGCGGCTCCTCCTCGACATGCGGATGGACGTTGCATTCCGGGAGAGTGAAGAGGCGGGGCTACATTGTGAAGTAGGAGGGGCGGATGGAACGTCACTTTTATTGGGTCCGAATTGCTGATGTGCCTCAGTGGCTCATCGCGACTCCAGTACCGGCATCAGGCGGTGAGTTCGACGAGCCTTGGATGTTCGGAGAAGGGCACCTCCTCCAACACCCGGGGGCGATGAAGACCCAGGTTGAGCAGCAAGGCGAGCGACGCGCCTTTGTGTTCGCTGGGCTTGAGAGTGTCCCCATCGTCAGCGAAGCAGTCGCAAATGTCTTCATGGTTCTTGCGTCTGACGATGTGCAACTGTTCCCGGTGACAGTGGATAGCGAATCGGGGCGGTATTTCGTTGTCAATGGACGCAAGACCATTGACTGCATTGACGAAGCGAACTGCCGGGAAGTCCACCTATACGACCAAGACGACCCTGAACCTGCGCGCAGAGGGGCTTATCGCTGGATCTACGGATTGCGAATTGACCCAGCGAAGACTGAAGGTGCGCGTGTCTTCAGGCCGAAGAGGTTCACTCACGCACTCATTGTCTCCGAAGAGGTCAAGGCTGCGCTCGAAAGAGTAGGGAATCTGGGGGTTGATTTCGAGCGGGTGACGGGGCCGCATGAACCGCTGCCACCGCCGCGCGAGGTTCCAGCCACGCTCAAGCAAGCCCGGGAGGCGAGGGCCGCCGCGTACAGCAAGCTCGGGGACCTCTCTGAAGACGTCATCAGGCGCATCGTTCCCACGAGCGGAAATTGGCCGAGCGGTTTTCAGGCGTGGAGGATCATCAAGAGAGGTCAGCGTACCCTGTTCGTGAGTGATGGGCTATCCGACCCATTTCTTGACGCGAGCGAGCCGTCCGTGGGCTTCGGGTTCGAGCTGGCGGTTGAGACGGACGAGGAGCTGCCGGGGGACGACGGGTGGCCGCTGGACATGTTGATGTGGGTCTCGGATGGCTTCGCCAACTACGCGGACACTCGGAAGCTCCTGGAGACAGAGCTGGCGTTCATCCAGTTCTCCGGCAAGGGAATGCCGGAACAGCTCGTGGTGCCGCCAGATGTCTTCAAGAAGTTCCGGCCGAACGACTGGGTGTCAGAACACGGGATGTCGATGGCTCTGTTCGGCTTGGAGTCGCCGACCCTGCCAACGAGCTTCCCCACGCCCGCCGGTCCAGTGCGCCTCGTTTCCGCGATGGCTATGCACTCGAGCGAGATCGTCGCTTACCTGGATCGCGGAGGAGATGAGGTCCTTTCCCTTTTCTTGAAGTGCCCCGACAAGTCCCTGTCGAGCACGAAGAGGAATCCGGTCATCGAGTGGACGGTAAAAGACTCTCCTGCTCGTTGAGGACTCCTGCTCGATTCACAGCGCGTGCGTGGCCAGCTCCTTGGCCGCCTCGACGAAGAGGCGCAGCGGCCCGGAGCGCTGCGCCCGGCTGGGGAAGTAGAGGAAGAAGCCGAGCCCGGTGGGCGAGTAGGCCTCGAGCACGACCTTGAGCCGGCCGGTGCGCAGGCTGCTCCTGCACCGCCGGCTCGTGCCAATCCGAGTGGCCTGGCTCGAGGAGCAGTTGAAGTTGCGCCTCGTCGTCCGGGACGCGGGAGGCTTGTGACGGCATCGTCGAGGTGCTGCTCGCTCTCGGTGGGGCCTCCAGCTTCGCCATCTCCTGGGCGGGCAGACCGTCCTCGAAAGACACCGTTTCGGTGTTTATTCTGGAAAAATCCCTTTACCTTGAAACCGTTAATTCGGTAACGTCCCACGAATGCACTGGCCTTTGCAGTCGAAGCGCGCGGCTCTGCTGACCGTGATGCTCACGATCTCTGGTCTCATCGGAGTCGACGCGCACGCCCAGCAATGCGGTCCCGAGACTCCACAGACGGTCGAGCCTCCCGATGATCGGATGAGTGACACGCGGCTCTTGCGGCGCCTCGTGCTCGGGCTCACCGGGACCACGCCGACCGTCGAGCAATACGAAGCCATGGCGGACGCGGCCACACCTGATGCGCGAGAAGCGATCCTGCGCTCGACACTGGATGAGGTGCTCGCCTCGCCGAAGTTCTACGAGCGGATGCTGCGCTTCGGACACGAGTGGATCGCGGTGGGCGCGTACACCACCGGTGCTTCCGGTGATGCGTATCAGGGTGACCTGTCCGGCCACCTCTTCAAGTGCGGCACCGATACGATGCACCCGGGCGCGTACTACCACGTGAACGAGTTCACGGCGGGGGACAAGTCGTCCAATCAGTGCAAGGACCTGGATGCGGGTGGCAATCCCGCGGTGGCCGAGGCGCGCTCGGTCGAGCCCTGGTGGGCGCCGGGAACACGGGTCGAGGTGCTCGGCAAGGCCGGCTCCAACGTCACCCAGGTCGCCGACGCCAAGGGGCAGATGCTCGACTGCGGCATCGCGCGCGGCGGCTACTACGATCCCATGCTGCCCACCGGGTGCGGCTGCGGACCCAACCTCGTGTGGTGCTCACCCCTCACCGGCTTGATCAACGGGAGCAACCACGACCTCGGTGTTCAACGCCGCCATCCGTACGAGGAACCCGCGCGCCTGTTCGCGCACCTCGCGTGGCACGACCGGCCGCTCTCGGATCTCATCATTGGCAACTACTCGGTCGGAACCAACTGGCTGCGCGCGCTGTACGTGCGCTTGGGCCGGCAGATGGGTAGCAATGCGTTGGACGCGAACACGACGTGGTGGCGCCCGGACGCGGACAACGCACCTCGCGACCCGCTGCACCCGTCACCGAATGATCCGCAGGCGTGGCGTGAGTTCGTGGTCGAGGATCTGGAGCCCTTCCACCTCGCGCTCTCCAACAACCGGGCGCGCTCCGGCAGTCTCGAGCGCACGTACCGCTTCGATCCCCGCACCACGACCGAAGCGCCGAAGGGTCTTCCCTCCGCCGGGGTGCTCACCATGATCGGCGCGATGTCCTCGTTCCCGCGCGAGCGCGTCCGGGCCGCGCGCTTCCTCGAGATCTTCGCCTGCCAGAGCTTCTCGCCTCCTCCCGCGGACGTGCACTTCCCTCCGTACGAGGTCGATCCCGCGACCGGCGGAACGTGCCTGCACTGCCACAAGACACTCGATCCCGCGGCGATCTCGTTCAAGCGGTGGGATTTCGGTTCGGCCCAGAGCGCTTACGTCCCATGGCCCTTCATTCCCGGCGTGGGCAATCATCGCGTCACGAAGGAGTGGTTGTCCGGGAAGTACCCGTACACCGGCAACTCACCGGGCTATCGGTGGAAGAACGCGTTCCTTCCCAATACCATGTTGACCCCGGTCACCCCCGAGCAGATCACGGCCAATCCGGAAGCGGTGCTGCTCGACACCATGCCCGAGTCCTACACGCTGCTCGGAGTGCACGGCGACGGCACCATGGGTCCACTCGGGTTCGGCAAGCTCCTCGTTCGTTCCGGCGAGTTCGATCGCTGCGTCTCGCGCAAGCTCTACTCGATGTTCATCGGCCGTGAGCTGAACCCGGCCTCCGAGAAGCACTTCATCGACAAGCTCGCCAGGGAGTTCGTCGCACGCGACCGCAAGCTCCGGCCCTTCATCCGCTATCTCTTCGAACAACCCGAACTGCGGAGGGGCCTGTGATGAGCACGCTGCGTTCGACGATGGGGGCCGTGGCGCTGACCTCGCTCGCGCTCTTCGCGTCTGCCTGCAAAGACAACAACGGCACGGATGGGAACTGCGCGCCTTCGAGCAGGAACGACGAGATCCGGCTCGGGCTCGCGCCCGCGTGCGAGGGGTGCCACCTCATCGGGAACAAGCCGTTCTTCGCCTCGCTCACCGCGTTCGAGAACGGGCTCGTGTACGACGAGCGGTACGTGAAGCCCGGGGATCCCGACAACAGCCTGCTGATCCAGATGCTCGAGGGAACCGCCGCCGGTAGCTATCCGCAGATGCCGCCGGGTCAGCCCTACGGCGAACTCGTCGCCAACGGCCGCGTCACGCTGTCCATCGAGCAGGTGAAGGCCTGGATTCGCGAGCTGCCGCCTCCTCCCGAGCGGCTGGGGGCTCCGGATCCGGAAGCGTTCAACGTCCGCCGGCTCTCCGCCGAGGAGATGGTCGTGAGCTTGATGGATCAGCTCGGGCTCACGCTCGAGGACTTCGTCAGCACCAGCGATCCCAACTGGCGCAACAAGGCGTACGTGGTGAATGGCGGCAAGCTCTTCGTGTGGCCCGGCGATTGGGCGCCCGGCATCTCGGGCGAGTACGTCTCCGACTCACGCAGCGTCGAGCGGTTCGATGCGCTCGGCGGCGGCAACTCGCTCTTCTACCGCAAGCGGGACGTGAGCTTCGGCCCCTCCGCCGCGCAGACGCTGGTCCAGATGTCCCAGGCCTGGTGTGCGCGCGCGGTGGACAAGAAGGGCAACACCGCGGTGTTGCGTCACGTCACGCTCACCGACAAATCCTCGAGCAACCCGGGCGCGGTACAGAAGAACCTGCGCTCGCTCTACCTGCGCATGCTCGGACAGCCGCCTTCGGACGCGGAAGCGAAGGCCCTGTACGAACAGGTCTATCTCCCGCTCGAAGCGCAGAACACGCGCCTCGCCTGGATCGGCGTCTGTGCGTCGCTCGTCCGTCACCCGCTGTGGCTCACCTACTGATCCGAGGACACCATGACGAACACCTCTCGTCGCACGCTGCTCAAGTGGGCCCTCGGAGCGGGACAGCTCGCGCTCCTCGAACGCGCGGGCCTCCTCGGCTCGAGCGCCGCGCGCGCCGCGGACATCGACGTCCCCTCACGGCTCGCGGTCCTCTACATCCCGGGCGGCTACCGGCCGGCGTACTACTTCACCCCCATGGACGACGCGGACATTCCGCTCTGCGTGCCCACGCCCTCCAACTACAGCGGCGAGCCCGTCTTCTTCGACGCGAGCAAGGTGGTGAACCTCGGGCCTCCGAACGGCTCCTACAAACCGCTCCGGACCTGGCAGTCGTGGAACCCCGCCAACCCCGCCGAGCGCGGCGGCTTCAGCCCGCTCATGTATGGCTTCTCGCACTTCGCGCTGCACGAGCAGCTGAGCGTGCTGCACGGCATCGACCAGGGCACCAACGACCACGCGAGCGCGTTCATCGCCTCGATGTGTGGTGTCGCCGGTGCGGACTACCGGGCGCCCGCCGTTCATTCGGTGATCGCCAACCACCTGTTCGAGAAGTACCGCGAGAGCAGACCGCTGCCGTTCGTGGTCGTCTCCGGTGAGCGCGGTACGCCGCTCGGGATGGGGCTGCCCTCACACGCCTCGCCCGTTCGCGTTCCGTCGATCGAGGCGCTCAAGCCGCAGCTCTCCGCGAAGCCCACGGACAATCCCTGGTGGACGGGGCTCGATGCTCGCACCGCGGGCCCCGAGCTGGACGCGCGCGGTCAGCCCACCGGTGGCACCCTGAAGACGACCACGGTGGAGCGCTTCTCGCTCGCGCGCGCCCAGCAGTTGATGGGCCGCTCGACGGCGAAGGTGGACGGCTACCTCGAGGGATTGCATGGCTCGCTGTCGTCGGTCTCGCGCGTGCTCGCGACGGATGTGGTGTCCGTGCTGCAGAACACCAAGGGCATCGATTTCCTGACGGCGAACCGTCCCTCGTACCTGTCGAGCTACCTCGGCAACCAGTCGTTCACGTACACGTTCGGCCTGGCCAACTTCCACCTCACCGGGCTCGACCCGCGGATGGATCTCGCGCTGCGCCTGCTCAAGTCGGACCTCTGCACCTCGGTGCACGTTTCGTTGCAGCTCGACTTCGACACGCACAACGCCGGTGGCCACGGTTTCAGCTGCGCGCACGGCCGTGGACTGATGGACTGCGTCGCGCGCTTCCTGGGCGAGCTCAAGGCCGCGCCCGCTCCCGGCAAGCCGGGCAAGACGCTGCTCGATGACACGCTGGTGCTGGTGATGAGTGAGTTCGGCCGCAGCTGGGCCTCTCGCGGACGCGACGGCTCCTACTCCCTGCCGGATGATCACCACCCGTACACCTCGGTCTGCTTCGCGGGTGGAAACGTGGCGGCGAACCGGCAGGTGGGCTCGTACACCTCGCGCGGGCTCGGCGTTCCGGTGGACATCATCGAGGAGAACGGTCAGCCCTCCAAGCGCGTGCCCAGAGCCGCGGACGCCGTGACCACCGCGCTGCGAATCATGGGCATGAGCACGCATGACTTCTTCATCCCCGGCGGCTACGGCGAGGTGACAGGGATCCGCAGGGCGTAGGGGGGCTTCTTCTGGGCCAGGTCCCCGGGAACTGCTGGCTCGAGGGATGGTGCCGATGAGGTGGCTTAGACCCTCTCATCGGGCAAGAGCGTGAGCAGGAACTCGTCGTCGGGGCCGAGCGGGCGCCAGCCGGGCGGCGGCGGCGAGGCGCGGAGCGCTGCCCTGGCCTGCTTGACACGCTCCTCATGAGTTTCAGGGGTGTACGCGGACCAGGAGCCGAGTGCCTCGGCAACCTTGAAAAGGTTGTCGTCATCCATCACCGCCGGCCAACCTTCTGGGACGCTCTGGGACCACAGGCGCACGAATATGTCGCGCACGAACCGAGTGACTTGCTTGCGCCGCTCCGCCTCGGCGAGCAGCCCGCGCAGTACTTGCACCCCGGCGACGTCGTCCTTACCGAGCTCCTTGGCAAGCAAGTGCAGCGGCATGGTGGGACGTGCATCAGCGAAGGCGGTGAGCGAGTCGTAACCAAGCTCGCGTACCCGCTCGTATAGGCGTGCCACCCAGTTGCCCTGAAAAGGATGTCCGTCACTCATGGTCCTCTCCACGGGATGAAGTTTATCGGGATGTAGTAATCCTCCATACGCTTCGCGACGATGTTCAGGATCGCTTTTCGCGTCAACATCCGGCCGGCCTCGGCCTCGGCCTCGAACAGCGCCTTCATGATCATCCGGTTCCATTCACCCGGCCATGTGCGTCCCAGCTTCCAGTGGCCACCGCCGTGGATGGCCTCGTGGTGAGCCCGCTCCATCTTGATGCAGAACTCGTCAATATCCATCTCGCCGGTGAAGCCGCGCTTCTCGAACCACTCGCGGAACTCCTTGGGCAGGACGTGGTGCCGCGGTGGCTCGGCCATGCCAGCCCCGGCTTTGCCCGTCTCGTGCATGGCCCCTACCTCGGGCCCATCTCCCAGCGCGTCGCGCACGCCCTTCGGCAGTTCGTCGTGAGCCTGCGCCAGCAACACCTGGCCCGCCTGGATCCGCACGGTGGCGCTGACAACGGGAAGGGAGATGATGCCCGTCCGCACCAGTTGGCGCATCATCTCCACCCAATCGGCGGAGACGACAACGCGTGTGCCCACCATCACGCCGTCACCTCCCACCATCAGGCCCATGCTGAGTAGGGCGGGAGCGGACGGCGGCAACGAGGGCAGCGAGAACTTCATCGCCGATAGCATGGTGAGTGCCTCAATGGTCTCCTTGAGCACCAGAATCTTCTGGAGGTTCTCCGCCGCCACGCGCATGGCCTCACGTGTTGCCGCGAATTCGCGGGTGAGATGGCCGACCCGCATGGGGATGTCTTTCGCCGTTGCCTCCACTTGTTCTGGCTCCATGGAGGAAAGCGCCGTCATGGCGGGCTCGATCATTTCCTGGACGCGGTTCATGTCCACGAACAGCCTCTCCACACTGTAGAAGCGCTGTTTGAGCGCGATGTCGGCGAGGTGGAGGAAGTCGAGCCAGACGGCGAGCAAGAGGGAGCCCATCATGGCGGTCTCGAGCCGTGGGCCGGCGAGGCGCAGGAGGGCGAGCTGCATATCAGGGTTTTCCACCTCCGAAGCCGCGTTGGCCAGCTGGGTGGCGGCGGCGGGCTGGGCGTCAATCCACCGCAGTTGACGTTCGCCATACTCAACGTAGCGGACGAAGATGCCAGCGCCTCCGCCGACAAGGCCCCATTCGTCGGCCTTGAGTCTGGAGAACTCGCCGGAGATCCGGCGAGTGGAGCTGGATACGTCGCGAATGGCACCGAGGACTGCGAGATGGGCCGCGATTGCGCTCTGCCTGGCGGACTTCGCGGCGTCACGGCGGACTTCACCCCCGATGTCGCTGCCAGTCCCTGTGCCGGCTTTCCGGGCATTCCGGCGACGGTGCAGCCGCTCCGGCGCCTCGGATTCGAGCGAGGAGCGGGGTAGAGCGGAGAGGACGTGCGGAAGTTCCTTGCCCGAACCGTCGGCCAACGCAGTCCCCGCGGCCTCGCGTGGCGTGTAGTGCGGCCCCATTGTTCCACTGGGTGGTGGCGTCAGCGACACGCAACCGGTGGATACCAGGATGGCGGCCAACAGCAGGCTCGCCCAGAGGAGCTGCGGCGAGTCAGCGTGCATTGTGCCTGGAAGGCTCACCCTGGAAGAGCAAGGGGATGGCTTACTTGCCTGGAGCGAAGGGGCCCAGCTGATCCGCGTGCACGTCCCATCCGAGGTCCCCATTGCGAACGTAGCGCCGGACCCGGACCTGGTACTCGGGGATGCCATTCCGGTCCCGATCACGGAACACCTCCACGAGATTGAAGCCATTGTTCGACGGAATCTCGCGGCTGCCCAGCGAAGGCGCCGCGGCGATGCGGAGTATGTGCCCACCGGAGTGCTTGAACCAGCGTTCCTCGGCGAACCATCCGGTGTGAACATGCCCGCAGAGTGCCAAGCAAAAGCCTTTCTCCATCAGCACTTGCTTGACTGCTCCCGCGTTGAGCAGCCCCGAGTAGCGAGCCACCTCCGTGGAGGGCAGCGGTGAGGGCGGATGGTGCAGGACGGCGATCCGCACCGGGAGGCTATCCTTCCAAGGATGCGTGCTGACGCGGCGCAAGTCCCTGGCCTCCACCAACCCGGGATCGATGCGGGCCGCATCCGTCGCGAGCTTATCGGCCTTTTCCCGCTCCTCTTTCGTGGGCGCCTTCGGGAGCTTCACTAGTTCCTGGAGCAGATTGTAATGCTCCCGCTCTTCCTCGATCTGCCCTCCGAGCTCACTGGTGCCCAGGAGCAGGACTGTTACACCGAGATCCATCCACTCGATTGGCTCGAGCTTTCGGTCTGCGGGCGGCACCTCCAGGTGAGGGTGCGCGTAACCATGGAAGAAATCGGCGAAGTTCTGGTGCCGGGTGGACCCGGGCCCGCCGCGGGTCTGGCTCCAGTCGACATCATGGTTGCCACCCACCAGGAGGATTCGCTGGGCCTCCTCGCCAAGCAGCACATGCGGCTCCAACTGCGGCAGGAGGCGGTCCAGCCAGTTCCGAGCCTCCTGGCACTGCTCCTTTGTCGCCCACTCCGTCAGATCCCCTGAGATGATGAGCACGTGCGGCGCCTTGCCGCTCTTGCGCAGCCCTTCCAGGTGGGACAGGTAGCTCTCACGGACGAGGCCGGGATCGAGCGCCTCGGCCAGCAGTCCAGCCTCCTTGGCGTCGATGCTCTGCGCGGACCTCGGGCCGACATGGATGTCCGAGAGGTGGTGGATGCGCAACGGGGAGAGGCGCGCGGCCAGCACCGGGTCGGCGAGCCTGCGACGCTCCGTGATTGCATCCACCTCCACGAGCCCTGCGTCCACCAGCGGTTCGCAGGAGCGGGGATCCACCACCTCACTCCTCACAATGGTGCGGAGCATTGCCTGGTTGTCCTCTGTAAGGGCATCCCAGAAGACATGGTGGAAGTACTGGTGCCGTGAACTCTCAGCGGACTCCAGCGCCGCCTTGAGGAGCTTGCGCTCCAGGAGCGCTCCTTGCTTCCGGGCTCGCTCGTCCACCTCGAAGAGCAACTCGAGCAGGAACGGGGTTCGCCTCCAGTCCGGTGGCACCTGCGCCAGAACCTCGTGAGCTTCGGGAGTCCGCGCCAACTTCGCGGCCTCTGCGGAAGAGAGCGGGTCGAGCCTGAGAATGGACTTGAAGGAGATGCGCCCGTTGCCTCTATCCGCGCGCTGGAGGTGGTGCAACTCCCGCGGAGTCAACGCGAGGATCACGCTCGTCTTCGCGCTCCGCAGCTTCTCGCACCTAGAGAGGAATCCCTGGGCCGCCTTGAGTGCCGTAGCCTCGTCGTTGCTCTCAAGCAGGCCAGAGAGCTCGTCCAGGAGCCAGAAGCCTCCGGACTGCACCTTCCTGCCGGAGGACCAAGTTTTCTTGTCGCTGGGGAGGCGCAGATCCAGGTAGCACGCGGAGGTGCCCAGCCGATGTTCCAGCTCCCGAAGTGTCCACGTCTTCCCGTAGCGACGAGGTGCGAGCACGAGCCAGAGAGCCCCCTCTGGGGGAGGCGTACGCACCTTCTGCAGCAGCTCCGTGTAATCGCGGGCCGTCAGGTTCGGCTCGTAGCTGCGGCGGGCGTCATAGACGGCCATGTCAGATCCTCACGGGTCCAGGGCCTCCGCGCGGCGGCGGAGCCAATCGAAGAACGGTCGGTCCGCCAACCAGCGGCCCGCCTCGGTGCACAGCCCAGTATCCACCAGCAGCGTCCGCTCCTCGGGCGGCAGCGCATGGAACTCTGGCCGCCGCTCGCGGTGGGTGAAGAGGATTTTTCTCACGGACTCGGGGAGTTCTCGGAGGCGATCCTCGAACACTGCGGAACGCCCGACCAGCAGACGTTGATCATACAGCTCGGCCAGTGCGGCCTTGTCATTGAAGGGCTTGCGATTGCCGGCTTCACGCGCGAAGTACAGCGCGTGGCCCATCGCCTGCAGGTAGAAGGGCCATTCGCCGCACAGCTCCAGGATCCAGTCCGCTACATGTTCCGGGATGAGGCCTGGGACCGCCTCCGTGAGGAATCGGCGCGCCTCCTCCTGGGATACAGGCTCAAGGATGACTGGAGTGAAGTCATTGCCGAAGGAGGAGCCGGGGCAGACCTCGGTGGCGCGGCGGATGACCCGTACCCAGTCCCAGTGCGAGCCCGCGAGCACGAGGGCGGCATGGCGCTGGCCCAGCTCGCGCAGCCAGGGGAAGAGCGTTTGGTCGCCCTGATCGAGCGCGCCCACCTCGTCCAGGAGGTAGACGTGGCGGGGAGCCTTGGCCTGGGCGCGGGTGCTCTTGCCGGGCTTGCCTTGGGAACGCTTTCCCATCTTCCGGAGCAACTCGGCACCAGGTGACGAGCCGCGCGAGGTAGAGGTTGCCAGCGCTGGCTCCAGCAGCAGTGCCAACTCGTCGGCGGAGCGGGGCGGGCGCCCCTGGAGCGACTCGTAGTGGACTGTGTACCCTGCCTCGGAGAGGCGCTGCGACATGTGCTCCAGCAGCCATGTCTTTCCGGCTCTGCGGGGGCCCAGGAGGATGGCCGGGCTGCGCCCTGTCACGAGCGCGAGCAACTCGCGGACGGTGACCTCTCGGCCCACGAGGAGACCAGCTTCTTCGAGCGCGGAGCCGGGCCGGAATGGGGAAGAGGGGAGTGCTTCGGCGGAGAGGGGCACGGACGAGGCATTAGGCGCCGTTTCGGGGATGTGTTGGCGCTCGCCATTCCATGGCTCGAGGCTTGGCCATCCTCGGGCGGCCAGCTCTTCTGCCAGCTCGCTGCTGTCTCCTGGTTTGCCTTCCAGCGCTGCCCTCACTTTGTCTGGCTGGTGGATGATGGCGCGCAGCGTCTGCGGAAGAGGGAGGTAGAGAAGTGTCGCGGGCTGTTCGGGTCGAGACACGGACAGCCAGTGGCGTGAGGGATCTCCGTTTAAGAGGCAATAGCCGCTCGGTGTAGACGTCAGGCTGCTCAAGCCCGCTACCTCCCACTTCGCCAGGAGCTGGCCCTTCGTGATGTCCCAGACGCACAGGCCGTCGTACCCCGCAGAGGCCAGCCGCCAGCCGTCCGCACTCCAGGATACGGCGAAGACCCAGTCTTTGTGGCCCGAGAGGGAGTGCAGCTCGTGGCCGGACTCGGCATCCCACAAGCGCACGGTGCCGTCTCTTCCTGCGGAGGCCAGCCGCTGTCCGTCCACGCTCCAGGATACAGACCTAAGAGTGCCTTCGTGGCCCGAGAGGGAGTGCAGTTCGCGGCCGGACTTGGCATCCCACAGGCGCACGGTGCCGTCCTCCCCTACGGAGGCTAACCGTCGGCCGTCTGCGCTCCAGGATACGGACCAAACCCAGCCTTTATGGCCTGAGAGGGAGAGCAGCTTGCGACCAGACTCGGCGTCCCACAGACGCACGGTGCCATCATCCCCTGCGGAGGCCAGCCGCCGTCCGTCTTTGCTCCAGGACACGGACCTGATCCAGCCTTTGTGGCCTGAGAGCGAGCGCAGCTTGCGGCCGGACTCGGCGTCCCACAGGCGTACGGTGCCGTCCTCTCCTGCGGAGGCCAGTCTTCGACCGTCCACGCTCCAGGACACGGTCCAAACCATGCCTTTGTGGTCGGTGAGGGAGCGTAGCTCGCGGCCGGACTCGGCGTCCCACAGGTGCACGGTGCCGTCCCCCCCCAAGGATGCCAGCTGCCATCTGTCCGCACTCCAGGACACGGACCAGACTCTGCCTTTCTCTCCCGACAGGGAGCGCAGCTCGCGGCCGGACTCTGCGTCCCATTGACGTACGGTACCGCTCCCTGCCAGGGATGCCAGACGACGACCGTCCGCACTCCAAGACACGGTATAAAAGCCCCTGTCAGGGTGGCCCGAAAGGGAGTGCAGTTCGCGGCCAGACTGTGCGTCCCACAGGCGCACGGTACCGTCCCTTCCTGAGGAGGCCAGTCGTCGCCCGTCCGCACTCCAGGATACGGAGAAGACCCAGCCTTTGTGGCCCGAGAGGGAGTGCAACTCGTGGCCGGACTCGGCGTCCCACAGGTGCACGGTGCCGTCTCCCCCTGAGGAGGCCAGCCGCCCGTCTGCGCTCCAAGATACGGAAAAGATCATGCCTTTGTGGCCTGGGAGGGAGTGCAGCTCGTGGCCGGACTCGGCGTTCCACAGGCGCACCGTGCCGTCATCCCCTGCGGATGCTAACCGCCGTCCGTCCGCGCTCCAGGATACGGACCAGACCCGACCTTTCTCTCCCGACAGAGAGCGCAACATGCGACCAGACGCGGTGTCCCACAGACGCACGGAGCCATCATCCCCTGCGGAGGCCAGCCGCCGTCCGTCCTTGCTCCAGGACACGGACCTGACCCAGCCTTTGTGGCCTGAGAGCGAGCGCAGCTTGCGGCCGGACTCGGCGTCCCAGAGGCGCACGGTTCCGTCCTCTCCTGCGGAGGCCAGTCTCCGTCCGTCCACGCTCCAGGACACGGTCCAAACCCTGCCTTTGTGGCCTGGGAAGGAGCGCAGTTCGCGGCCGGACTCGGCATCCCACAGGCGCACGGTGCCGTCCCCTCCTGCGGAGGCCAGTCGCCGCCCGTCTGCGCTCCAAGATACGGAGAAGACCTTGTCTGTGTGGCCCGAAAGGCAGCGCAGCTCGCGGCCAGACTCGGCGTCCCACAGGCGCACGGTATCGTCTTCTCCTGAGGAGGCCAAATGCCGTCCGTCCGCACTCCAAGACACGGACCTGACTATGTCTGTGTGACCAGTCGAGATGCTTGCCTGCATAGAGCGGGGGACAAACCACCGCGCCGCGAGAGAGGGCGCGGGTACCATGAGAGCTGCGGTCACCTCCGCTCCACCCAATTCAGCGCCCTCCCAGCGACTCTCCAACCATACGGACTGGGTCAGCGTCGCTCGGGACAGGTTCGCGCCCTCCGCATCGCATCGCATCGCCTCGGCCTGGGTGAAGTCCGCCCCCATCGCATTGGCGCCACGCAGCGAGGTCCCCTCCAGGCGCACTCCTACCAACACCGCACGGGAGAGATCCGCCCCCGCGAGGTCTGCGTCAGACAGATCCGCTCCCGCGAGCCGGGCGCCCTCCAGCAGGGCCGCCCCCATGCGGGCTCCGCGCAGATCCTCGCCCGTCAGATCCACCCCGCGCAGGTCGGCCCGCTCGGGGAGCCACTGCCTCCCGTCCTGAGCCCAGACCGCCAACCCGTGAAGGAGCCGGAATGCATTGGCCGCCGCCGGGTCCGCCGTACCTCCCGCCGTCCCCCTCGCTCGCAGCAGCGCATGCAGGGCGAGCACGGCGCGGGATTGCAGAGCATCTCCTGTCCGGCGCCTTAGCACCTCACCGAGAAACGCCGCCACCTCTCGAGTGAATGGACGTGTGTCCAACGCCTGCTTTGGCTGGGTCTCCAGGGTCTCCACCAGCGCTCGGGCGAGGAAATACTCGAGGAAGGATTTGTGTGCGAATCGGTAGTTCTCCTCTCCCTCGCGCACGAAGAATGCGCCTCCCTCGATGTCCCGGAAGACGGCGGCGGGCGTCAGGTGATCGGGGAGCTGTCGACCCATGCGCTCCCGCACGGTCTTTCGCAGCTCCCGCCACGAGCAGGACGTTCTGCCCGATCGCCACAGTTCCTCCGCGAGCGCCTCGGCGAACTCCTGCTTCTGGGCGTGGGTGAGGGATTCGCCGTCCTCCGAGGTCTGTGAGAGCCAGTGCCGCAGGTAGGCCTCGTAGATGTCCGCTGGCGCCACCCGTGCCGTGGGTGCGATGCGCTCTAGGGACGCCAGCACCATGCCGAGCAGCAAGGGCCGCGTCACCAGGTCCATCAGATCATAGGTGTCCTGGAGCCGCCTGAGCGCCTCGTCCACCTTCCGCGGCGAGGGCAGGCTCTTCTCCATAAGCTCTCGGATCTGGCCGAGATCAAAGGGCAGGAAGGAGAGGCGGGTGAGCCCCGAGGAGGCACCCAGCGCTTGGCTCAGCGCCTCGACCGCGGTGGAGTGGAGCGTGGTCTCGGACTCGAAGTAGTGCTCGCGCGAGGACACCACCACGCGGCCGGTGTCCTCCGCGACGCCGAGCAACTCCGAGAGCCGCCCGGCCAGCCCGCCCGAGCCGAGCCGCGTGGCCATCTCATCGAAGCCATCAAAGACGGGCAGCACCCGCCGGGTCCTGATGAGCAGACGCAGGGCCGCGCGGTTGGCAGGAGTATCCTCAGTGCCCGCGGCGTCCAGCAGCAGGCCGTGAGTGTCGCGGCCGGTGGCGGCGGAGGCGAGGCTGCACAGCAGGGGGCGTGGTGCCTCGTCCCGGCTCCACAGTCGTGAGCACCACACCGCCAGAGTGGTGGACTTGCCGGCGCCGTATTCACCCAGGACCAGGGCCGTCTGGAGCCCTGAGCCAAGCCATTGGTCCAGCCCCTCCAGCGCGGGCAGTGACGTCTCACCCACCCGGACGGTGGGCTGGACGAAGGATCCATTCACGGAGGCCAAGCGCTCGACGCGGAGCGCCTCCACCCGCTCTCGTCCCTTCTCGAAGCGGGAGCGCAGGGCCTCGAGCTGCTTCGTGCTTGACTCGGTGGAGACGCGCTGCACCTTCACCTGCGGGAGCGCCTCCTCTAGCGCGCGCTGAACACGCGGGCTGTGCCCTCTCCACCAACCGTCAACGTCCCAGAACTGGATCGCCCAGTGCTCCCCCTCGTGGGTGATGGGGAGGATCGTGCCCACGGCCTGCCCCTCCACCGCCACGGCCATGGCCGCGGTGGGGCCGGATGCTTCCGCCACGGTCAGCAGGAAGAGATCTTGCGCGGCAAGGAGTACGCCCCGGCTGACCTCTTCCCCATCATCATGATGGATGGGAGTTGGCGCCGCGTGGCGCGCACGCACTTCCTGCGTCGCGGCACGGAAGTCCTCGGGTCGTGGACGGAAGCGGAAGACGAAGCCCCCGTGCCGCAGTTCGCCCAGCGCCGCCGGATCGATCCCGGCGGGGATGGCCCAGCGCACCTCTGCCTCGTGCACAGGCTCGGAGGGCGCGGGACTCGAGGGCTCGTGGCGCACCGCCCGACGCACGGACTCCAGCGCCGTACTCCCCGCCTCCGTCCACTCGCCGGGATCAGGAGGGCTCACCGATCGTGCCGCCTCATGGAACTGCTGCACCAGCGAGCCCAGTCCGAAGCCGCTCCAGTCCTTCTGCCACTCGAAGAGCGCGTCCGCCGCGCCGCCGGCCAGTACGGCCCGCAGGGCGGGCAGCGGCAGCGCCTGAGCCGGCAGGACGATCTCGCGGGTATAGCGGCGGAACTGCTCCACCGAGACGAGGCTGTCCATCTCCCTCAAGAGCCGACGGAGGCGCGTCTCGCGAGCCTTGTTGCTGGCGCCCGCATCCAGGAGCAGGGTTCGCGCCTCGGCGACCTGCTTCGCCAGGGCCTCCACCGCCTCGTCATCCTCGCGCTCCAGCAGGGGCCCCATCTGCGCGAGCCACCGTGCATAGCGCTCACCCGCTGGCTGCACCAGGTAGACGAGTCCCGCTGCGGCGAAGGGGACAATGGGGCGCTTCTGGTCGTAGCGCGTGGACGGCCCCACGCGCGCGAAGCCGAGATCCACATCGGCGACGATGACTCCCTCGTCGCCCGGCTCCAGGTAGCCGGCGTGCTCGGGGAAGCGGCGCAGATCTCCGACGTGGCCCTCGTCCACGAAGATGGAACTGCCGCCCGCGGCCTTCTTCCCCGAGAAGACGGCCACGTCCGCCCAGAGCACCGGCCGCCCGTAGCGCTGAGCCTCTTCCTGCGCCTTGGCGTGGAACTCCGGGATGGTGTGGAAGGGCGTGTAGCTTGGCACCGCCAGGAAGTGGCTGTGCTCCAAGGCTTCGGCCACGAGCTTGCGATGGGCCTCTCCTTCTCGGTTGAGGAAGTCGAGGCAGATGAGGACGCCCATGGGTCCGGGGAGTCCTTCGAGCGGGATGGGGTGCCACGCCTGGCCTGGCCGTAGCTCCTGCTCCATCTCTGTCAGGGAGAGCTTGGGCTGGAGCGCGAGCAGGCGCCCGCGATGGAGCACCGGGCAGACGGCCTGGCCGAGCGCCGGGGACTGTGCGCCGAGCCGCTCGTAGACACTGGACTGTCGCGCGGGCCGGGTGACGGAGTGGGTCCCCGCCACGATGACAAGGTCTCCACCGGCACGCGCCACCTGCTCGAGCACCTGCCAGGGCAGGCTGTACTCGGGGAAGACAATGAGTCGGACGCCCCACTGTTGACACTGGCCGAGGATCGCCTGGACCTTGAGCAGGAGCTGCTCGCGGTGGATGCGGGCGATGCGCTCGCGCAGTTCGCTGAAGCGGGTGTCCAGCTCGGGTGGGGGCTCGCCCTCCGGGCGCAGGGCATCCGCGCGAGCCAGATCGAAGAGTGGATCCTCGAAGGGCGCCCGCCCCGGGAGTGCAATGGCTGGTTGGCAGGCGAGCTGGACGACGGCGACGCGGGTATAGGCGCGAAGGGGCATGGGGCTGGGGAAGGCGCTGAGACCGACCCGAGCTTCTATCAACTCCCCGGGTTGTTCTCGCGGGTGATGTCGAACCGGTCGGGCGCGGGAACGTCTCCGAAGATGCGACAGCCCGCGCGGAAATGCGTCCTGGGCCCCTGGACTCCGTCATGTACGTTCGGACTCTGCCTCCTTCAGATGCCACCTTCCCGGGGCGTCAGGGGGCTCTCCAGCGCGAAGCGGGCGATCTCGTCCTTGCGCATGAACACCACGCCCGGCTGCTTCTGGGCGTAGGTGATGAATTCCTCCAGTGCCTTGACGCGCGAGGGACGGCCGGCGATCCGATCGTGGGTGCTGATGGACATCATGCGCCGGCGCGTGGCGGCCTCGGCGTAGAGCACCTCGAACTCGTCCTTGAGCTCACGCCCGAAGGCCTCGGCCGTGGTGTTGCGCCCCTCGAACTGGACGATGTCATTCATGCCCAGGGTATAGGGCACGACCGCGAAGGGTTTGCCTTTCACGGGAATGAGGAACGGCTCGTCCCGGCTCACGTCATCGATGTGGTAGGTGAACCCGAGGCCCTGGAGGATCTCCAGCGTGTGGGGTGTTCCGCGCATCCAGAAGGCATTGAAGCCCACCGGCTTCGTGCCCGTGGCCCGCTCGATGCTCCGCACGTTGGCCTCGTACGAGGCCCGCTCCTCCCCGGGGCTCATCGAGAACTGGGGCGTCCAGGTCTGGCCATGGGCGGCGGCCTCGTGGCCCCGCTCGACGATTTCCTTGGCCAGCTGGGGGTGGAGATCCACCGCCTGACCGACCATGTGGGACGTCACCTTGATGCGCTTGCGCTCGAAGAGGTCGAGCAGCCGGGGAATGCCCTCCTTGACGCCATACGCGTACCACGTGGCGGCGGGCAGATCCGGGTACTTCGGATCAATGGGAGGAAACGGGCTGCTCGCTCCCCGCTCGGGCTGCGCGCCCGCTTCGAACTGCATGGAGAGGGAGATCACCAGCCGCGCTCCGTCCGGCCAGAACTGTCTGGACGAGGAGCGACCGCCTCGCGTGGGAGACGGCTCCCGCGGGGCCGTGGGCACCGGGCTCGCGGCCAGCGCGTCGGAGGAAGGGGTCGCCGCGATGAGCGCACCGACGGCGATCATTCCGGTGTGGCGCAGGAACTCGCGACGCTCGGGAACGGCGGGGGAGGGGAGGGGCATCGGTTCGGGGAGGGACATGACGGGGACCTCGCCTGCTTCAGGGGACCGGAGCGGGGCTGTTCGAGGAGACGGGGGCGGAGTGGCTCCGGGTCCTGGCCCACCAGGCATCGACGGAGACGTGGTTGAGGTGGGCCGTCGCCATGAGCGCCGCGTAGAAGGCCGCGTAGATCATCTGCAGTCCCGCCGTCTCCCAGTCGCTGCGCAGGGTGGTGCCGAAGATGAGGGACACCATCAGGAGGCCGCCGGTGAAGAGGGCGGCGCGCGTCAGCAACCCGAGCGTGAGCAGCACGCCGATGATGAGTTCGAGGAAGGGCAGCAGCAGCGCGAAGAGGCGTACCAGCGGCGAGGGGAGCCAGGTATTCGCGAAGAGCTGGACGAGCACGTCGGCGAAGGCGCCAGGGTTGCCGATCCGGACCAGGCCATGCCCGAGGAGGTTGATGCCGAGGGCGAGCCGCAGCAGGAGATGACCCGCTACCGCGTTCGTGATGCCAAAGAAGAGGGGGGAGGCGTCCTCTGTCGAGGTCGAGGGCTTCATGGTGTCTTCCCGATGCGGTTGAGGGGCCCTTCGCGCCGGGGAGCCAGAGCGCGAGGAGGCGAGGGCGGGACCGCGTTTCGTCTTCGCCCCCTCTACTTGCGCTTCCCCGCGCCGATTGAGAACGTGGCTCCGAGGAAAGACGGCTGTGCCTGAACGGAAAAAGCAGGGTCCGGTGCTTCTCGAGGGGTTGATGCCCCTGGTGGTGTTCGTGCGAGCTGTCGACAACCAGGGGTTCTCGGTGGCGGCACGGCAGCTCGGGTTGACGCCTTCGGCCGTGAGCAAGCAGGTGGCCCATCTGGAGGAGCGGCTCGGGACCCGGCTGCTCCGCAGGACGACCCACCATCTGAGCCTCACGGAGGCGGGAAGCATCTTCTACCAGCACTGTCAGCGGGTGCTCGGGGAGTTGGAGGAGGCCCAACTCGCGATGGCGGCGCTCGACGAGCGTCCGAGGGGCACCCTCCGCGTGTCCGTGCCCGCGGTGCTCGGCGAGGTCCACGTCGGGGCCGCCGCGGCGGCGTTCCAGGAGTCCTTTCCGGAAGTGCAGGTGGAACTCGAGGCGAGCGATCGGGTGGTGGACCTCGTGGAGGATGGCTTCGACGCGGCGGTGCGGATCGCCGGCGCGTTGAAGGACAGCTCGCTGGTGGTTCGACGCCTCGCGGACGAGGAACGCGTTCTGTGCGCGAGCCCCTTCTACCTCCAGCGCGCCGGCAGGCCCCAGGCCCTGGAGGAACTGGCCCACCACGAGTGTCTGCTCTTCAAGCCCGGCCGGGTGGTGAGGGAGTGGCAGTTCCAGGGAGCCGAGGGCTCTCGGAGCGTGAAGGTCCAGGGGCGCTTCGTGGCCAACAACCACCTCGTCCTCCGGCAGGCGGCGCTCCTGGGACGGGGCATCGCCAACCTGCCGCGCTACCTGGTGTTGGAGGAGCTGCGCTCGGGGGCCCTGGTGTCACTCCTCGCCGAGCACCCGGTGACCCAGCGCCACATCTACCTCGTGTACCCGCACCGCCAGCTCACGCCTCCCAAGGTGCGGGCCTTCGCTGACTTCCTCGCCCGCTACTTCCAGCGCATCCTGGGGTAGTCTGGGCGCGGCCGTGGTGTATCTCGTGGTGGAGCCGCCCGAGGCCGTGAGCTGAGGAGCCCGATGGATCTCAATGCCAAGTTCTTGCAGGACCCGGTCAAGTTCGCCCAGAAGCATGCGATTGCTCCCGTGGGCAATCTGCTCTCCAACCCCGCCAACTTGAAGCACAAGGGCAACTACGACGCCACGACGTCCTACTACCAGGTCGAGGGGCAGAACCGGGTCCTCTATTGCTCGGTGACGGCATCGGGAGTCTCCAACGGAGACGCTGGCTTCAATACCTCCAAGGATCAGAACATCTACAGCCTGAGCATCGCGCAGGCCCAGGCGACAGGGTCCTTTCCCATCTACTGGCTGCCCTGGAAGGCCAATCAGATCATCCGGACCACGCTGACGCCCAGCAAGAAACACCATCTCCCCTTGCTCGCCACGGCCGCCTTCCAGGAGCCGCATGTCTTCGTCACCGCGACGGTCAATGGCTGCTCCGTCTTCGTCGAGGGCAGCGAAACCGAGCCGACGGTCTATCACGCCAACGCGGGTGGGACGGGTGGATCCATCGAGACGCCCCATGGCCTCATCGCCAAGGTCTCCCGCATGGAGACGGTCTACAAGGCCTTTTCCCACCATGCGGTGAAGAAGACTCCGGGCCCCACGGGACGCTCCCTCAGCGCGGGCCGGTACATGTCCGAGCAGGTCGGCGGCGTCAGCCGGGCTCAGGATGACGCGCGAATCGCCAAACAGCTTGGAGTCAATCGCAACCTCGCCCCCATCACCGTCATCAATGAGAAGGGCAAGTCCCGAGTGAGGCACATCGGGGACTTCAAGACGATCACCTTCGGAACGGTGTTCGGCGTGCGCGATCCCAGGACGGGTGCCTGGACGTTCTACGTCCAGCACCGGGTCCGCGCGACGCATTGGAAGAAGGTGCTTCGCTTTGGAAGATCCAGCAATCCCAACACCTGGCAACAGTTCGATACCTGGACCGATCTGACCGTCCAGGAGTTCTGGCCGCGTGGCTCCGGCACCGTCATTGATTTGTAGGGCGAGTGGCTGGGGCGTCACCTTCCCTCCACCGACGGCATCGGCACAGAGCCGCTATCACATTGATGCGCTCTAACTTGGACCCCCGCCAGTAGAGCGGCACTTGCGTTTCTCGTGGAGGTAGAGCACGCGTTCCTCGCAGGTCAGGTCCCGCCCGGCGCTCCAACGCGAGAGCTGGGTCTCGAGGGGCTCCCATAGTTGGCGTGTCCAGATGCGTACCGTGCTGTTCTCGTTGGGGGTGAAGAGGCGTGATCCATTGGAGCTGAGAAGGGCGCCTCGGAGCACGCTGGTCTCCCCGAAGGGCCTGGCGAGGAGCTGGCCGGAGACAGCATCCCAGAGGCAAGGGATATCTTCCCCATGGACAGTGACGACGCGCATACCGTCGGCGCTGAACCGCGCCTCCACCACCGGACCGGTGGTTTGCCCCGAAAGAGTGACGAGGAGCCTGCCGGAGGCAGCATCCCAGAGGCGCGCTGTGCCATCCATGCTGGCTGTGGCGATGCGCGTACCGTCAGGGCTGAAGTTCGCATCAGACACCGGTCCGGTGTGCCCGGAGAGGGTGACGAGGAGCCTGCCGGAAGCAGCATCCCAGAGGCGCGCCGTGCCATCATCACTGGTAGTGGCGACGCATGCCCCGTCGGGGCTGAACCTGGCGTTCCACACCTCTCCGGTGTGCCCGGAGAGGGTGACGAGGAGCCTGCCGGAAGCAGCATCCCAGAGGCGCGCCGTACCATCATTGCTGGCAGTGACAACGCGTGCCCCGTCGGAGTTGAAGTTGGCGGACCATACCTCTCCGGTATGCCCCAAGAGCGAGACGAGCGGCTTGCCGGAGGCAGCATCCCAGAGGCGTGCAGTGCCGTCATGGCTGGTGGTGACGACACGCGTCCCGTCGGGGCTGAAGGTCGCGCTCAGCACGGCGCCGGTATGCCCCAAGAGGGAGACGAGGGGCCTGCCCGAGCCCGTATCCCAGATGCGTGCCGTGCCATCATCGCTGGCGGTGACGGCGTGCGTGCCCTCGGAGTTGAAGTCCGCCGTGGTGCCAGGCAGGGTGGTGGAGACCTTTCCAGATGCATTCCAGATGCGTAGGGTGCCGTCGAGGCTGCAGGTCACGATGGACCTGCCATCGGGGCTGAAGGTGGCGCCGTGCACCGCATTGGTGTGACCGGAGAGGGTGGTGAGCAGTATTCCGGAAGTCGCATCCCAGATGCGTGCCGTGCCATCCTCGCTGGCGGTGACGACGCGTGCGCCATCAGGGCGGAAGCCCGCCTCCATCACGGGACCGGTATGCCCCACGAGGGTGACGAGGCTCCTGCCGGAGTTCGCGTTCCAGAGGCGTGCCGTGCCGTCCAGACTGGCGGTGACGATGCGCGTGCCATCAGGGCTGAATTTGGCGCCCTGCACAGCGTTGGTGTGACCCGAGAGGGTGGCGAGGAGTCTGCCGGAGGTCGCATCCCAGATGCGTGCCGTGCCATCCTCGCTGGCGGTGACGATGCGCGTGCCCTTGGGGTTGAACCGGGCCTCCCTCACCTTCCTGGTGTGGCCCGAGAGGGTGACGAGAATTCCGCCGGATTCCACATCGCGGATGCGCACCGTGCCACCATTGTTGGTGGTGACGACGCGTGTGCTGTCGGGGCTGAACATGGCGAACTCCACCGCCTCGGGATGTCTCGCGAGGATGCGGAGGAACCTGCCGGAGGTTGCGTCCCAGGTGCGTACCGTGCCGTCACGACTCACGGAGATGACACGCTTACGGTCGGGGCTGAACCGGGCATCCCATAACACACCAGTGTGCCCTGAGAGGGTGACGAGGAGCTTGCCAGAGGCCACGTCCCAGATGCGCGCCGTGCCATCCAGGCTGGCGGTGACGGCGCGTGAGCCTTCGGTGTCGAACCAAGCGCTCCCCACCGTGCCGGTGTGTCCCCTCAAGGTGATCAGGGGCCTTCCGGAAGCCACGTCCCAGATGCGCACCGTGCCATGGCTATTGGGCGCGATGATGCGCGAACCATCGGGGTGGAAATCGGGTCGACCGAAGATGCTGGTGGTGTCTCGCACGACCAGCAGGGCTGGCTCGAGTTCCCACGCGGACAGCGCCCTCGCCACGTGCTCCGTCGGTGCGATGAGGTGAGCCCGCTGGACGAGGAGGAGGCTGCGCTGTGGGTCCTCCTTGATCTCCAGCAAGGCATTGGCCGTCAGCTCACGCGAGAGGGATACATCCCGCTCTTGCTGTGCCTCCTTCCAGAAGGAGAAGATGGCCCCCGCGCCCACCGCGAGCACCAGGGCCAGCACGCGTAGTCTCTGCGTCGCCCTTCGGGCCACCAGGGCCCGTGCCGCCTCGGCCCGCCTTCCCGCCTCGGCTACCCGGGCGAGTTGCTGCGTGTGTTCGAGCTCCTCCTGACGGCGGCGCTCTTCCGCGAGCTTCTCCTCGTCGCGGCGCTTCACGCTCGCGGCCAGGAAGTCTCTCTCCAGCTCGTTCAGGGCTCCGGACTTCACCGAGAAACCCTCCTCGGCTTCCAGGAGGCGGGAGCCGAGGTACAGATAGCTGGCGTCCCGTTGGTGCTCCGTCCATTCGTGGGTGGCCTCGGTCAGCCGGCGGTGGATGCTCAGCTCCCGGCGGTTCTCGTCCAGCCACCCGCGCAGGGTGGACCACGTCTGGATGAGGATCTCGTGTGCCACCTCCACGCAATTCTCGTGGACGACGAGGAGCCGGGCCTTCGGTCCCGACAGCGCCCGGAGGACGTGTTCGACCTGGGTGGAGTCCACCTCGGGGAAATTCAGTTCGACGCATGGGACGCGCCGTCGCGTATCCGGGGTGCCCTCGCCCAGCGTCGTCAGCCGCAGGAAGAGCCTTTTCGCGATCTCCCGCTGTGGGACGTCCAGTGCCTCGTAGCAGGTCTGCGCTCGCTGCTGGAGTGCTCCCACCACGCCGCCACTCGCCTCGTAGGCGGACAGGGTCAACCAGGCGCCGCTACGGGCCCGCCACAGTTCATAGAGGGCGTGCTCGAGCAGGGGCAGCGAGCCAGGTTCCTGGGACACGTCCTTCAGGATGGCGCTCATCAGCCCCTTCTCCAGGAAGGCCCCCACGGCATGGGCGGGCCGGCTGATGGCATCCCGGAGGCCCTCCAGGCCCATGCTGCCCAGCAACACCTCGCGGTCCTGCAGGATGGCCCGTAGCGAGGGGTGGCGCAGGCAGTGCTCGAAGAAGTCCGCGCGTAGGGTGACGATGACCTGAAGGGTACCTCCTCCGTGCTCGACGGCATCCCGCAGGTTGGCGAGGAAGGCCGTCGTGGACTTGGAGAGGCTTCCCTCCAGGTCATGGGTGAAGAGTTCCTCGAGCTGATCCACCACGAGGAGGAAGATGCCCGGTTGGTCGGCGGTCAGGGTGGACACCGCCGTCCTGAAGGCATGGCTCTCCGCGGCGAGCCGCTCGTGGAGTGCATCGGCGGTGGACAGGCGGACCTCGGGAGGCGCCAGCGTCGCGAGTTGATCCGCGAGTCCCCGGAGAGGACGACCTCCCGGTATCATCGTGCGGACACGGAGCGGTGCGTCGTCCCCCGTGCCGGAGGACTCGAGGCGAGGGAGGACACCGCCGAGCACCAGGGAGGACTTGCCGACCCCCGAGGCACCCACCACCGCGACGAAAGGGGAGTGCCTCAGCTTGGCGAGCACCGTCTCGATCTCCGATTCACGGCCGAAGAAGAACCGGGAGTGCCGCTTGCCGAAGGGCAGCAGGCCCCGGTAGGGGGCCGGCTCGTCCGGAAGCCGGAAGGTGTCCTCCTCCGAGGCGTGGCCCTTGATGCCCGCCACCAGCCGTTTGAAGGCGGCGGCATCATCCAACCCCGTCCGGAAGTCCACCCAGGTGCGCTGGGCCAGGAATCCCGTGATGTCCTCGGATTTCGCACCGGGAAGGAGCACGGGGATGACGCGGTACTCGTCGTGAGTGCGCACCGCGTTGTCGAGCGCGACACGCACCTCCTCGTTGTGCCAGGGCGTGACACCCGAGGGACCGAAGAAGACGGCCACGGCCTGGCTCTTCGCCAGTGCTGCCTCCAGGTGGGGCTGCCACCTCGTGCCTGGCACCAGATGCCACTTGTCCAGGAAGGGCTGCAGCCCGGCCTCGGCTCTCAGACGTTCGGCCAGGGTCTCGACAGAAGCCTTGTCCTGGCTGTTATGGGAAAGGAAGACATCGAACATCACCCACCCTCATCACGTTTGCTCTCCTCTCGGAAGCGCTCTTCCAACCGAGTATGTGTGCATGGGCAACGCTCGGTCCATATGGCGCTCCCTCGACATGGCGATCCCTCGACTCGTGGCCCTGCTGAACGACCGCTCACGATTCTCGAACGGGGAGCGCCCCTGTCCGTTGGGATGTTCCCTTGGAAGGACAGTCTTCGAGGTCAAGGGGTGATCGGGAATCATGAACACTGGTTTAGACGATACCAGTCCCCGAATTCGGCCTCACCGTTATGATCATGGTCCTCGGCCTACCCGGAGTCTCCGAAAAATCCGAAGAATTGCAATCATCAGTAGAGGCGGAAAATTCATCAACTTCAATTCCCGTGTAACTACCTTGAAATGAACGAGAACCAGTATTCAATGGACTCGACATGGAGTGCCCAAGTTGCGACTTTGGAGGCTGCTTCGACGGTAGCGGTGAAGCGAGCATCCGCAGCTTTAGACGGAGCTTCATCGCAAGAGTGAGCACCGACAGACAAATGAGTCCCCCTACAATTCGATGATGGGCTGCGCTCGTGTATTCCCGTGAACTCTGCATGAATCTTCTCCAATAAGAAGTCGCCATGAAGTTGTTCATGGGCATGTCCTCTTCAACTATGAAGGAGTCGCGTGTTGGCGTTTGTGCTCGCGCAGGCTCCCCCAGGGAGAGTCAGAACCTGCGCTCGCTTCACGGCCTGCCCAGCGGATGCCCTGGATGAATCGCCGGGTCTCCGGGAGCACGCTGCGCATCAACCCGGCGGTGCAGCCATCCGCCGTGTACTCGAGGTCCGCTACCAATTGTGTTCCCGGCACCTCCGGCAGCGCCACGAGCCGGACGTTGCTCCAGTGATAAACGGCATCCGTGGGAAGCAACTGGTCCGGATTCTCCGGCACATGCTTCTCCGCAATCGAGAGGGAAGGGACGGTACAGAAGCCTTTCGCATCTGCCTCCTCCGGTAGCACGCCGAGAGCGTACGGCGGGTGTTCGGGAGCCAGCTCGTCCGGATGTGTACTCCTCGTCGTAGGCAGTGGCCGCCTGAAAGTTGAAGAGGTTGAACACGTCTACACCGGCCGATGTGGTCAGGGTTCTCGTCAGCTTGTATGTGACGGCCAAGCGGGTATCGACCCGGTGGAGCCAGGGCCTGCGTCCAGCGGAGCCGCGTGGGAGGATGAATACCTCGTTCCGGTCGTACACCTCATCCTTCGCGAGATATTTGCTGCCCGCCCGCGTGCCATCCGAGGCACGCACGGCGCTGCCCTGAGGTGCCAGCCCAGAGTGGCGTCCAGGAGCAAGTGCTTGTTGAAGAACGAGGAGGACGTCTTGAGTCCCAGATCCAGACCGTTCCTGCCGCGAAGGGTGCTCAATGCCTCAGGTGCTCCTACGATGACCGTTATTTCTGGAGCACCGTTGTCCGGGAGGAGAGAGAAGCGTCCTGGGCCCCCCGAGGAAAAAGGGGTGCCTACCACCGAGAGCGCCACGGTGTGGTTGGTGCTCACATGGTACGTCAGCTTCCCAATGTATTGCAGGCTCCGCTGCTCAGCGAAGAAGTGCTGCTGTGTCCCCTCGATGGGCTGGGTGCGTGTGAAATCATCCTCGTCCACCTGTGGTTCCCCGTTCTCATCGGGCACTCTGACGTTGAGGTTGCGCTCGATCTGGTACCGGGTGAACGAGGGCGCGATGCCCACGTAGAACCAGAGTTTGTCCCGGATCAGGGGGCCACCCAGCTCGGCGCCAATGTCCCCCAGATTCCACAGGGATTCCCGGCCGGAGATGGTGCCTGTCTCCTGGCGGACCTCCGTGCCCCTGGTGGCGAGTGCTCCCGGTGCGAAATTGCCAAAGACCGAGCCCCGAAACTCGTTGGAGCCAGATTTCGTCACCGCTTCAACCGCTCCTCCCGTGGAGCGGCCGAACTCGGGCAGGTAACCGCCGGTGAGGACGTTCACCTCCTGGATGAACTCGACGCTCAGCGGTGTGCCATTGACCCCGGTGCTGGGAGCATTCCACCGACAGGCCGTCGATGAAGTACTGGTTTTCGGGGGAAGTGGCGCCACTGAGAGAGACTCCGTAAGTGTCCGCGGCCGCGCCGGGCGCCGGAAGCAGCTCCACGTTCACGCGCACCGAGTAGCCCAGCCGGAGAGTGATTCCGTCGCGCGAGAGGAGCCGGTACGCCTCCTTGTCGAACCTCAGCGTGTACACACCGGAGGGCAACTGTGGGATGCGGTACTCGCCAGAGCTGTCAGTGACGACGCTCTGCTCACCCTGGAGACTGGGGGCTCGGGCGGTCACCACCACGTCTGGGATTGGCTGCTTCGTCGAGGCGTCGATGATGGTTCCGAACAACACGGAAGTGCCCTGGGCCAGGGCGACGCTTCCCATCAGGCAGAGGACCAGTCTCCATCACCCCCACGGCAGACGGGGAGGTTGCTCCTCCAACTCATCCAGCCATCTGGCTCGTGGTGGCGCCACCCGAGGTCGTGAGTCCGTGAGCTGATCAGCGAACCCGAGACGATAACCTTTGGAGCCGCAGTGGAACGGGCGACCGGGGCGTCACCCCTCGGGCGGGCGGACCACCAGTACGGGCCGGTCGGCGTGCGACATGACCTCCTTGGCCACCGCGCCCATCACCGTCTTCTTCAGCCCCGAGTGCCCGTGGGTGCCCAGGCAGATCACGTCCACGCACAGGCGCTCGGCGACCTTGAGGAGCACCGGCGCCACGTCGTGGCCCGACAGCACCATCACCCGTACCTCGCGCCCCTGGGCATCCGCGTCCTTGGGCAGCAACAGGAGCAGCCGCGACCGCAACTCCTGCGCCTGCTCCGTCGCATGCCGCGCCACGGTCACCAGGTACACCGTGCCCCCGCCAGGCAGCAGGGAAAAGGCATACGGAATGGCCCGGTTGGCCGCCTCCGAGAAGTCCGTGGCCACCAGCACCGAGCGCAGCGTGGGAACCGCCACCTCCGAGCCCCGCGCCGCCCCCGCGAGCGGCACGCTCACCACCGACATGGCCGCCAGCCGCAGCGCGTGGTGCGACACGCTCCCCAGCTTGCCCAGCGCCCGCCGCTGGTGCGAGCCCACCACCAGCAAATCCACCTTCTCTTCCGCCGCCAGCGCCACCAGGTGGTCCGCGATGCGTCCCACCCCCGCCTCCAGCCGCATGCGCATCGGCGGCTGGCCCTGCGCTTCCAGCGGCGCCACCTGCGTGCGCACCTCCTGCTCCAGCGCGCTCAGCAGCTCGGGCGTCACCTCCTGGTAGAACGTCGGCTGCTCCATCCCCATCCGGAAGTACTCCTCGTGGGGCCAGTAGATGCGCCCGGCCACCACTTCCACGTCGCCGTAGCGCCGCAGGCCTCGCAGCCAGTCGCGCGCCGCCTCGAAGGGCAGCGAGCGATCCACGCCCAGCATCACCTTCAAGGGACGAGTCCCCTTCACCCAGGCCTCGAAGGACTCCGCCTCGCGCACCACCATCAGTGGCACCGGCAGCGTCGTGGCCAGCCGGTCCACCGTGCCGCCCACCCCCAGGAAGGGTGAGGCGCTCGTGGGACCCGCCGTCACCACCAGCCCCGCTCCCTTCTCCTTCGCGAAGCGCGCCAGTTCCTCGGCCGGCTCGCCCGTGAGCAACTGGAAGCTCGTGCGTGCTCCCAGCTTCTCCAGCCGCCGCGCCTCGTCCGACAGCGCCGACTGCATCGTCTCCTGAAGCGCCTGCTTGATGGCGCGCGTCAGGCTGTCTGGCAGCACGTGCACCAGGAAGAGGGGCTCATCCAGTTTCCGCGCGAGCTGCGCGGCGGCCGTGGCCGCTCGCTGCGCGGCGTCCGAGAAGTGGGTGGCGCAAAGGATGGTCATGACGGCTCCCCTGGTTCACGTTCCTACCGGGATTACTCTAATCAGCCGGCCCCTCTCGGAGGTAAGGTGCTGGGCACGCCCCTGGCCGCCCGGCCCTGGAGCATCGGCCCCCCGGTGCGTTCCGCCCCGCGAGTCCAAGCCCCGGGCCACGGGGGGGCGGCCCTCCTCTTCCTCGCCCTGCCTCTCAGTCAGGGAGGGCGGACGCAGGCCACGTCTCACGAGTCGACGAACCCGCGGGGGAGTGCGGACCTTGCAGGAGGCCCGCTCGGAGGCGGATCCATCATGAGAATCCTGGTCAGCTACGGTTCCAAGCGGGGCGGCACGGCCGAGATCGCAGGCATCATCGCGCGGACGCTCTCCGCACGGGGTTTCCAGGTCGAACTGAGCCCGGCCGCCGAGATCGAGTCCGTCGACGGATACGATGCCGTCGTGGTGGGCGGCGCGCTCTATATGTCGCGCTGGCATCGCGACGCGCGCCGCTTCGTCAGGCGGCACACCCAGGCGCTGCGGGCCCGGCCGGTCTGGCTGTTCAGCAGCGGGCCGCTCGATGACTCGGCCACCTGGAACGAGGTGCCGCCGGTGGAGCAGGTCCAGCGGTTGATGGCGCGCATCGGGGCGCAAGGCCACATCACCTTCGGAGGGCGTCTACTGCCCGACGCCAAGGGCTTCATCGCGAGCAAGATGGCCAGTTCGCTGGCGGGCGACTGGCGCGACCCGCGCATCATCCGGGCCTGGGCGGAGGGGGTGGCGGATGCGCTGCACGCCTTCGAGCGGACTCCGTCCCACGCCGCCGAGGACACGCCAACCTGGTCATAGCCGGGCACCTCGGGGCGTGACTAGACGATGCCCAGGCGCCGGGCCAGCCGCCGGAGGTTGGCGCGATCCATTCCCAGCTCGCGCGCCGCTGAGGCCCAGTTGCCCTGGTGCCGCTGGAGGCTCGTGTTGATCTGTTGCCGTTCGAAGTGCTCCACGGCTTCGCGCAGGTCCCCCACGGGCGCCGGCTCGGGCGGCGGTTCGGCCCGGGCCGGGGGAGGGGAATCGCCGTTGAGCGCGAAGTCCGTCGCCGACAGGGTGAGGATGCGGCCGTCATCGCGGCGCTGGCCATAGGCCTTGAGCGCGCTCCGGGCCACCAGATGCTCCAGCTCGCGCACGTTGCCGGGCCAGGAGTAGGCCAGCAAGGTGGCCTCGGCGTCACTGCTCAGGCGCAGGCCGCGCAGCCCCAGGCGCGAGCGGTTCTCCTCGAGGAAATAGCCGGTCAGCAGCAGCACGTCATTGCCCCGCTCGCGCAGGGCCGGCACATGCACGGGAAACACGCTGAGCCGGTGGTAGAGGTCGGCGCGATAGCGCCCCTGGCGCACCTCCTCGGCCAGGTCCCGGTTGGTGGCGGCGATCAACCGCACGTCGATGCGGTGCTCCCGGTCCGAGCCCAGGCGCTGCAACTGCCCGCTCTGCAGCACGCGCAGCAGCTTGGCCTGTACCGTCAGCGGCAGCTCGCCCACCTCGTCCAGCAGCAGGGTGCCACCGTCGGCCAGCTCGAACTTGCCCCGCCGGTCGCTGACCGCGCCGGAGAAGGCGCCCACCACATGGCCGAACAGCTCGCTCTCCACCAGCGTCTCGGGCAGGGCCGCGCAGTTGAGGCTGATGAGCGGCCGGTGCGCCCGGGGGGACGCCGCGTGGACGGCCTGCGCCACCAGTTCCTTGCCCACCCCCGTCTCCCCACTGATGAGCACGCTCAGCGGACTGGATCCCACCAGGGCGATGTCTTCCAGGAGCTTGAGGAAGGACGGGCTCTGTCCGATCAACGCGCGCGGGCGCTCCCCGGCCGCCAGGCGGTAGCTCTCCGCCCGCTGGAACTCGCCCTCGGCCCGCATCACGAGCCGCTCGATGCGCTGGGCCACGCGCACGGTCGCCGCCGCCAGGCTGGCGAACGCCTGCAGGGACGCCAGATCCACGGACGCCAGGCTTCCGGATGACAGTGCGTCCACGGTCAGCAGGCCCCAGACGTGTCCATCCACGAGCAAGGGACAGCCCATGCAGTCATGCACCTGGAGATCGCCCCCGGCCCCCTGCACCAGGCCATCGTAGGGATCCGGCAGGGGGCTGTCGGCGGGAAACCGGGTGGGAGTCGCGCTCGCGAGCAGGGCCTGGAAGCGTGGATGCTCGCTCACCCGGAAGCGCCGCCCCAGGGTGTCCTCGGAGAGGCCATTGACCGACAGCGGTACCAACCACTCCCCCTCCAGGCGCAGCAGCGCGACCGCGTCGCAGGGCATCAGCACCCGCAATGCTTGCAGCAGCCGCCGGTAGCGCTCGCGCTCGGGCAGCTCCCGTGACAGGTCATCCACCAGGGGGATCAACGCGTGGAGCAGGGGATTGGGAGTCATTTCGACCACCGGAAGTCGATTCGACTCCGCGCCCCCCAGGTCGAAATGACCTGGGCTCGTCCCAACCCCTTGATTTCCCGGTGCCCGGAAGTCGGCATGGAAGCTGCTCCTATCAAAGCACGACGTCCTGGTGGTGGAGGTTTTCCCCGCCCCCGCGCCGTGAACCCGACTTCGGAGCCCATCCCATGCTCAATGCTCAGCAACGCGCCATCGTCAAAGCCACCGTGCCGCTGTTGGAGAGTGGTGGCGAAGCCCTGACCACGCACTTCTACCGCATCATGCTCGGCGAGTACCCCCAGGTGCGCCCGCTCTTCAATCAGGCCCACCAGGCCAGTGGTGCCCAGCCCCGCGCCCTGGCCAACGCCGTGCTGCGCTACGCCCGCCACATCGATGAGCTGGAGCAGCTCGGCGGGCTCCTGAAGCAGATCATCCACAAGCATGTGGCCCTGCGGGTCCTGCCCGAGCACTACCCCATCGTGGGCACGTGCCTGCTGCGCGCCATCCGCGAGGTGCTCGGGCCTCAGGTGGCGACGGACGAGGTGATCGCCGCATGGGCCGCCGCCTACCAGCAACTGGCCGATCTGCTCATCTCCAGCGAGGAGCGGGTCTACGAGCAGACGGCCCAGGCGCGCGGCGGCTGGCGCGGCGGGCGCGAGTTCCGGGTCATCCGCAAGGAGCAGGAGAGCGCGGAGATCACCTCCTTCTACCTGGCGCCCGCGGATGGCGGCCCGCTGATGGACTTCGCGCCGGGGCAGTACATCGGCATGCGGCTCGTCATCGAGGGTGTCGAGATGCGCCGCAACTACTCGCTGTCGGCGGTGCCCAATGGCGAGTCCTACCGGATCAGCGTCAAGCGCGAGCCGAGCGGCAAGGTGTCCAACTACCTGCATGACCGGGTGGGAGTGGGGGACTCGCTGGAGCTGTTCCCTCCCGCGGGCGAGTTCACCCTGCGCCCGAGCACCAAGCCCCTGGTGCTCATCAGCGGCGGCGTGGGCATCACCCCGACGCTCGCCATGCTGACGGCGGCCCTGCCGCAGGGACGGCCCATCCACTTCATCCACTGCGCGCGCAACGCCGAGGTCCACGCCTTCCGCGAGTGGGTGGACGAGCAGGCCCGCAAACATTCCCACCTGCGGCGCTTCTATTGCTACTCCAAGGCCACCGAGGGGGATCCCCAGCCGGATGCCGTCGGCCTGCTGGATCGCGAGCGGCTCGCGCGATGGCTGCCCGAGGAGCGGGACATCGATGTCTATTTCCTCGGCCCCAAGCCCTTCATGGCGGCCATCCAGCGCACCTTGAGGGAACTGGGCGTGCCCGAGCAGCAGTGCCACTACGAGTTCTTCGGCCCGGCGGCGTCGCTGGCATAGCGCTCCGGGTCGTCGAAACGGGCTACCTTTCATTTCAAGATGAAAGGTAGCCCATGCGAGCCGAGGACCTGCGCATCGGCAAGCTCAAGCGCTACGAGCGCGGGACCCGCCGCCGCAAACGGTGAGCTTTTCCCGCGTTCCCCGCCGGACGCCACCCGTATCATCCGCCGCATGAATACCGGTGTCCTTCCTCCCGAACGACAGTCCTCCCTGCGTCTGCGCGATGGCCGCGTCCTCGCATGGTCCGAATGGGGACCCACCGAGGGTCTCCCCGTGCTGTTCTGCACGGGCGCCGCCATGAGCGGCTCACTCGGCTTCGGCGAGAACCACCTCGCGGCTCTCAGCCTGAGGCTCATCGCCATCGATCGGCCCGGCCTCGGCGCGTCCGACGCGCATCCCGGCAAGACCCTGGCCTCCTGGGTGGAGGACACGCGGCAACTCCTCTCGGCGCTGGGCTCGCCGCGGGACGTTACCGCCGTGGGCTTCTCCCAGGGCGCGCCGTTCGCGCTGGCGCTCGCGGGCCGGGAGCTCGTGAAGGCCGTGGCGATCGTGTCCGGACAGGACGACCTGGCCTGGCCGGCCCTGGCGCCCCGGCTGCACCCCGACGTGGCCGCGATGGTGCGCGCCGCGCGGCAGGAGCCCGAGGGCTTCGAGCAGTCCTTCGCGGGGATGGCCACGGCGGACGGACTGTGGCAGCTCATCCTTGGCATGAGTGGCGAGCGCGACCGGGCGCTCTACCAGAGCGAGCCCTTCGGCTCGGCATATCAGCGCTGCCTGCGAGAGGGCTTCTCCCAGGGCGCGCGCGGGTACGCGAGGGATCTCGTCAACGCGCTGGGCCCGTGGCTGGTGGCGCCGGAGCGCATCTCCGTCAAGGTGGACCTCTGGTACGGGGGCCTGGACACGAGCACGGTCCACTCGCCCGACTTCGGCGCCACCCTGGCCGCCCGCCTGCCGAACGCGACCCTCACGGTGGAGCCCCAGGAGGGCGGATCAATCCTCTGGACGAGGGCCCGGGACATCCTCGTGAGGCTCAAGAGCCACGTCTCGGGGGGCACGAGCGCGGTACGGTAGGGGCCGCGAAGCGGATGCACTCCCGGATGCCCTCCAGGCGGCACTCGGCGGACCACTGGTTGACCCGCGTGAGGCGCCCAACCGTTGGCGTGAATACGCGGGGAGCCCGCTCCGGGCCCCCATGAGGAGGAGCGGACATGGCGAGGTTGATCCGTGAAGTGATGACGCGCGAAGTGGAGGTCATCCGTCCGACCGACACCGTGCGTGAGGCGGCCCGGAAGATGCGCGACCTGGACGTGGGACCCATTCCCGTCTGCGACGGCAAGCGGGTGCAGGGGATGATCACCGACCGCGACATCGTGGTGCGCGCCATCGCCGAGGACATGGACCCAGCCCGGACGGCCGTGTCCGACATCATGACCAAGGGGATCGAGTATTGCTTCGAGGACGATCAAGCCGAGGACGTGCTCGATCGCATGGAGGAGCAGCAGCTGCGCCGCTTCATCGTGGTGGATCGCGACAAGAACCTGGTGGGCATCGTGGCGTTGGGCGACCTGGCGGGCGAGGAGAGTGGCCACCGCGTGGGCAAGGCGCTCGAGGGTATCTCCGAGCCCGCGAGCCACTGAGCCGTGGGACGCCGGAGCCCGGATGGACCGGGCTCCGGACGGTTTATGAGGTGACGAGCCGGTAGGATGGATTCCAAGTACTTCAAGCTGTCTCAGGATGTTGACGGCTCCGGGGGCTGGGATCTGGGCAATCCCACGGATCCACAGGGCCGGGAGGTGGACAACCCCTGGATGTTCAGAGAGGGGATGCCAGTCGCGGATCCGGGGCGATTGATTCTCCCCGTCGGTCGTCCGGGCAGGGCGCTCGACTTCACCCTCGCGGGCTTCAGCATCCCGGTCGTTCACGCCAGGGTGGCTTCCCTGTTCAGGGAATTGGCTCCCCGTGACGTTCAGCTTCTTCCGGTGGACATCCCAGGGCAGCCAGACCCGTTCTGCATCCTCGTTGTCACACGGCTCATCCAGTGCATCGATGACCAAGCCTCCGAGGAGGTGGAGTATTGGATGCCGGAAGATGGGCGACCCGAGAAGGTCGGACAGTATCGGGACGTGTCCGGCCTGTGCATCGATCCCTCGAAAGTTGGTGACGCCCAGGTGTTTCGCACCTGGGGATGGACCATCGCGCTCATCATCTCCGAGGAACTCAAGGAGGCCTTGGAGCGGATGGGCGCCACGGGGGCGAAGTTCAAGGTGGTTTGACCCGCGGTCATTGGACCCCTTGCCTTCGCCCTCCGTTCACCCAGGGCTCAGCCCAGATCGAACAGCAGGGCCTCGAGCGGCTCGGTCGCGGAGAGCTCCAGCCGCGACTCCTCGGACACGGCCACACCGTCACCGGCCTTGAGCGCCATGCCGTTGAGCGTGCCCGCGCCGCGCGCCACCTGCAGCCACGCGTGCCGCCCCGGCGCCAGGGTGTACTCCGTCTTCTCTCCCCGGCCCAGCACGGTGCTGTACAGCCGCAGGTCCTGGTGCACCTTCAACGAGCCGTCCTGTCCCTCGGGGGACACCACCAGCCGGAACTTGCCCTGGCGCTCCGCGAGCGGGAACTCCTTCTGCTCGTAGCCGGGCGTCAGCCCCTTGCGCTCCGGGAGGATCCAGATCTGCAGGAAGTGCACCTCCTCGTCCGAGTTGTTCATCTCGCTGTGCCGCACGCCCGTGCCCGCCGTCATCCGCTGCATCTCTCCCGCGCGCAGCACGCCCACCGAGCCCATGCTGTCACGGTGCTCCAACTGCCCGCTGAGCACGTAGGTGATGATCTCCATGTCCCGGTGGGGATGCGCGCCGAAGCCGCTGCGCGCGGCCACCCGGTCCTCGTTGATGACGCGCAGGGAGCGAAAGCCCATGGCGGACGGGTCGTAGTAGTCCCCGAACGAGAAGGTGTGGTGGGAGTCCAACCACCCGTGGTTCGCATGGCCGCGCGCTTCCGAATTCCGAACGATGATCATGATGCCGTGTCTCCTTCGCCAGACATCATGCGAGTGAGACATGCCCTGCACCAGATGGGCTCCCCGGGAAACACTGTCCTATCCACGGGACATCGGATTCCAGGACGCGGCCCAGCGCTCGCGCGCGAGCTCCACGAAGGCCATCACCTTGGGCGCATGGTGGCGGCTGCTGGGATAGACGGCATGCACGGGGGTCTCGGCGGCGGCCCAGTCGGGCAGCAGGTGTTGCAGACGTCCGCTCGTCACGTCCTCGGAGCAGGCGATGTTGGGCAGCAAGGCGATGCCCGCGCCCGCCAGGGCCATGCCGCGCAACATGTCCGGCTCGTTCACCGCGAGCCGCGTGGACACCTGCACCTCGACGGATTTGCTCCCGGAGTGCAGCGTCCAGCGGCTGGCCTCCCGGGGTGAGCCGAAGAGCAGGCAGTCATGCTTCTCGAGGTCTCGAGGCGTCTTGGGGGCGCCTCTCGCCCGGACGTAGTCCGGCGAGGCCACCACCACGCGCTCGAGGGTGCCGATCCGGCGGGCCATGAGCGAGGAGTCGGCCAGCTTGCCCGCGCGCACGGCCAGATCGAACCCCTCGTCCACCAGGTCCACCGTGCGGTCCGTGCACACCATCTCCACCTGCACCTCGGGATAGCGCCGGAGGAACTCCGCGACGATCGGCCCGAGGATGCTGAAGGTGAGCGGGGCCGTCACCCGCAGCAGCCCATGCGGAGCGGCCTGCATGCGCGTGACCGCCAGCTCGGCCTGCTCCGCCTCGGCCACGATGCGCGCGCAGTGCTCGTAGTAGGCCTGTCCCACGTCCGTGAGCCGCAGCTGGCGCGTGGTGCGTTGCAGCAGTTGCGCGCCCACGCGCTCCTCCAGCTCGGACACCTTGCGGCTCACCGTGGACTTGGGCATGCGCAGCCCACGCGCCGCCGCCGTGAAGCTGCCCGCCTGGACGACCTTGGCGAAGACGAGGAGTTCGTTGAGATCCATGCCGCTCCCGGAGTCGGACGCCGTCGCTGGGATGCAGCAGGCTGTCCGGACCGACCCATCTAATCCGGAGCGCGGACCACCGCCAGCCACCGGGTCCAACGGGTTGCGGACCGCCCGAGCCCTTCCCCGGGTGAAGTGTTGGCGGGTGGTTACGGGGCCGGGGCCGCGTTGTTTCAGTTTTCAGCAGTGCGCTACATATGTGTTCCTCATGGTGGAAACCTTGTTCGAGGAACTCAAGCGCTACGTGGGGTTCGGGCCGGCCGATGGGCTGTTGCTCCGGGAACTGCACGAGGTGGCGCAGCCGCGGTTTCCCGCCATCGCGGACGTCTTCTATGCGCGCATCCTGGAGCACGAGGGGGCGCGCAAGGCGCTCGCGGGCGAGAGCCAGGTGGGCCACCTCAAGGTGTCGCTGGTCATCTGGATGGAGCAGCTGCTCAGCGGCCCCTGGGACGAGGACTACTACCGGGCGCGCTGCCAGATCGGCCGCATGCATGTGCGCGTCGCGCTCCCTCAGCATTACATGCTGGGCGCGATGAACGTGCTGAGGCAGGAGTTCAACCTCCTCATCACCGAGCACTGCGCGGGCCAGCCCGAGCGGTTCCGGGCCATGAGCTTCGCGTTGGGGAAGATCCTCGATCTGGACCTGGCCATCATGCTGCACACCTTCCGCGAGGATCTGCTCGCGCAGCAGGCGCGCCACGAGCGGCTGTCCACCTTCGGCCAGCTCGTGGGCTCCATCGGCCATGAGCTGCGCAATCCGCTGGGCGTCATCGAGACGTCGCTCTTCATCCTCAAGGGCCGGCCCCTGGCCAGCGAGGAGCGCGCCGCCAAGCACCTGGCGCGCATCGGCGAGCAGGTGGCGCTCGCCAACCGCATCGTCTCGGACCTGCTGGACATGATCCGGGACCGGCCGCTCAAGCGCGAGTCGCTGCGGCTGGAGGCCGTGTGGAAGGACGCGCTGTCCTCGGTGGACGCGCCCGCGGGCGTGTCCCTGCGCGCCGAGGGGCTCGAGTCGCTGCCCACGTTGGAGGGAGATCCAGGGCAGATCCGCCAGGTCTTCGTCAACCTGATGGAGAACGCCGTGCATGCGGTGGGCGACACGGGCTCGGTGCGGTTGTCGGGCTCGGCGGAGTCGGACTCGGTGGTGCTCGTGCTGGAGGACTCGGGGCCGGGGGTGAGCGAGGCCATCCGGCGCCGGATGTTCGAGCCCCTGATCACCACCAAGTCCGGGGGCATCGGCCTGGGCCTGCCACTCGTCAAGCGCATCCTCGAGCGCCATGGGGGCTCCATCGTCTACGACCCCCAGGGCGGGGGAGGGGCACGCTTCGTCCTCCGGCTCGCCCTTCCCCCGCACTGCGCGTGAGGGCCCGCCATGAGGAGCTACCTGCTGCTCGATGACAATCTGGCCTTCGCGGAGAACCTCGCGGAGATCCTCCGGGATGGGGGGGACGAGGCCACGGTGGTGACGGAAGGGCCGCGTGCCCTGTCGCTCGCGGGCGCCCGCCGCTTCGACGTGCTCCTCACGGACATGAAGATGCCGGGCATGAATGGGGCGCAGGCGGTGCGTCACATCCGCCAGGTGGATCCCGGTCTCGCCGTCGTGGTCATCACCGCCTACCCGGGAGAGGAAGAGCTGGAGGCGGTACGCCGGGAGGGACTGCTCGCGGTGCTGCCCAAGCCCGTGCCGCTCGCCCCGCTCGTGTCGTTGTTGGCCCACGCGCGCCGGGATGGACTGGTGGCGCTCATCGAGGGGGAGCCGGCGCGTGACGAGACCCTCGCCGAGCAACTGCGCTCGCGCGGCTTCTCGTGTGTCACCGCGCGCTCGGTGGAGGACGCCGAGCGCCTCGCGGGGGCGCGGCTCTTCGCGGCGCTGGTGCCTCCACGGCGGCCCGGGGAGCCGGAGTGTGAGGCGTTGCATTGGCTGCGGACACGCTTCCCCACACTGCCGGTGTTCTCCGAGCCTGTCGACCTCCAGACACTGTTGGATACCCTGGAGCGAGCCCACGACTCGCGCTAACAGCAAGGCCCCATGAGCCTCTCCTCCTTCCATCCCCCCCGTGTGCTCGTCGTCGAGGACAACGCGGCCTTCCTCGACAATCTCCGGGAGTTGCTCGGCGACGCGGGCTACCTGGTGTCCGGCGCGAGCAGTTGCCGCGAGGCACTCGAGCGGGTGCAGGATGGCTTCGATGTGGCGCTGGTGGACTTGCGCCTGCCGGACGGGGACGGGACGGAGCTCGCGCGGGAGTTGAAGGAGAAGGTGCCCGAGTGCGAGGTGGTGCTGCTCACCGGCTTCGCCACGCTGGAGACGGCGGTGGCGGCGGTGCGCGCGGGCGCGTGTGCCTACCTGATGAAGCCCTGTGCGCCCAACGAGTTGTTGCTGACGCTGGAGCAGACCATGCGTCAGGTGCGCTTGCAGGCGGAGAAGCGCGAGCTGGCGCGCCGGGCGCAGGTGACGGAGAAGCTCGCCGCGGTGGGCACGCTCACGGCGAGCCTGTCGCACGTGATTCGCAATCCCCTCAACGCCGCGGCCCTGCAGCTCGCCGTGCTGGAGCGGCGGGTGCGGCGGCTGTCCGCGGAGCAGCAACCGGCCCTGTTGGATCCCCTGTTGATGGTGCGCGATGAGATCCGCCGGTTGGACCATGCGCTGGAGGACTTCCTCCAGTTCGCGCGGCCACGGGGCTTCCGCCCGGAGCCGGTGGACGTGCTCGCGCTGCTGCGGCGCGTGGTGGATTTCCTGGGCAGCAAGGCCGAGGCGCGGCGGGTGCGTCTGGAGTTGGAGGGCGAGGAGTCGCTTCCGCCGCTCAAGGGCGAGGAGGAGCGCTTGCGCCAGGTGCTCATCAACCTGACCCTCAACGCCCTGGAGGCCACACCCGAGCAGGGTGTCGTGCGCCTGTCGGCGCAACGCGAGGAGGACATGGTGCGCCTGTGCGTGGACGACACGGGCTCGGGCGTGCCCCCGGAGCTGCGCACCCGCGTCTTCGAGCCCTTCTTCACCACGAAGGAGGAGGGCTCGGGGTTGGGGTTGTCCATCGTCCACTCCGTCGTGTCGCAGCACGGAGGCTCGCTGGAGGTGACCAGCTCCCCGTCCGGAGGAGCGCGCTTCCTCTTGCGGCTGCCCCTGGTGGCTTGAGGCGGTTGCCACCGGACGTGCTCGCGGGTTACATGGGCCGTGTCGCTAGGGGTGCTCCCGTGAGGAGCTGAGAGGGCCGTGTTCGCGGCCGACCCTTGGAACCTGAACCGGTTTGGACCGGCGGAGGGAAGCGGCGGGCTTCCCATGCCCGACTCTTCTCTCTTGCCATGCGCCGAGGAGGAGTCACGTGAGCGGAGCATCGAAGAGCCTCAAGGTGGACGGAGCGGTGTTGCAGGGCATCACCCGGGGGCCACTGCCGGCCTCGCGCAAGGTGTACGTGTCCGGCGTGTTGAACCCGGAGCTGCGCGTGCCCTTCCGGGAGATCAGCCAGACGCCCACGCGCCATGGCCACGGTCCGGACGCGAAGCAGACGCCCAATCCCTCCGTCTTCGTCTACGACTCGAGCGGCCCGTACACGGACCCCGAGGCCGCCATCGATCTGCGGCGGGGCCTGCCTCCGGTGCGCGCGGAGTGGATCGAGCGGCGGGGGGACACGCGAGCCCTGCCGGGCATCTCCTCCGAGTACGGCCGCGTGCGTGAGGCGGATCCTCGTCTGGCCGGCCTGCGCTTCGCCCACCGCCGCGCGCCTCGGGTGGCGAAGGCGGGCGCCAATGTCACCCAACTGCACTACGCGCGCCGGGGCCTCATCACCCCGGAGATGGAGTTCGTGGCCCTGCGCGAGAACCTCAAGCGCCAGGCCGCGGCGGAACTGGCGCACCAGCACCCGGGCCACTCCTGGGGCGCCGCCATTCCCCGCGACATCACCCCCGAGTTCGTCCGGGACGAGGTGGCGCGGGGCCGGGCCATCATCCCCGCCAACATCAACCACCCGGAGCTGGAGCCGATGATCATCGGCCGCAACTTCCTGGTGAAGATCAACGCCAACATCGGCAACTCCGCCGTCAGCTCCTCCATCGAGGAGGAGGTGGAGAAGATGGTGTGGAGCATCCGCTGGGGCGCGGACACGGTGATGGACCTGTCCACCGGCCGCGACATCCACGAGACGCGCGAGTGGATCCTCCGCAACGCCCCGGTGCCCATCGGCACCGTGCCCATCTACCAGGCGCTGGAGAAAGTGGGCGGCAAGGCCGAGGAGCTCACCTGGGCGCTCTACCGCGACACGCTCATCGAGCAGTGTGAGCAGGGGGTGGACTACTTCACCATCCACGCGGGCGTGCGCCTGCGCTACATCCCGCTCACGGCCAGACGCCTCACCGGCATCGTCAGCCGGGGTGGCTCCATCCTGGCGAAGTGGTGCCTGGCGCACCACCAGGAGAACTTCCTCTACACGCACTTCGAGGAGATCTGCGAGATCCTCAAGGCGTACGACGTGAGCTTCAGCCTGGGAGACGGGCTGCGGCCGGGCTCCATCGCGGACGCCAACGACGCGGCGCAGTTCGGCGAGCTGGAGACGCTGGGCGAGCTGACTCAGGTGGCCTGGAAGCACGACGTGCAGGTGATGATCGAGGGGCCGGGCCATGTGCCCATGCACCTCATCCAGGAGAACATGACGAAGCAGCTCGCGGTGTGTGGCGAGGCGCCCTTCTACACGCTGGGGCCGCTCACCACGGACATCGCGCCGGGGTATGACCACTTCACCAGCGGCATCGGTGCGGCGATGATCGGTTGGTTCGGCACGGCGATGCTCTGCTACGTCACGCCCAAGGAGCACCTGGGCCTGCCCAACCGGGAGGACGTGAAGGAGGGCGTCATCACCTACAAGATCGCCGCGCACGCCGCGGATCTCGCCAAGGGCCACCCCGGCGCCCAGGCACGCGACAACGCCCTGTCCAAGGCGCGCTTCGAGTTCCGCTGGGAGGACCAGTTCAACCTCTCCCTGGATCCCGAGCGGGCGCGTGCCTTCCACGACGAGACCCTTCCCGCGGAGGGTGCCAAGGTGGCCCACTTCTGTTCGATGTGCGGCCCCCAGTTCTGCTCGATGAAGATCACCCAGGACGTGCGCGACTACGCCCAGAAGGTGGGCGCGAGCGAGCAGCACGCCCTGGAGGCCGGCATGGCGGAGAAGAGCGAGGAGTTCAAGAAGGCCGGCGGCGAGGTGTACCGCTGAGTCCTCCCGACCTTTGAAGTCGCGTCCCTCCAGGAGACGCCAACCTCGTGACTTTTGTCCCGAAGATGACAGAATGAGAGGGTTGACGGGCGCGCGACCGCGTCCGTCCGAACTTCAGAGGGAATCCGAAATGGAAACGCAGAATCGCGGGGGGTTCATCACCGGATCACCGTCGCCGACGGCGGACGAGAAGACGTGGGGAATGCTGGCGCACCTGAGCGCGCTGATCGCGGGCCTGTTTGGCTTCTCGTTCCTCGGGCCGCTCATCGTGATGCTCACCAAGGGCAAGGAGTCCGCCTGGGTGGAGCAGCACGCGAAGGAGGCGCTCAACTTCCAGATCACCGTCACGGTGGCCCTGTGGATCGCCTTGGCGAGCATGTTCTGCCTGGTGGGGTTCGTGCTGGCGCCGCTCGTCGCGCTGGTCGCGCTGGTGCTGACGATCCTCGCGGGCATCAAGGCCAACAATGGCGAGATGTACCGCTACCCGGCCACCGTCCGGCTGGTGAAGTAGCGCTCAGCCGCCGATGCCCATCATCGGCAGCAGGCTGGCCGCCGCGCCGGGCTCGGTGAAGCGGTGGCCCTCGGGCTTGTCGCCGAGCGCCCGGCGGATGGCCAGGGCGAGCTCCTCGTCGGTGGCCCCGCCGCGGATGAGGGTATGCAGGGGCGCCTGGGCGCGGCCCCCGAGGCAGCTGCGCAGGTCTCCATTGGAGGCCACGCGCACGCGGTTGCAGCCGCCGCAGAAGTTCTGGGTGAGGGGAGAGATGAAGCCCACGAGCCCTCCGGGCGCGCGCCAGTAGCGCGCCGGACCCGCGGCCAGGCCCTGGGGTCCCTCGTCCTCCACGAGCGGCAGGCCCCCGGCCCGCAGCTTCTCCACCAGCTCCGCCGTGGGCACCGGGGTGCCCTGACCAAAGGGCATCAGCTCGATGAACCGGGGCGTCATGCCGCGCGCATGCGCGTGGGCGATGAGCTGGGGCACCTCGTCGTCATTCACCCCGCGCATGACGACGACGTTGAGCTTGAGCGAGGCGTAGCCCGCCGCCGCCGCCGCGTCGATGCCCTCGAGCACCGACGCCAGGTCTCCCTGCTTGGAGATGCGCCGGAAGGTGGCCTCGGACAGGGTGTCCAGGCTGATGTTGAGCTGGCTCACCCCCGCCTCGTGCAGCGGCACGGCCAGCCGCGCCAGGTGGCTCGCGTTGGTGGTGATGGCCACGTGGCCGATGCCGGGCACCGCGGCGATGCGCCGGGCGACCTCGAGGATGTCCGGGCGGATGAGCGGCTCGCCGCCCGTGAGCCGCACCCGGCGGATGCCCATGGCCGCGAACACGGAGACGATGCGCTCGAACTCCTCGGGCGAGAGCAGATCCTTCTTCCCACCCCAGCTCGCCGGCGAGCAGTACGTGCAGCGGAAGTTGCACCGGTCGGTCACCGACAGGCGCAGGTACGTCATGGTCCGCCCCTGGGCATCCTTCAGGGGGGTCGACAGGGGGGCCTGGGCGGGGGCGGCACTCATGGGGGCTCTCTATAAACCGGAGCCTCCCGTCCTGGCACTCCCTTGTGGAGGCCCGGCCCGAGCCTCCGTGAGGAGGCGCGTCAGTCGCGCGGGTTTCCCTGGCGTCCCCCGGCGAGCACCGAGAGGACGACGCCCTGGTTGAGCGTGTTGGCGCCCGTCGTGCTGGACGCCGGCGGAGCCGGAGGCGCCCTCACCGTGGGTCCCACCGGGCCGGGGATGGTCTGGTCCAGCTCGTCTATGTCCTCGGTCAGGCGGGCGAGCGTGGCCTCGGCCTCCTGCGCGTGGGCCTCGGCCTGCACCAGCGTCAGCTTCCGGTTCTGCATGTCCTCCTTGATCTTCACGAGCGCCTGCTCGCCGATATCGAGGAAGGCCCGGACGACCTCGCGGTCGAACTGGGTGCCGGCGCAGCGGTGGATCTCCGCGATGGCGTTGGCGAAGGTGGTCCCCTTGCGGTAGGGCCGGTCGCTCGTCATCGCGTCCAGGGTGTCCGCCACGGCGAAGATGCGCGCGCCGATGTGGATCTCCTGGCCGCGCAGGTTGCGCGGGTAGCCCTGGCCGTCCCAGCGCTCCTGGTGCGACAGGACGATCTGCGCGGGCGTGGCGAGGAAGGGGATGTTCTGGATCATCTGGAAGCCGATGTCCGGATGCTTGCGCATCTCCTGCCACTCCTCGGGCGTGAGCTTGCCCGGCTTGAGCAGCACGGCGTCCGGCACGCCAATCTTCCCGATGTCATGCAGGAGCGCGCCGCGGCCGATCTCCTCCAGCTCCGGGCCCTTGATGCCCATGCGCTCGGCCACGGCGCTCGTGTAGCGCACCACGCGCTGCGAGTGGTCCGACGTCTCGTGCTCGCGCGCGTCCAGCGCCGCCACCAGGGCGAGCAGGGTGGACTGGTAGGTGTGGGCGATGTCGCGCAGGGCGTTGCGCAGCTCGGTGGTGCGGTCGCGCACCTTGCGCTCGAGCTTCTTCTGGTAGCGCTTACGGGCCAGCTCGATGCGGCGCTTGGCCAGGGCGCGCTCGATGGCGCGGATGAGATCCGTCAGCTTCGGTGGCTTGAGCAGGTAGTCCACCGCGCCCCGGCGCAGGCAGTCCACGGCGGACTCGGTGTCCCCATAGCCGGTGAGCATGATGACGGAGGTGTCCGGGTAGCGCTCGCGCAACTGCTCGAGCAGCCACAGGCCGTCCTTGCCCGGCATCTTCATGTCGCTGATGACCAGGGGCGTCTCTTCCTGGCCCGCGAGGTCCAGGGCCATTTCGGAGCCACTGGCCACAACGCAGTTGTAACCCTCCTCCCGAAGAAGGACGGAGATGACGTCGCGAACGGAGTCATCATCATCGACGATGAGGATCCGGGGAGGTACGGGAGGAATGGCTTCCACGGGGTGTGATTCTAGGAGGAACGGGCAACAGAAGGCCAACCCGTCGCCGATTTTCAGCTTTCCTGGCTGTTCGCTGGCCCGGAGGTGTTCGCTCGCCGCCTCGTTCCCTCAGCATACGAGAACCGCTCGAAGCGGAAAGCTTCCAGGTTCATGAACGACTCCTCCCAAGAAGAGTCGAGTGGGCGGTGAGGAGCGCGAGCGGAAGTGAGCAGGCAGGCGAGCGTGGCCCGGGGGGCGGATGGAGCAACCGCCACATGACACGGCCGCGGGGCGTGGCCACGTCGCATGACTCCGCTCTCCTCCGAGGGAGCGGCCCGTCGAGGTGACGCATCCCGACGCGGCTGCTCGCTCCGAGAGGGCGCGCAACAATCCCGTGCCATCGGTTGACGGCGGAGGGGCTTTCCATTAGCAAGGTGTCCCGTGCACCTCGTCTCCATCCACCATCATCCGGCGCATCATCATCGGTTCGGCCCCGACGGGTCCGATCACCGTGTGCATGCCTGGGTCGATGTCTAGAGACAGCCCACCGCACCTGCCGCAGTGAACGAAGGCCCGTCCCACCCCGGACGGGCTTTTTTCGTTTCCGAGCCCGTCCCCACCCCAGGTCTCTCCGATGCTGAAGATCGCCCTTCCCAACAAAGGCCGCCTCTCCGACGAGGTTCGTGAACTATTCAACGATGCAGGGCTCGAGGTCCGCGTCCGAGGAGAGCGGGCCCTCACCGCGTCGCTCGGTGGCGAGTTCGAGGCCATCTTCGTGCGCGCCCAGGACATCCCCGAGTTCGTCGCCGATGGCGCGGCGGACGCGGGCGTCACCGGGTGGGATCTCGTGTGCGAGTCCGGCCGCGAGCTGGAGATGCTGATGGACCTGGAGTTCGGCCGGTGCCGGCTGGTGGTGGCCGCGCGAGAGGAGAGCGGCATCCAGAAGCTGGAGGACATCCAGAGCGGAGTGCGGGTGGCGTCCTCCTTCACGCGCATCACCCAGGAGTTCTTCGCCAAGAGGGGCCAGTCGGTGAAGGTGGTGCCGGTGTCGGGCGCCACGGAGATCGCCCCCCACCTGGGCATCGCGGACATCATCGTGGACCTGACGTCCACGGGCTCGACGCTGAAGATGAACGGCCTGCGCGAGGTGGGCACCATCGTCCAGTCGAGCGCGCGGCTCATCGGGCGCAAGGGCCACGCCCCCGAGGCGGCGGCCCAGTTGGAAGAGCTGCGGCAGGCGCTGGGCTCGGTGCTCGCGGCCCGGGGCAAGCGCTACCTCATGGCCAACGTGCCGCGCCGCGTGCTGCCGAACGTGCACGAGGTGCTGCCGGGCCTCAACGGGCCCACCGTGGTGGAGGTGCAGGGCGGTGACTTCGTGGCCGTGCACGCCGTGGTGCCCGCGCGCAACATCTACCGCACCATCAACGCCCTGAAGAACCTGGGCTGCCAGGGCATCCTCGTCACCCGCATCGAGAGGCTGATGCCATGAGCACTCCTCCTCTCAAGTACCGGGGCCGCCTGAAGGAGCTGGCCCCCGAGTCGCGCGGCCGGCTGTTGGATCGCTCGGGGAGCGCGGACGCCCGCGTCGCCCAGCGCACCGCGGAGATCATCGCCCGGGTGCGCCGGGAGGGGGACCGCGCCCTGCGCGAGATGGCGCGTGAGTTCGACCGCGCCGAGCTGGGCGCCCTGGAGATTCCCCGCTCCGTGTGCGAGGCGGCCCTCGCGTCGCTCGAGCCCGGAGTTCGCGAGGCGCTCGGCCGCGCGGCGCGCAACATCGCCCGGGCGCACGCGGCCCAGAAGCCCCAGGCCATTGAAGTGGAGACCGAGCCCGGCATCCTCGTGGGCCGCCGGCCGGATCCGCTCGGACGCGTGGGCGTGTACGCGCCCGGAGGCCGCGCCGTCTACCCGAGCAGCGTGCTGATGGGCGTGGTGCCGGCGAAGGTGGCCGGGGTGGGGGAGGTCGTCGTCTGCTCGCCGCCCGGCCCGGATGGGGTGCCCTCGGCGGGTGTGTTGGCGGCGGCGGCGCTCGCGGGCGCGGATCGTGTCTTCGCGCTCGGCGGCGCGGGCGCGGTGGCGGCGATGGCCTACGGGACCGAGAGCGTGCCCCGGGTGGATCGCATCGTCGGACCCGGCAACGCGTACGTGGCCGCGGCCAAGCTCCAGGTGGTGGACGCGGTGGCCATCGACGCGCCGGCGGGGCCCAGTGAGATCCTCGTGGTGGCGGACGGCACGGCGGATCCCGAGGCGGTGGCCCGGGAGATGCTGGCCCAGGCCGAGCACGATCCGGACGCCTGCTGTGTCACGGTGGCGGTGGGCGAGGCCCAGGCCGAGGCGGTGGCCATGGCGGTGGAGCGCCTGGCGGCCCGGGCCCAGCGCAAGGAGATCGTCTCGCGCTCCCTGAGCGAGCGCGGCGCGGTGCTGAGCGTGGACTCGCTGGAGGAGGCCTGGCCCTTCGTGGCGGACTTCGCTCCCGAGCACCTGCTGATCGCCACCGAGAATCCCACGCAGGCGCTGCCCCGGGTGCGCAACGCGGGCACGGTGTTCGTGGGCCAGCATGCCTCCGTGGCCTACGGCGACTACATGACGGGCGCCAACCACGTGCTGCCCACCGCGGGCCTCGCCCGGGCGTACTCGGGACTGAGCGTGCTCGATTTCTACCGATGGACCACGTACCAGCGCGTGACGCGCGAGGCGGCCTCCCGGCTCGCCGACGACGTGGGCGTCCTGGCCGACAGCGAGGGCCTGTTCGCCCACGCCGAGGCCGCTCGTGCCTGGAGGCAATCATGAGCCTGCCCTCGCGTGCGTCGTACCGGGACATTCCGCTCTACTCGCCCTCCAAGGCGCGCTGCCGGGTGGACCTGAGCGACAACACCAACCTCTTCGGCATGCCGCCTGGCGCCGAGCGCGTGCTGCGCGAGGTGGCCGTCCCCCTGGTGACGCGCTACCCCGTGGGCTACTCGCCCGACCTGCGCGAGGCCGTGGCCCACTACACCGGCGTGGACACCTCGTGCGTCACCACCGGGTGCGGCTCGGACGACGTCATCGACAGCACCCTGCGCGCCTTCCTCGAGCCGGGCGAGCTCATCGCCTTTCCCTCGCCCACCTTCGTGATGATGTCCTACTTCGCCAAGGTCAACGGCCTGCGCTACGCCCCGGTGAACCTGCGGCCGGACTTCGACATCGACGTGGAGGGGCTGCTCGCCACCCAGGCGAAGCTCATCTACGTGTGCTCGCCCAACAACCCCACGGGCACGGTGGCCTCGCGCGCCGCCCTGGAGCAACTGATCGAGCGCGCGCCCGGACTCGTCCTGCTCGACGAGGCCTATGCCGAGTTCGCCCGGGAGAGTCACCTGGACCTGGCGCGTCGGCCGAACGTGCTCGTGTCGCGCACGATGTCCAAGGCCTTCGGGCTGGCGTCCATGCGCGTGGGCTACGCGGTGGGCGCGCCCGCCCTGGTGGCCGAGGTGGAGAAGGCCCGCGGGCCCTACAAGGTGACGGCCCTGTCCGAGCGCATGGCCGTGGCGGCGCTGCGCGAGGACGTGCCGTGGATGCGGGCGAAGGTGGCCGAGTCCCTCGCCGTGCGCGAGCGGCTGGTGGCCGAGCTCCAGGGCATGGGGCTCACCTGCCTGCCCACCGAGGCCAACTTCGTGATGGTGAAGCTGCGCGGAGCGCTCGAGGTGGCGGAGCGGATGCGGGCGCGGGACGTGAACGTTCGGGCTTTCGCGGGTCTGCCGGGCATTGGCGATGCGCTGCGCATCGGATGCGGGCCCTGGGATGTGATTCAGACGGCGCTCGATGCGCTGCGAGAGGAGCGACGGTGAGAGTGACCCTGTTCGACTATGGAGCTGGCAACCTGCACTCCCTCGCCAAGGCGCTCGCGCTGGCGCCGGGAGTCAAGGTGCACGTGGAGGAGGATCCCCTGCGCGCCCTGGACACGGACCTGCTCGTGCTGCCGGGCGTGGGGGCGTTCGGTGCCGCGATGGCGCGCCTGGCCCCGGGCGCCGAGAAGATGCGGCGCGCGTTGGATGACGGCCTGCCGTGCCTGGGCATCTGCCTGGGCATGCAGCTGCTCTTCGAGGGCAGCGACGAGGGAGCGGGCCAGGGCCTGGGCTTCTTCCGGGGCCGGGTGACGCGGCTGACGTCCAAGCACGTGCCCCACATCGGGTGGAACTCGGTGGAGGAGGATACCGCGCTGCGCGAGGAGAAGCCGGGAACCGTCTACTACGCGCACAGCTTCGCCTGCCGCGCCGAGGACTCCGACGTGGTGGTGGGCTGGACGACGCACGAGGGGGATCGCTTCCCGGCCTCGGTGCGGCGCGGCAAGGTGCTCGGTGTGCAGTTCCATCCGGAGAAGAGCTCGGCCCCGGGCGTGCGCTTCGTGCACGCCTTCCTGAAGGAGGTGGGCTCATGATCGCCATTCCCGCCATCGACCTGCGCGAGGGCGCGTGCGTGCAACTCGTGGGCGGCTCCTATGCCGACGAGCGCGTGCGGGTGAAGGATCCCCTGGAAGCCCTCAAGCGCTGGCGCGCGCACGGCTTCAAGACCTTCCATGTGGTGGACCTCGACGCCGCCCTGGGCAAGGGCTCCAACGAGGACGCCATCCGCGCGCTCCTCACGCACGAGCCGGGCCTCACCTTCTCGGTGGGCGGCGGCGTGCGCAGCACGGTCAAGGTGGAGTCGTTGCTCATGCTGGGCGCCACCTCCGTGGTGGTGGGCACGCGGGCCATCGAGGACGCGGACTGGCTGCGCGAGGTGGCCGAGCGCTTTCCGGGCCAGATCGTGGTTGCCGCGGACGTGAAGGGCCGCGAGGTGGTGACGCGCGGATGGACGTCCAGCACCGCGCGCGACATCGAGAGCGTACTGGCGTCGTTGGATCGCCTGCCCCTGGGGGGCCTGCTGGTCACGGCCGTCCACAAGGAAGGGCAGATGGAGGGGGTGGATCTGCCGCTGGTGGAGTCGGTGGTGCGCGCGAGCCGCCATCCGCTGTCCGCCTCGGGAGGCGTGACGACGCTGGAGGACCTGCGGGCACTCGGGCGCGTGGGGGCCAGCGGGGCCGTCATCGGCATGGCGCTGTACACGGGCAGATTGGACGCGGCCGAAGTCGCGCGGGAGTTCGCATGACAACCATCGTTCGGGAAACGAAGGAAACGAAGGTCACGGTGCAGATCGCCCTGGGCAAGGGCATCGCCCAAGTGGACACCGGCCAGCCCTTCTTCGATCACATGCTCGGCACCTTCGCGCGCTACGCGGGGTTGGACCTCACGCTGCACGCCCGCGGAGACTTGCGCCACCACCTCATGGAGGACGTGGCCATCACCCTGGGCACCGCCGTGCAGAAGGTCGTCCCCGCCACGGCCGCGCGCTACGGCGAGCGCACCGTGCCCATGGATGACGCGCTCGTGCAGGCGTGCATCGACGTGGGCGGGCGCTTCTATTACCGCGGCCCCTTGCGCAACAAACTCTACGAGCACGTGATGCGCTCGTTCTGCGAGCACGCCCGCGTGACGCTGCACCTGCGCATCCTGCGCGGCAAGGACAGCCACCACGTGACGGAGGCGGCCTTCAAGGCGCTCGGCATGGCGCTGCGCGATGCGATGGTGGACTCGGGCGTGGTGTTCAGCACGAAGGGCGCCGTTGCCCTGGAGGTGAAGTGAGATGCTCACGCGACGACTGATCGTCTGTCTGGATGTGAAGGGCGGCCGCGTGGTCAAGGGCGTCCAGTTCGAGGGCCTGCGCGACGTGGGAGATCCCGTGGAACTCGCCCTGCGCTACGAGGAGGCGGGCGCCGACGAGGTGACCTTCCTCGACATCTCCGCGACCCAGGAGGAGCGCGGCACGCTGTGGGAACTGGTGCGGCGCACCGCCGAGCGGCTGTTCATCCCGCTCACGGTGGGAGGCGGCGTGCGCACGGCGGACGACGTGGGCCGGGCCCTGCGGGCGGGAGCGGACAAGGTGAGCATCAACTCGGCGGCGGTGGCCCGTCCCGAGGTGCTCACCGAGTGCGCCGAGCGCTTCGGGGCCCAGTGTGTGGTGGCGAGCATCGACGCCAAGCGCGACGGGGCGAGCTGGCGCGTGTACACCCACGGAGGCAAGAAGCCCACGGACCTGGATGCCATCGCCTGGGCGCGCGAGTGTGTGAAACGCGGCGCGGGGGAGATCCTCCTCACGAGCATCGATCGGGATGGTGCCCGTTCGGGGTATGACCTGGAGCTGACGCGGGCCGTCGCCGAGGGGGTGGCGGTGCCCGTCATCGCCTCGGGAGGCGCGGGCAACGCGGAGCATGTCCGGGCGGCGTTGAGGGAGGGTGGGGCGGACGCGGCGCTGGTGGCGGGCATCCTCCACGACGGCGTCACCACGGTGGGAGCCATCAAGACGCTGCTGCGAGGCGGTGGTCTGGAAATCAGGAGCCATTGAGCATGGATGCGCGTTCGTTGATGCAGGCGGCGGAGGAAGTGGCCCGCAAGTCGGGCGACGTGGCACTGGGCTTCTTCCGCCAGGGCGTCACGGTGGACACCAAGGGAGACGGCACGCCGGTGACGGTGGCGGACCGGACGGCCGAGAAGACGGCACGCGAGTGGATTGAAGCGCGCTTCCCCGAGGACGGCATCCTCGGCGAGGAGTTCGGCGAGACGCGGCCCGGAGCCAGGCGCCGGTGGATCCTCGATCCCATCGACGGCACCAAGACGTTCATCCGCGGGGTGCCGCTGTGGGGCACGCTGGTGGCGGTGACCGAGGGGGAGACGATCCTCGCGGGCGCGGCGTACTTCCCGCCCGTGGGGGAGATGCTGGTGGCGGCGCCGGGGCAGGGCTGCTGGTGGAATGGAAAGCAGACGAGGGTGTCGACCGAGGCGGATCTGTCGCGCGCCCTGGTGTTGTCCACCGACGAGCGGTTCCTCACGTATCCCCAGCGCGGGGCGGCGTGGCGGGGCCTGGCGGCCAAGGCTTCCGTCTCCCGGACCTGGGGGGATTGCTACGGCTACCTGCTGTTGGCCACCGGCCGGGCCGAGGTGATGGTCGACGAGCTGATGTCCCCCTGGGACGCGGCCGCGCTGCAGCCCATCATCGAGGAGGCCGGCGGCGTCTTCACGGACTGGACGGGCAAGCGCACGGCGTTCGGCGGCAACTGCATCGCCACCAACGCGGTGCTCTCGGCGCAGGTGCGCGAGTTGCTCGGGGCGAAGGGGACATGATGTTGGACTTGTCGAAGCTGGATTTCACCAAGGGCAACGGACTGGTGACGGTGGTGACGCAGGACGCCCACACGGGCGATCTGCTCATGGTCGCGCACGCGGACCGCGAGGCGCTCGAGAAGACGATCCAGACGGGCGAGATGCACTACCGCTCGCGCTCGCGGGGCTTGTGGCACAAGGGCGGCACGAGCGGGAACGTGCAGCGCGTGGTGTCCCTCACGGCCGACTGCGACGCGGACGCGGTGCTCGCCCGGGTGGAGAAGGCGGGTCCGGCCTGTCACACCGGGGCGGAGACGTGCTTCGACATCGGCCCGGTGGATGAGCTCGTGGCGCTGGACAGGACCATCTCCGCGCGTGCGAAGAAGGCCCCGGAGCCCGGCGAGAAGCCGAGCTACACGCGGCGGCTCCTGGACGACCGCAACCTGCGCCTGAAGAAGATCGGCGAGGAGGCGGCGGAGCTGGTGACGGCCTGCGCGGATGGAGACAAGGAGCGCGCGGCCGAGGAAGCCGCCGATGTCCTCTACCATCTGCTCGTGGCGGTGCGGCCGCTGGGTGTGACGCTGGAGGACGTGAAGGCGGTGCTCGCGCGCCGGGCCCGCAAGCCGGCGAAGTAGGACGCGGCGGGCCTACTCGACGAGCGTCAGTCCGATGCGGCCCGGGTGCTCCTCCGTGAAGGCCACGCGCACCCGGAGCGGCATTCCGAGCGTGAAGGAGCGTGTGGGCCCCACGAGCGAGGTCTCCCGGGCCTCCGGTGTGTAGGGGCCGCCCGGGAGCGACTCCAGGGGAAGGAATCCCTCCACGAGGGGCTGGTCGAGCTGGACGAGCAGCCCCGAGGAGCGCACCCGGGTGACGTGTCCGGTGAACTCCTGGCCCACGTGCGCGGCCATCACCCGCGCTTCCAGCAGCCGGTGCCGCTCCTTCTCCGCGCGCTGAGCGCGCCGGGTGCGCTCGTTGAGGTGGAGCGAGAGCCGCTCGACGTCCGGATCCTCGTGCGGGAAGTCCCGCCGGCCGCGCAGGTAGTGCTTGAGGGCGCGGTGGACGGCGAGGTCCGCGTAGCGCCGCAGCGGCGAGGTGAAGTGCACATAGGCGCGCGCGGCGAGGCCGAAGTGGGAGGCGGGCACCACGGTGTAGCGCGAGGAGGCGAGCGCCTTGAACATCACCGAGCGCAACGCGGCCTCCGCGGGCACACCGGAGAGCTGCCGGGCGAACGCGGCGAGTGACAGCGGGGTGAGCGTGCGGCCCAGGCCCGCGGCGAAGCCCGAGTGGAGGGCGAAGGCGTCCAGGTCCGCCACGGCCTGGGGCTCGGGCTCCCCCTGGACGCGGAAGGGGGCGGGAATGCCCCGCTCGACGAGCCAGCCGGCGATGGCCTCGTTGGCGGCCACCATGAAGCGCTCGACGAGCGCATGCGCCGAAGTGGGCCGCTCGGTCTCGATGCCCGAGACCTCTCCCGTGACTTCATCGAAGGTGAAGTGGGCCTCGTCGCGCGTCTGGTCGATGCCCCCGCGTCCCGCCCGCGCCACTGCCAGCCGCGCCGCCGCCGCGCGCAACCACGGCATCGCCTCGCGCACCGGGGCCATCGGCTCGGACACCTCGCCCCGATCGAGGTACGCCGCCACCTCGGTGTAGCTCAGCCGCGCCCAGGAGCGCAGCAGGCTCTCGTAGACATCCACCGAGGTGACCCGTCCTTCCGGATCGATGCGCAGCTCCGCCGTGACGCACAGCCGCTCCTCGCCCGGCACCAGGCTGAGCGAGCCCGCCGACAGCGCCTCGGGGAGCATGGGCAGCAGGGTGTCTCCGAGGTACACGTTGGTGGCCCGCTCGCGCGCCTCGCGATCCAGCGCGGAGCCCTCGGGGATGAACTCGGCGGCGTCCGCGATGGAGACGAACAGCCGCAGCGCGCCATCCCCTCCGGCGGGGAGCACGGAGAGGGCGTCATCGATGATGCGGGTGGTGGGCGAGTCCACGGTCACCGTGGGCACCTCGCGCAGATCCCTCCGGCCCTCCCGCGTGAGTGGCCGGGCGAGGACCTGGGGGACCTCGGCGTGGGCCTCCGGGCCGAACTCGCGGCGCAGGCCATGGCGCAGCAGCAGGCGCTCCAGGGCGCGGTCCACTCCGGGCGCGAGCTTGCGCACCAACCGGATCTTGTCCTCGTCGATGCGTCCCACCACCGCGTCGCCGGGCTGGACCTCGACGCCCTCCGTCTCCAGGGGCCACTCGCCCGCGCCCACGTCCCGGTCGGGGTGGAGCAGCACGCGCTCCTCGCGCACCACTACCTCGCCATAGAGCTCCTGGCGGGGCCGGTGCACGAGGGACAAGCCGCTGGCGCTCCACCGGCCGTCCTCCGCGCGGGTGATTCTCGCGGAGACGACATCGTCGGCCAGGTGGTGCTTCAGCTCCTTGGCCGGGATGAAGGCGGAGAGGCCCTCGGAGGTGAGGGTGGGCCGCACGACGAGGAAGCCATGGCCCCGGTGGTGGACGTCGATGTGGCCGGTGACGGTGCGGGAAGTGGGCGAGTCCATGGCTCCGCACCATGTTCCCGCTCCGTCACGGTGTCGAGAGGCCCCGCTCCACCAGGGACACGAGGTCCGCCTGCACACCCAACACCGCGAAGCCGAAGTTGCCCCAGTTGTAGATATCGCGGCGTGTCACGTCCGCGCCGCCCCCGAGGAGTCGCAGTCGCGCGTAGGCATTCACGTCGCCCCGCGTGTTCAGCGGAACACCCAACGTCAGGGCCACGTCGTAGATGCCGCCCGTGGTGTTGCCCACCAGACCAAAGGTGGAGAGCGCGTCGGCCTCCAGCCCCGCCCATACGCGCGAGGGCAGCTCGTAGCGCAGCCGGGTCTTCAGCGCGCCCACCACGCCGATGTCGCTCTCCTGCGAGTAGCGCGAGCCATCCACCGCGCCCCATCCCACCAGGGCGTTGCGGATCTGCACGCTCGCGCCGATGTCCCACTTGAAGCGCTCCCCGTCGATGAGCCGGAAGAGGTAGCTGCCGCGGAACCCATCGAAGAGGTAGCGGCTGTCCACCACGGTGCCCGCGGGGAACACGGTTCCGCGGAAGTCGATGTCCCGCGACAGCGTCGCGCGCGTGGTCACATCGAACGGGGCGTACAGCAGGATGAGGCCATGCCGCGCGCCCAGGCGCGCCTCCACGGCGGCGCGCCAGGTGCGGTAGAGGGTGGCGTTCTGCTGGAGATCCTCGGCCGAATAGGACGTGCCCGAGGCGCCATAGCGGCCGTCGTTCTGGAAGATGGCGGCCGGGCCCGTCTCGTACTCGGCGACGAGCCCGGTGAGGGGACTCGCGGCGAAGGCGGGCATGGACAGAAGGGTCAGGACGAGCAGGGTAGTTCGCATGGTGCCCGCTCCAACGTCTCGGTCCTCAGCGCGTTACACGGATTTCCACGTCGATCAGCGAAAGTGGACTTTTCGTGGGAAAGACACTGAGCGCCTCCACGTTCAGGAGGGCGGCCGGCAGCGCGCACGACTCCCACTGACCGGTGCCTTGGAACTGGCAGACCCTGGGGCGGACGAAGTTCGTCCGCGTGTCCGGGTCGTTCAGCCCCACCTCTTCCTCCACCCGGACCACGGCTCGCAGCACGCCCGGGCCTCGCGCGCGCACGCGCAGGGCTGTCAGGGCTTGGACGGGGGGCTCGAACACCGCGCTCAGCGCGCCGTCCTTGCGCCACCCGGGCGCCTGCTCCGCCACCGGGAGCGTCACGGACGTGGACTCCTGTCCGTCGAAGGCCCGCTCCGCCCCCTCGGGGCCCACGATGCGGTCCGGCTTGAGCACGGCGGTCGTGGTGGTGGGCATCGCCGTCTGGACGAGCGAGGCCAGGGCGGGCACGTCGCCTTGCACCACGACGGCCCGCAGCAGCGGAGAAGACACCTGTCCCTCGCGGGCGCAGACCGGGGTGAGTTGCTCGAGCCAGCTCCTGCGCTCCTGCGTCAGGGGCTCCTCGTCCAGGGCGGCGGGCGCGAGCAGGGCGCGCACCACCTCGGCGCAGGCCTCCCGGGTTCCCGGGCCAGCGTGCTCCAGGTGCCAGAGGGGAAGGGCGGGCGGGGGTGTTGCCCCCCGACTCGAGGCCCTCACCGCGCGGACGACGGCTTGTTCGCAGGGGTTGGCCCCCGAGGGGCAGCGCTGACACAGCACGTCGAGCAGCTCGCGCGCGGGGGCCATTCCGGCGGTCAGCGGGAAGCGGGCATCCAGGGCCGGGCCCAGCTCGCACGCCCGGATGGGCGGGGTGGGGCAGGCGTCCAGCTCCCGTCGGGCCGCGGCAAGGGCCGTGGGGTCCTCGGGCGCCTTGAGGACGCCTTCCAGGGACTTCTCGAGGGTCGGACAGATCGGGGCTTTGAGGGAGGGCGTGGACGGGATGCCGCGGGGCGGCACGGGGACGCCTCCGCCTTCTGGCACCGTGTGGGTGACGTAATAGAGGCGCGCGAAGGCCACCAGGGCGAGCGTCATCAGGAGGAGTGATCGGACGGGGAAGCGTCGCAAGGTGCAAACTCCTTGATTCCAGCCGGGAGGGGTGGTTATCAGCGCCGCGCGGTTACATCCACCCCGGAGGCATTCGTGGCTGAGACTTTCGACGTGGTGATCATCGGTTCGGGCCCGGGGGGTTATGTCGGTGCGATCCGGGCGGCGCAGCTCGGGTTGAAGACGGCCCTCATCGAGAAGGACAAGCGCCTGGGTGGCACGTGCCTCCACCGGGGCTGCATCCCCACCAAGTCGCTGCTCTGGAGCGCCTCGCTCCTGCATCACATCAAGGAAGCGGCGGACTTCGGCATCGAGGTGCCGGCGCCGGTGGTCAACTGGGCCAAGGTCCAGGAGCACAAGCAGAAGGTGGTCACCAAGGGTGCCAACGGCATCGACTACCTGATGAAGAAGAACAAGATCTCGGTCCTCAAGGGCCATGGCCGCATCGCCGGCAAGGGCAAGGTCGAGGTCACCGCCGACGACGGCTCCAAGCAGACGCTGGACACCAAGAACATCATCATCGCGACGGGCTCGGTGCCCAAGTCGCTGCCCAACGTGCAGGTGGATCACCAGCGCGTGCTCAACAGCGACTCCATCCTCACGATTGATCGCATTCCCAAGAGCCTCATCGTCATTGGCGCGGGCGCGGTGGGCTGCGAGTTCGCCTCCGTCTTCAACCACATGGGCACCCAGGTCTCCGTGGTGGAGTACCTGCCGAACCTGCTGCCCATCGAGGACGTGGACGTCTCCAAGGAGTTCGAGAAGCACTTCAAGAAGCGCAAGATCGACGTGCACACCGGCGCCAAGGTGGAGAAGGTGGAGAGCAGCGCCAACGGCGTGAAGCTCACCATGACGGTGGGCACCGAGACGCGCACCATCGAGGCCGAGTACGTCCTGTCCGCCGTGGGCCGCGCCCCGGTGACCGAGGACATCGGTTTGAGCTTCACGTCCATCAAGGCCGACCGGGGCTTCATCAAGACGGACGAGATGATGCGCACCACCGAGCCGAACGTGTACGCGATCGGTGACGTCATCCCCACGCCCATGCTCGCCCACGTGGCCAGCGCCGAGGCGGTGCTCGCGGTGGAGCACATCGCCGGCAAGAAGCCCACGCCCATCAACTACGACCTGACCCCGTCGGCCACCTACTGCTACCCCGAGGTGGCGTCCGTGGGCCTCACGGAGAAGAAGGCCAAGGAGCGGGGCTACGACGTGAAGACGGGCATCTTCCCGTTCTCCGCCGTCACCAAGGCCTCCATCTCCAACGAGGGCATTGGCCTGGTGAAGGTGGTCTCGGACAAGAAGTACGACGAGGTGCTCGGCGTCCACCTGGTGGGCCCGCACGCCACCGAGCTGCTCGCCGAGGCCTGTGTGGCGCTCCGCCTGGAGATCACCACCGAGGAGCTCGCGCACACGATGCACGCCCACCCCACGCTCTCGGAGATCGTGAAGGAAGGCGCCGAGATGACCCTGGGTCACCCGATCCACATCTGAGCCGGGCGCTTCACGCCCGTTTCACTCAGGCCGTCCGAGATGACTCCGTCTCGGGCGGCCGTTGCATGTCCGGGGGCGGGTGCACCGGGACGTGGCCGAGCAGCTCCGCCAGGTCGAACGCATCCAGCAGCGCGTGCCCGTGCAGGTCGTTGTTGAAGTACACCCAGGCGCCGCGTCCCCTCTGGCGCCACGCCTTCAGGTCTCGCGCGACGGGCCGCAGCGCCGCGCGGCCATAGCGCCCGGCGTAGCGAGCCCCCAGGCCGTGGAAGCGCAGGTAGCGGAAGCTGCCGGTGGGGCGGGGCACGGGCACCGGGACGAGGTCGTGCTCGCACAGGGACACGTCCCACCGGTCGAGCACCTCCAGTACCTCGTCGTGGTACCAGGCGGCGTCGCGGAACTCGAAGACGGAGTGGATGCCGCGGGGCAGGGCGGCGAGGAAGCGCTCCAGCCGCTCGGGATCCGGCTTCTTCATGTGCGGCGGGAGTTGCCAGAGCACCGGACCGAGCTTCGGGCCGAAGCGCAGGATGACGCGGAAGAAGCGCTCCAGGCCCTCGCCCACGTCCGTCAGCCGCTTCATGTGGGTGAGGTAGCGGCTGCCCTTGCAGGCGAAGCGGAAGCCCGGAGGCGTCTGCTCGAACCAGCCGTCCACCGCGTCCTCCGTGGGCAGCCGGTAGAAGGAAGCGTTGAGCTCCACGGTGGAGAAGACCTGGGCGTAGTAGGGCAGCCAGCGGCTGGCGGGCAGCCCGGGTGGATAGAACAAAGCCTTCCAGTGCTTGTAGACGTACCCGCTCGTCCCGAGGTGGATGGCCCTCATGCCGCCAAGCATGGACATCGTGAGGGCTGGCTGGTCGGAAGGGCGTGCTCGCCCGCCCGGTGGACGAGCCGCGCATCACCCGGGCCCGCCGGGCTCATGGCCTCGATGCGGGGGCGCGAGTGTTCCGGGGTGGACGCGCGCTGCCTGGAAGCGCGCGTCGCGTTAGAAGGGAGAAGCGTTTGAATCCGCGCGAGAGCTGACATATCGCGTCAAGGCTTCCCGCTTGACCCTGCTTTCGCCCCAACCGTAGAAGGCCCGCGACCCATGGCGACTCCCGATCGTTTCCCCCTGCCCCAGGTAGCCGAATCCACCCGGAAGCCCGAGTGGCTGAAGGTGCGTCTCCCTCACGGCGAGGGGTACGAGCGGGTGAAGTCCATCGTGCGCCGCACGAAGCTGGCCACGGTGTGCGAGGAAGCACGCTGCCCGAACATCGCCGAGTGCTGGGGGGGTGGCACCGCCACGGTGATGCTCATGGGCGAGGTGTGCACGCGCGCGTGCCGCTTCTGCCACGTGAAGGTGGGCGCGCCGCCGCCGTTGGATCCGATGGAGCCCATCCACCTGGCCCAGGCCGTCAAGGAGATGGACCTGGAGTACATCGTGGTCACCTCGGTGAACCGGGATGATCGGCCGGATGGGGGCGCGAGCCACTTCGCCTCGGCCATCCGCGAGCTGCGCCAGCACTCGCCCAAGACGATCGTCGAGGTGCTCATCCCCGACTTCAAGGGCAAGGAGCAGGACCTGGACACCGTGGCCCAGGCCCGGCCGCACGTGGTGGCCCACAACGTGGAGACGGTGGAGCGCCTCACCCCCACCGTGCGCGATCGCCGCGCCACCTACCGCCAGTCGCTCCGGGTGCTCGAGTACCTCAAGAACCGCCCCGAGCGGCTCTACACCAAGAGCTCCGTCATGGTGGGCCTGGGCGAGACGGACGCCGAGCTGGAGCAGACCTTCCGCGACTTGCGCTCGGCGGGCGTGGACGTGCTGACGCTCGGCCAGTACCTCCAGCCCTCGCAGTACCACCTGCGCGTGGAGCGCTTCGTGAGCCCGCCCCAGTTCGAGGCCTACAAGCAGCTCGCCGAGTCCTTCGGCTTCCTCTACGTCGCCTCCGGGCCGCTCGTGCGCTCGAGCTACCGCGCCGCCGAGTTCTTCATGAAGGGCCTCATGGAGCGTGAGCGCCTGGGGCTCGCCAGCGGCACCTGACGCCTTTCTCCCCTCATCCCGAAACGGAACCCGAATGGCGATCTTCGAGTTGAAGCTTCCTGATCTTGGCGAAGGTGTTCAGGAGGGCGAACTGGTCAAGTGGCACGTCAAGGCGGGTGACCTGGTCAAGGAGGACCAGACCCTCGCCGAGGTGATGACGGACAAGGCCACGGTCACCGTTCCCAGCCCCAAGGCCGGCCGGGTCGTGCAGACGCACGGCAAGGAAGGCGAGATGGCGAAGGTGCACCAGCTCCTCGTCACGCTCGAGCTCGAAGGCTCCGCGCCCGCCCAGGCCTCGTCGGGTCATGAGGCTCCGGCGGCCGCTCCCACTCCCGCCGCCGCTCCCGTGGCCGCGGCGGCCAGCGCGGCGCCGGAGGCCGCGTCCTCGTCCAAGGTGCTCGCCACGCCGCTCACCCGCCGCATGGCGCGCGAGCACGGGTTGGATCTCTCGCAGATCGCCGGTTCCGGGCCGCAGGGCCGCGTGATGAAGGCGGACGTGAAGGCGGCCATCGCGGGCGCCTCCTCCTCGCGCAACGAGGTGTCGCCGCCTCCCGCCGCCGCCGCGCGTCCGGCCGCGCCCCCGGTGGTCTCGGGCCGGGCCGACGAGCGCATCCCGCTGCGCGGCCTGCGCAAGAAGATCGCCGAGAAGATGGTGCGCTCGAAGTTCACCGCGCCCCACTTCGGCTTCGTCGAGGAGACGGACGCCACGGAGCTCGTCGCCCTGCGCAAGCGGCTCAACGAGAGCCTGGCCGCCACGGGGGACAAGACGAAGCTGTCCTTCCTGCCCTTCATCGTGAAGGCCGTCATCGCGGCGATGAAGAAGTACCCCCACCTCAACGCGCAGATGGACGAGGCCGCCCAGGAGCTCGTCGTCCGGGGCGAGTTCAACATCGGCATCGCGGTGTCCACCCCCGAGGGGCTCACCGTGCCGGTCCTCAAGAACGCGGACCGGCTCACCCTGCGCGAGCTGGCCGAGGAGATCCTCCGCCTGAGCACCGCGGCGCGCGAGCGCAAGCTGAAGATGGACGAGCTGACCGGAGGCTCCTTCACCATCACCTCGCTCGGGCAGTCAGGCGGCATCTTCGCCACGCCCATCATCAACCACCCCGAGGTGGCCATCCTGGGCATCCACCGCATGCGCAAGCGGCCCGTGGTGGACAAGAACGACCAGGTGGTGGTGCGCGAGATGATGAACATCTCCATCTCCGCCGATCACCGCGTCATCGACGGCCAGATGGCCGCGGACTTCGTCTACGAAGTCATCAAGTACCTGGAGCATCCAGACATGCTGTTCCTGGCCATGGCCTGACGGCCGTTGGCCTTCGCGAGGGAGTAGGGGCCCATGGCCGAGAACGTCCGCGACGTCATCCGTGCCGCCCAGGCGGCGGAGCTCGGCGGCGACAAGCGCCGGGCCATCGAGTTGTTCCAACGCGCCGCCGAGCTGTGTCGGCGCGGGGGAAACCGGGCCCGGGCGGAACAGCTCCTGCGCTATGCCCTGCGGTTGGATCCTTCTCGCACCGACCTGGAGGAGGCGCTGCGCCGGTTGGAGGCGGGGGAGAGCGAGCCCTCGCCCCCCATCCCGGTCGTGTCCTCGGACGAAGAGGAGGACGAGGACGACGTCCACGAGGGGGCCACCTGGGAGATCGAGGAGGATTCCTCGACGCTCCAGGACGCGTTGCGCGAGGCCTCGCTGGCCGTGGATCGCCGTGCCAACCCGGTGGGTCTGGCGGTGAAGGTCATGCGCTCGGCCGTCCTCACCGCGGAGAGCGTGGGGCCGCGACGGGAGGAACCGCCCGCGCCGCCCGCCGTGTCCTCCCCGTCCTCGCCGGAGCGGGAGGGCATGTTCATCGAGCGGGGGCCGACCCGGGCCGATCCCGCGCTCGAGGCGTGGTGCTCCTTCTGCTGCCGGCCCCGGCTTGAGGTGGGGCCGCTGGTGGCGGGTCCCGCCGGCGCGTTCATCTGCGCGGCCTGCATTGGAGAATCCAGCTCGCTGCTGGGAGGCGTGACGGCGCGTGCTCCGTCCGCTCGGCCCCGGGCGTCGCGCCCCATCACCCAGGAGTTGCTGGGACAAGCGGAGGCGCGGGCGCGGCTCGAGAGCGGGCTGGCGGCGGGGGTCCGCCGGGTGCTGGTGCTCGGTCCCGAGGGCTCGGGGAAGAGCACCTGGCTGCGGGCGCTCGTGGAGGCGGGGCAGGGCGAGGCCGTCACTCCGGAGTCGATCGATCGCGCCTCGGTGGAGGCCACGCTGCTCGTGGAGGACGTGGATCGGCTGCCCTCCGCCGGGCAAGCCGCGCTCGGGGCCTTCCTGAGCCGTCACCCCCAGCGCACGGTGGTGATGTCCGCCCGGGGTGGCGCGGTGGTGCCCGGACCCGAGCTCGTATCGGACTCGGGCCGCCTCTTCGTGCCCACCACGGCCTCGCTCTCCGAGGCCACTCGCGGCGCGCTCTCCCTGTTGTTGTTGGAGCAGGTGCAGCTGCTCGTCGTGCTCGAGACGCCCGGTGTCGAGCTGCTGCGGGAGATCGCCCGGCGACAGCTCGCCGCCCGGGAGGACATCCAACTGTCCGACGAGGCGCTCACCGCGCTCGCCCAGGAGGCCGCCCGTTCACCTCGGACCGGACATGAATTGAAGGCGCTCCTGGCGCGGATTCCTCCCGGCTCCTGGCGGCGGGCGACTCCGGGGCCGGGCAAGGGAGACACGTGAACACGCTGACGGTGTATCGGCTCGGTCAGGTCGAGTACGAGGATGGCTTGCAGCTCATGAAGCTCTTCGGCGAGACCCGGCGCCAGGGCCTCTGCGGGGACGTGTTGCTGCTGCTCGAGCACCCGCCGGTGCTCACCCTGGGCCGGGCCGCCAAACGCGAGAACGTCGTCGCGGACGATGCTCGGCTGGCCGAGGAGCACATCGGACTGTTCCAGACGGACCGGGGCGGCGACGTCACCTACCACGGTCCCGGGCAGCTCGTGGGCTACCCCATCTTCCTGCTGCCCGAGCACCGCCAGGACGTGCGCCGCTACGTGCGGGATGTCGAGCAGTGCATGCACCGCACGCTCGCCGAGTATGGCCTGTCCTCGGTGACGATCCCCAAGTGGCCCGGGGTGTGGCTCGGCGGCGAGGCAACGCGCGATGCCCGGAAGATCGCCGCCATCGGGGTGCACCTGGCGCGCTGGCTCACCAGCCATGGCTTCGCGCTCAACGTGAACACGCACCTGGAGCACTTCCAGCTCATCGTGCCCTGTGGCATCCGCGAGGCGGGCGTCACGTCGCTACAGCGCGAGCTGGGCCACCGCGTGCCCATGGCCGAGGTGGAGCAGAAGGTGGCGCGGCACTTCGCCGACGTCTTCGAACTCCAACTCGCCGAGGGCCCGCCGCCCACGCGCACCGTGAGCGTCACGCTCCTCCAGGGCGAGGGCGCCGACACCCGCGTGTTGCTCCTGCGCCGGCGTCCCCAGCGGGGTGGCTTCTGGCAGATCGTCACCGGAGGGCTGGAGCCGGGCGAGTCTCCCCGCGAGGCCGCCGCGCGAGAGCTGTTCGAGGAGACCGGACTGCGCGCCGACGTGGTGGATCTGGACTACCGCCACGCCTTCGCGGTGGGCACCACGGTGCCGCCCCGGCTCGTCGAGGAGAACGCCTTCGCCGCCCGGTGCGAGGGTGGCTTCGAGGTGCGTCTGGGGGACGAGCACGACGCCTTCGAGTGGGTGGATGTTCCCACGGCGCTCGAGCGGCTGCCCTTCCGGGGACTGCGCGAGGGCGTGGAGCGCGCCCTCCAGCGCGGTGCGCGCGACGTCAGAGGGTGATCGTCTCCAGCTCCCGCGCGGCGAGCACCTCGGGGCGGTGCTCGCGCACCCGGGCGACGAAGGCATCCATCTCCTCGTCATCGCGCGTGGTCTCGTGGTGGAAGAGCACCAGTTGCTTCACCTGGGCGGTGTTGGCCACGTGCACCGCGGCCTCCCATGTCGAGTGGCCCCAGCCCATCTTCGAGGCGCCCTTGCGGCCCCGGTACTCATCCTCGGTGTACATCGCGTCGATGATGAGCACGTCCGCGCCCCGCGCGAACTCCACCAGGTCGCGATCCATGTCGCAGCCGTGCTCCACGTCCGTCGCGTACACCACCGAGCGGCCATCGCAGTCCACGCGATAGCCCAGGTTGCCGCCCGGATGGTTCAGATCCAGCGCGCGCACGGTGGCCACTCCCAGCTCCAGCGACTGCCCCGGCGCCATGTCCCGGTAGGTCAGCGCGGCCTTGACGACCTGGGTCATCGTCACCGGGAAGTAGGGCTGCACCATCTGCCCGGCCAGCACGTCCTTCACCGAGCGTCCCTCTCGGGTGGCGCCATACAGCGTGAAGGAGAAGCGGGGGTTGAAGAGCGGGGTGAAGAACGGCACCCCCTGCAGGTGATCGTAGTGGTAGTGGGACAGGAAGATGGACGCGCGCAGCGGTCCACTGCCGGCGCTCAGCGACTCGCCCAGCGCGCGAGCCCCCGTGCCCATGTCGAAGATGAGCAACTCGTCCCCGCATCGCATCTCGACGCAAGGCGTGTTGCCCCCATAGCGCTGGGTCTTCGGTCCAGGGGCGGGGACCGAGCCACGCACCCCCCAGAACCGGACGTGAAAGGGGACTCGCGGCTCGGCGTGCTCCTGGCCCGGCGCGTCCTCAGCCCACCTTCGCTTCTGTGTCGTCCTCGGCGAAGAGCTCAATCAGGTGTCCCGTGCGCTCGCGCTTTGTCCTCAGGTAGTCCACGTTATGTGGATTATGCGCCGTACGCGAGGGAATGCGTCGGCGTACGGGAATACCCTCTTCCACCAATCCTGCAATTTTCAGGGGGTTGTTCGTGATGAGATCCACGGAACGCACTCCCAGTGAGCGCAGCATCTCCGCGGCGACGTCGTAGCTGCGCAGGTCATCGGCGAACCCCAGCTTCCGGTTGGACTCGTACGTGTCCAACCCCTGGGATTGCAACGCATAGGCCTTGATCTTGTTACCCAGGCCGATGCCCCGGCCCTCCTGGCGCAGGTAGAGCACCACGCCACAGCCATTCTGGGTGACGAAGTCCAGTGCCCGGTCCAGTTGCTGCCGACAGTCGCACTTGAGGCTGCCGAACACCTCGCTGGTGAGGCACTCGGAGTGCACGCGCACCGGCACCCCCTCCTTGTCGTGGATGTCCCCCACGACGAGGGCCACGTGCTCCCGGCCATTGCGCTTCTCCCGGAAGACGACCGTGCGCAGCACGCCTCGCTCCGTCGGAACGTCCGCTTCGGAGAAGCGCTCCAGGAGCGAAGAGCTTTTTCGGGTGGGGAGGACCTGAGGCGTGTCGGACATGAGAAGACCTTTCTCCCTTACAACAATTGGGGACACAAGATGGATGCTCATCGGGTGCCGTTGTTCCTCTAGGCACTCCAGGACAGGGGCAATAGCTCGACCTCGTCCCCAGTAGCCAACCTACTGGAAGAACGAGGGAAATGAAGCAGATGAGTGGCCGAGGCCGCGGAGCGCAGGGCTCCCGAGGTCTGGGTGGCCAGGGGCCGGGCCCACAGCTCGCCCTCCTGCCAGGCGGCGGTCACCCGGATGTAGTGGTCCAGCCCCGGGGCCTTCTTCAGCTCCCCGGCGAGCCGGCCCGGCACCCGCGGTGGCTCCACGTCGGCGTGTCCCAGCATGCGGCGCAGGGCGGGGCGCACGAAGAGCTCGAAGGTCACCAGGGACGAGGTGGGATTGCCGGGCAGCCCGCAGTAGAGGGTGCCCCCCTTGCGGCCCACGGCCAGGGGCTTGCCGGGCTTGATGGCCACGCGCCAGAAGTCCTGCGCCACGCCCAGCTGCGCCAGCGCCTCGCGCACGAAGTCGTGCTCGCCCACCGACATGCCCGCGCTCGTGAGCACCAGATCATGGCCCTCGGCGGCCGCGAGCAGGCGGGACACGTCCTCCCGGGTGTCCCGGGCGATGCCGAGCACCGAGGGCACCCCTCCGGCGCGCATCACCGCGAGGCTGAGCGCGGGCGCGTTGGCATCCACGATGCGGCCCTCGGCGGGGGCGTCCGCCGGGCACAGCTCGTCCCCCGTGGAGAGGATGGCCACCCGGGGCCGGCGGGGCACCGGCACGCTCGTGCGCCCCTGGCCCAAGAGCAGGCCCAGCTCGGGGATTCCCAGGGGCGTGCCCCGGGGCAGCAGCACCTCGCCCTCGCGCGCGTCCTCCCCCCGGGGCCGCACGAAGTGGCCGGGACCCACCCCCTCGAGGATGTCCACCGCGTCGCCCTCGGGCGTCAGCCGCGTCCGCTCGCGCATCACCACCGCGTCGGCGCCAGCGGGCAGGGGAGCCCCCGTCATGATGCGCGCGCACGTCCCGGGGCCTACCTCCTCGCGCGGCGTCTGCCCCGCGTAGATGGTTTCCCCCACCCGCAGACGAACGGGCAGGGGGGCCGAGAGGTCCGCGCTGCGCACGGCGAAGCCATCCATGGCCGAGTTGTCCCAGGGCGGCAGGGTGCGTTGGGCCCGCACGTCCTCGGCCAGCGTGCGCCCGAGCGCGTCCTCCCAACGCACCCATTCGGTGGACAACGGTTGGACCAGGGCGAGGGTGCGGGCTCGCGCTTCCTCCACGGCGAGCAACTCGGTGTCATCCTTCATTCGGGGGCGACCTCGGAGAGAGGGTAGGGGGCGGAACAACCCGTTACAGGCGTGTAGCGAGGGGCCCCTTTTGGCATCAAAGTCCCCAGGAAATTCAAGACTTTGTTTGACAGGTCTGATGATCACCGTTACAAGCCGTGATGATCGCGAGGACCTGATCTGGTCGTGGTCAGGTGTGCCAACCCGTTGAGATGACACGGGAATTCAAGGAGACAGCGTCGATGGCCAAGCCCAGGTCCGGGGCCAAGAAGGCGACTCCCGCCGCGAAGAAGGTCAAGTCGGCGAAATCGGGGGGTGTCCTCAAGAGCGCGTCCAAACGCGTGGCGAAGGCGGCCGCGAAGTTGGTGGCGAAGGCGACCGAGGCGTCCAAGGCGGGAAAGAAGGCCCCCGCGAAGAAGAAGTCCGCGGCCCCTGCCGCGAAGAAGGCCGCCGCCAAGGTGAAGCAGGTCGCCAAGGCGGCCACGAAGGTGGTGGCCAAGGCGGCGGCCAAGGTGAAGGAGGCCGCCAAGGGCAAGGAGTCCGCCAAGCCCAAGGAAGCCACCAAGGGCAAGGAGTCCGGCTCCAAGGGCGCTCGCGCCGAGCCGAGCGCTCCTCCGGTCGAGAAGCCTCGTCCCCGCGCCACCAAGCTGCCCCCGCCGGGCGAGCCCCTCAACAAGCGCGACATGGAGCAGTTGCTCACCGCCGGCCAGGGCCGGGGCGTGGTGGGCGAGGGCAGCCTCAAGGGCCGCCTGACGGTCGTGGAGGGCCTGCCGGGCCTCGTGGTGATCGGCCGCGACAAGCGCGAGCTGATCTTCATCCTCCAGGGGCCGGATCAGGAAGTGCTGCCGGCCTACGTGGACCACAAGGTGTCCGTCAGTGGTCTCATCAAGAAGACCACCAACTACGGCGGCACGGTGGACGTGCGGAAGTTCTCCGCGAAGAAGCCGGAGGCCGAGGAGCCCATCCCCGAGCCGGTGGAGTCGGAGACCCGCCTGCGCTACCTGTCGCCCGGCGAGGTGTCGCAGGTCATCTCGGCCGGCATGGGCGCGGGCATGAAGGGCTTCGCCGCGCTGCGCGGCAACCTGGAGATGACCGGCGAGGAGTTCGTGCTGGTGGTCTCCAACGCCGGCACCCGGCAGCAGGTGTCCTACATCCTCGAGGGCAAGGGCGCCAAGGGCCTGCGCCGCTACCTCGGCCAGACGCTGTCCGTCACCGGCGTGGTGGACAAGTCCTCGGGCTGGGGCGGGCGCATCGACGTGGAGAACGTGGAAGTGCGCCCCGCGGAAATCCGCCCCATGTCCCGCGAGGGCCTGGAGACGGTGCACGTGGAAGGCGAGCAGTCGACCAGCATCGACGTGCGGCTCAACCACGCCTTCACCGTGCGCCTGCAGGAGCAGCCGGGCTTCTCGTGGACCATCGAGCCCACGGCGGCCAAGCGTCTGGGCCTGCGCGAGGCCAACTTCGAGGTCAACGCCGAGGGGCCCGCCTCGCGCGAGTTCTTCTTCACGCCCCGCAATCCGGGCGCCTCGGAGATCGAGTTCTTCCTCGCCAAGGCCTTCAACCCCGGTCAGGTGGAGCGCTCGTTCAAGCTCAACGTGACCGTCAAGGCCTGAGAGGGTCCCGCTGACCATCCTCCGTCCCCATCTTTCGCTCTTCCAGTCATGCCCGGGGGTCCCCAGTGGGACCGGCCGGGCTTATTTTTTTCAGGGCCCGCTGGGCTCCCTTCCGTGGGATCTCTCGTGACGGATCTTCCTCAAGACGTGAAGCGACACCTGGCCGAGTCCAAGCAGCCCCTCGGCATCAAGGAACTGCTCAAGCTCACCCAGCTTCATCCCGGACAGCAGACCCAGCTCAAGCGGACGCTCCGGGACATGGTGCGCGCGGGCGACCTGCTCAAGGAGGGCAAGCGCTTCCGCCTCCGGGGCTCGCAGCCGCCTTCGCCCGGAGGTGACGGCCCCCGGCCTTCCTTCCGGCGCGAACGGGACGCAAGGCCCCCCGAGGCCCCACGGGCTGGCCCCCGGGAAGAGCGCGGCGCACCCGGCCCGGAGGCGCGAGCCCCGTCCGAGCTCGACTCGCGCTTCGCTCCCCGGGGCCGCTTCGACAAGGAGCGCCGCCCCGAGCCACGCGGCCGCTTCGTGCGCGAGGGTCGCGCCGAGCAGCCCCGAAGCCGTTTCGAGGACCGTGGCGCCGAGCCGCGTGGCCGCTTCGCCCGTCCCGAGCATCCAGCTGATGCGGGCCGTTCCGCGCCTCCGGGCCGGTTCGCCCGGGACGAGCGTCGGCCAGCACCGGCAGGCCGCTTCGACAAGGAGCGCCGTCCCCCGGCCGGTGGGCGCTCCTTTGGCGGGGATCGCTTCGCGTCCCGTGACCGGGGTGGCCGCGGCGGACCCAAGGGTCAGGAGGTCACCACCGTCGAGGGCGTGTTCCACGCGCACCGGGATGGCTTCGGCTTCGTCCACCCCAGCTCGGGACAGGGGGACAACATCTTCCTGCCGCCCCAGGAGGCCACGCGCGCGCTCGACAACGATCGCGTGGTCGTGGAGGCGTGGGGCCGTCCCGGACGCATGGAGGGCCGCCTCGTGAGCGTGGTGGGCCGCCTGCGCCAGCTCGTCGTGGGCACGTATGAAACCCGCGGCCGGCACGGCGCCCAGGTGGTGACGACCGACAAGAACCTGCAGGCCCAGGGTCCCATCCGCGTGCCGCCCACCCAGATGGCGCGCGACGGAGACCTGGTGAAGGTGCGGCTGGGCGTCGGCGCCGGTCTGCTGGAGCCGGGCGAGGGCCTCTATGGCGAGGTCGCTGGCTCCCTCGGCAAGCCCGGGGATCCGAGCGCGGAAGTGCTCTCCATCGCCTACTCGCAGGGCTTCTCCGACGAGTTCCCTCCCGAGGTCATGGACGAGGCGGACCGCATCCACACCGTCGTCTCCGAGGAGGAGGCCCGGGGCGAGGAGCGAAAGGATCTGCGCTCGCTGCCGCTCGTCACCATCGACGGCGAGGACGCGCGCGACTTCGACGACGCCGTCTACGCCGAGGAGCGCAGCGAGGGCTGGCGGCTCGTGGTGGCCATCGCCGACGTGACGCACTACGTGCGCGAGGGCACCGCGCTCAACGCCGAGGCCCTGCGCCGCGCCACCTCCGTCTACCTGCCCGACCGCGTGCTGCCCATGCTCCCCGAGCGCCTGAGCAACGGCATCTGCTCGCTGCGTCCCGACGAGGACCGGTTGTGCATGGTGGCCGACATGGTGATCGACCGGAAGGGCACGCTCGTCTCCAGCGAGCTGTACCCGGCCGTCATGCGCAGCCACGCGCGCTGCACCTACAACGAGGTGCAGGACGTGCTCGATGGCAAGGACGTGCCGCACCGCAACGCCTTCAAGCCCCACTTCGAGCGGCTCCAGTCCCTGGCGCGCACGCTCACCCAGATGCGCAAGGAGCGCGGCGCCATCGACTTCAACCTGGCCGAGCACAAGGTCGTCATGGGCGAGGACGGCCTGCCCGCCCGCATGGAGAAGCGCGAGCGCAAGGACAGCCACCGGCTCATCGAGGAGTGCATGCTCGCCGCCAACGAGGCGGTGGCCAGGTACTTCGCCGACCGCGAGCTGCCCAGCGTCTACCGCTACCACGGTGAGCCGGACGAGGAGAAGCTCGCCATCTTCGCCCAGATGGCCCAGGCCTACGGCTTCCAGCTCAACGCCGAGGACATCACCCCCAAGGCGCTCAACAGCTTCATGACGCAGTTGCAGGGCCACCCCGAGGAGCGCGCCCTCAACCAGCTCCTGCTGCGCTCCATGATGCAGGCCGTCTACACCTCGGGAGACCGGGGCCATTACGGCCTGGCCGCCGAGTACTACCTGCATTTCACCTCGCCCATCCGCCGCTACCCGGACCTGCTCGTGCACCGGCTGCTCAAGGCGCACTGGAACCGCAAGGGCCAGAAGCGGCTGGAGGCCCACGTCGAGCGCGAGGAGCGCACGCTGGAGGACATGGCCGCCCAGAGCTCCGATCGCGAGCGCGCCGCCATGCAGGCCGAGCGCGAAGTGGTCTCCTACTACGCGGCCCTCATGGTGAAGGACCGCGTGGGCGAGGAGTTCGCCGCTACCGTCGCCGGCATCGCTGAGTTCGGCTTCTTCGTGGAGCTCGATGAGCTGCACATCGAGGGGCTCGTGCGCGCCGACACGCTCGGCTTCGGCACCCGCTTCGACAAGGCGCTGCTCGCCCTGCTACTGCCGGGTGGCTTCCGCGTGCGCGTGGGCCAGAAGGCCCGCGTGCGGCTGACCGGCGTGAACCTGGCCCTGCGGCGGATCGACTTCGAGGCCCTCGAGGTGGGCGGCCAGGCGATCAAGGCCATGCACGCAGTGGAGCGCCAGGAGCAGGAGGCGCAGCGGCGCCAGTCCAAGGAGGATCTCAAGAAGGCGGCCCGCCTCGCGCGCGAGCGCGAGCGTCAGGAGAAGTGGGGCAAGCCCCGGGTGGACATCGGCGCCGATCGCTCGCTCGCCGAGGCCGAGGAGGCCCAGCGGCGTCTGGTCGCCGATGCTCCCGTGACGATGGAGATTCCCCAGGAGATCATCGACGCCGTGGTGGTGGGGGCTCCTCCGGAGGTCTCCGCCGAGGTCCTTCCCGTGCCGTCCGCGGGCTTCGAGCGCATCCGCGCCCTCGCGGCCCTGGATCAGCCTTCCGAGCAGCAGGCGCCCGAGAAGGTGAAGGCCGTGCCGCCCACGCGGCGCAAGCGGGCCGCCGTTGCCGCCGAGGAGAAGCCGACGCGGGCGAAGCCACCCGCGACCCGGAAGCAGGCCGCCGCCAAGAAGGCTCCCGCGAAGAAGGCCGCGGCGGCCAAGAAGGCTCCCGCGAAGAAGGCCGCGGCGGCCAAGAAGGCTCCCGTGAAGAAGGCCCCGGCGGCCAAGAAGGCCGCCGCCAAGAAGACTCCCATGAAGAAGGCCCCGGCCAAGAAGGCCGCGGTAGCCAAGAAGGCTCCCGTGAAGAAGGCCCCGGCGGTCAAGAAGGCTCCCGCGAAGAAGGCCCCGGCCAAGAAGGCCGCCGCCAAGAAGTCCACGGCGGCGTCCAAGGCTCGTCCCACCAAGGGCGGAGCGAAGAAGACGGCCACCTCCCGCCAGGGAAGGAAGTCGTAGCGGCGGGCGACGACCCTCTCAGTCGGAGCCACCCGAGGGCCTCCAGCCATGGCGCTGGGGGCTCCTCGTGGCGCTCCGGCGTCGCCTCCTCACCTCCGCCGCTCGAGACCCCCGATGGATTTTTCCGCACTCGCCCTGTCCCCGCCGTTGTTGCAGGTCCTCGCGGAGCTGAAGTTCCAGACCGCCACGCCCATCCAGGCCCAGAGCATCCCGGTGCTCCTCCAGGGCCGCGATCTCGTCGGTCAGGCGAAGACGGGCAGTGGGAAGACCGCCGCCTTCGCGCTGCCGATCCTGCAGAAGATCCAGCTCCCACACCGCCGGCTCCAGGCCCTCGTGCTCTGCCCGACGCGCGAGCTCTGCGCCCAGGTGGCCGGAGAGATCCGCCGCCTCGGCCGGAGATTGCCCGGCCTCCAGGTGCTCGTGCTCGCGGGGGGCCAACCCATCCGGCCCCAAATCGAAGCGCTCGAGAAGGGCGCCCACCTCGCGGTGGGCACACCCGGTCGCGTGTTGGATCTCCTCCAACGCGAGGCGCTCGACACCCGCCACCTCGCCACCGTGGTGCTCGACGAGGCCGATCGGATGCTCGACATGGGCTTTCGCGAGGACATGGAGCGCATCCTCGGCGCCACCCCGAAGACACGTCAGACCGTGCTCTTCTCGGCCACGTTCCCCGACTCCATCGAGGCGATGAGCCGCGCCTTCCAGAAGGATCCCTCGCGCGTCACCGTCGAGGCGACCGACGCGGCTCCCGACATCCAGCAGCTCGCCTACCTCTGCGCGCCCGAGGAGAAGACCGCCGTGTTGTTGCGGCTGCTCCGGCACTACCAGCCCACGTCCGCCATCGTGTTCTGCAACCTCAAGGCGACGGTGGTCGAGGTGACTCGCGCGCTGAGCGAGGCCGGGGTGAGCGCGGATGGCCTCCAGGGGGACCTGGAGCAGTTCGAGCGCGACCGCGTCATGGCGAAGTTCCGCAACCACAGCACCCGGGTGCTCGTCGCCACGGACGTGGCGGGCCGGGGCATCGACGTCGAGGCGCTCGACGCCGTCTTCAACTTCGATCTGCCCTCACAGCCCGAGCCCTACGTGCACCGCATCGGCCGCACGGGACGCGCGGGACGCCAGGGCCTCGCCCTCTCCCTCGTCACGCCGAAGGATGACCGCAAGGTCGAGGAGATCGAGCACGCCACCAAGTCCAGGCTGGAGCACGCGCGCGTGGACGCACTGCCCCCCGAGGATCCGGCGGGCAAGGGTTCCCTGGGTTCCGCCTGGGAGACGCTGTGCATCTCCGCCGGGCGCAAGGACAAGATGCGGCCGGGAGACATCCTCGGCGCCCTGACCGGTGAGGCCGGTGGGCTCAAGGCCACCGACATCGGGAAGATCGAGATCCAGGATCGGCTGTCCTACGTCGCCGTGGCCAGGAGCGTCGCGCGCGTGGCGCTCCAGAGCCTGAGCCAGGGCCGCATCAAGGGGCGCAAGCACCACATCGAACGGCTGCGCTGACGCCCTTCCTCCCCGTCACCGCCGGGAGCGAGCCCGGGCGGTGACGGGGAAGGGGAGGGCACCTCACGCCCTCAAGGCCACCACCGTCACGCCGTCGCCGCCCTCGTGGTTCTCTCCGGGGCGGAACATGCGGATGTACGGCGAGGCCGCGAGGTAGTCCCGGATGGCCTGGCGCAGCGCCCCCGTGCCATGCCCATGGATGATGATCGCCGCTTCCTCTCCACTGCGCATGCCCCGGTCCAGGAAGGACTCCAGCTCGCCCAGCGCATCCTCGGCCCGCATGCCCCGCACGTCGCAGCGGTAGTTCGTCGACGGCACCGCCTCGGGCGCCGCCGCCTTGGCGCGCTGCAACTGCTGCGACTGCTTGTTGCGCTCGGGGAACTTCGACTCCTTGGGCTTGCCCGCGCGCGTCCCCGACAGCTCCGACACCGGCACGCGCATCTTCATGATGCCCGCCGCCACCAGCGCCTGATCCCCGTGCAGCTCCAGGATCTCCACGTCCTTGTTCAGCCCCGAGTGCCGCACCCACGCGCCCACGCGCAAGTCCGCCGGCGCTGGCGCCTCCACCTGGAACAGCTCCGCCCTCGCCGCCTTCGCCCGCTGGTTGGCCTCCTCCATGCGCTGCAACAGCTGCGTGCGCGCCTCGCTCGCCGCCTTCTCGTTCGACTGCGTCCGGAGCACCTTGAGCAGCTCCTGCACCTCCGCCGCCGCCTGCTCGCTCGCCGCCGCCACTTCCTCGTTGAAGCGCATCAGCCGCGCCTTGCGCTCGCGCTCGAACTGCACCTTCTGCTCCTCGAGTTCCTTGCGCAGCCGCTCGCTCTCCTCCGCCGCCACCTTGGCCCGATCCAGCTCGTCCTGCAGCCGGCGCCGGTCCTCCTCCGCCGCCGTCAGCGCCTTGGCCAGCGCGCCGCCCGCGTTCATCGACAAGTCCCGCGCCCGCTCGCAGATGTGCGCCGGCAGCCCCATGCGCGCGGCCACCTCGATCGCCGAGGACGCACCCGCCGCGCCCAGCTGCAGCTTGTACGTGGGCGCCATGCGCTTGGAGTCGAAGCCCACGCGCGCGTTGAGGAAGCGCGGATCCAGGTGCGCGAGCGCCTTGAGCTCCTCCAGGTGCGTCGTCACCAGCACCACCGCCCCCTTGCCGAGCAGCTCCTCCAGCACGGCGATGGCGATGGCCGCGCCCTCGCGCGGATCCGTGTCCGCGGCGATCTCGTCGATGAGCACCAGCGAGTTCTTCGCCACCGCGAGGGTGATGTCCCGCAGGCGCGCCACGTGCGCGCTGAACGTGGACAGGCCCTGCGACAGGTCCTGCGCGTCGCCCACCGTGGAGTGCACCGTGTGGTACAGCGGCATCCGCGAGCCCTCGCCCGCGGGGATGGGCAGACCCGCGCGCAGCATCAACGCGCACAGGCCCACCGCCGTCAGCGTCACCGTCTTGCCGCCCGCGTTGGGGCCGGACACCACCAGCGCCCGCGCCTCGCCCTTCATCTCCACGTCGTTGGGCACCACCTCGGTGTCGCGCAGTACCAGCCGCGGATGCCGCAGCCGCACCAGCGCCAGATCCTCCACGCCCTGGAACTCCGGCGTATAGGCGCGCAGGTCGCCGGCCAGCACCGCCGCCGCCTCCGCCTCGTCCAGCTCCGCCACCGCCGCGATGCCCTCGAGCGCCTTGGCCGCCTCGCGCCCGAGCTGGTTGGTCAGCTCCTGGAGGATGCGCCGCTCCTCCTCCGCCACCAGCGACTGGGCGATCGCCAGATCATTGCCCAGGCCCACCAGCCCCTCGGGCTCGACGAACAGCGTCTGCCCCGTCTGGCTCGCGTTGTGGACGATGCCCGGCACCTCGCCCCGGTAGTTGGAGACGACGGGCACCACGTACCGGCCATTGCGGATGGTGTAGTAGTTCTCGCGCAGCTTGGGCAGGAAGCCCTCGTCGTGGAGCATCTCCTCGAGCTGGCCCTTGATGCGTCGGTGCAGGCCCCGCACCCGGTCGCGCGCCTCGCGCAGCTCCGGACTCGCCCGGTCGGAAATCTCCCCGTCCGCCTCGAAGCTCCGATCGATGCGCACCGCGAGCGGCTCGAGCAGCGGCAGCCGCCGCGAGATGGCCGCCAGCCGGGGCACCACGTGTTGCCTCTCCTCCAGGGCCTCGCGCGTGCGCACGAAGGCGAACAGCAGCTGCGCCGCGGCGATGAGCTGCCGGGGCTCCAGCAGGCCGTTCTTCGACGCCAACTCCAGCGCCCCCCGCAGGTCCGTCACCCCGCCGAGCGGCAGGGAGAACTGCTCCTGGGCCAGCCGCCGCGTCTCGGCGACGAGCGCCAGGGCCTCGGCGACCTCCTCGTCCGTCCCGAGGAACGGCCGGGCGAGCGCGCGCTCCCTCCCTGGTTCGGTCCGACAGCGGTGGGCCAGCGCACGAAGCACTTCCGCGTAGCCAAGGTCTTCTAAAGTTCTTTGAGCGATCTGCACGGTCATGGGTTTCATGCGCGGCCGGGCGGCCGTCAAGAGGAAGTGCGGTTGGACTGCGCGTGCCGCTCTGCTATCAGCCAGCCATGCTCTGGCTCCTGGTAGCGGGCACCCTCGCGGCCGCCACGGACGTCCCCGTCTCCGGGGACCTGACACCCGCCCTCACGCAGGAGGCCGCTGGCGACGCCGCCGGAGCGCTCGCGGCCATCCAGGAGATCATCCAGTCCTGGCCCAACGAGGCGCTTCCTCGCCTGGAGGCCGCCCGCCTGAGGCTCAAGCTGGGAGGGGACCTCGATCTGGTGGAGAAGGACCTGGAGGTGGCCTCCACCGCGGCGCCCAACAACCCCCGGCTGCACTTCCTGCGCGGGCTCCTGTGGGAGGAGCGTGGCCAGTTGACGCGCTCGGCCAGTGCCTACGAGCGTGCCGTCTTCCTGCGCTCCTCGTACGACGAGGCCCGCTTCCGCCTCGGCGGCGTCTGGGCCTCCCTGGGGGATTGGCTCAAGGCGGAGATGCACTACCGGCTGCTCGCCCGCACCCGCCCGGAGTGGATCCAGGTCCGCCTCCAGCTCATCCACGTCATCGAGCAGCAGGGCCGGCTGGAGGACGCCGAGAAGGAGTGGCGTGAGTTGCACGCTGAACAGCCCGCCAACGTGCTCGTCGTCGAACAGTTCGCCCGGTTCTACGAGCGCACGGGCCGCCCCCACCTGGCGGCCCAGCTCCGGGCGAAACTGGGGCCCGCCTCACCTCCCAAGAAAATGCGTCCGCTGCGCCCGTCGCGTCGCTAGGAGGACAGGGCGCTCTTCCGCGATTGCGTGGAAAGTGTCACTGCATACACTGCCCCCGCCTTGAAGACCGCCAACCTCGCCATCGTGTTCACCGACATCCAGGGCTTCTCCGAGCGAACCAGCCGGCAGACGCTCGAGGAGAACGAGCGTCTGCTCCGGGTGCACAACGAGCTGCTCGTGCCCCTGTTCAAGGCGTTTGGCGGGCGCATCCTCAAGTCCATCGGGGACGCGTTCATGGTCACCTTCGAGTCCCCCACCCAGGCCGTCCTGAGTGGCATGGCCATTCAGGACCGGCTCTGGCAGTACAACCAGGCGGCCTCGGAGGCCGAGCGGCTCGATGTGCGCGTGGCCATCAACGTGGGCGAGGTGCGGCTGGAGGAGCAGGACGTCTTCGGCGAGCCCGTCAACATCGCCGCCCGCGTGGAGTCCATCACCGAGGCGGGCGAGGTCTTCTTCACCGAGGCCGTCTACCTCGCGATGAACAAGGCCGAGGTGCCCTCGCGCGAGGTGGGCCTCTTCGAGCTCAAGGGCATCCCCAGCAAGATTCGCGTCTTTCGCGTCCCCCGAGGGCCGTACCGCATGGGCGCCCCCGCGCCCGAGGCGCCGCCCGAGCCCACGCTGGAGCGACCCCCGTTCGGCAACCTGGCCCTCTCACGCGTCCCCGAGTCGATGCTGGTGGCGACGGGCCCGGACCTCGCCACCACCGCGGCCCAGGTGGGCGAGCGCCTCGCCCAGCGCACCCGCACGGTCTTCCACGCCGTGAAGACCCACCGGCAGCGGCGCTGGCGCCCGTCACCCCGAGCGCTGATGGCGGGCGGCGCGGCGCTGGCCCTGGTGCTGCTCGCCGTGGGGGGCTTCCTGCTCCTGCACGACTCGCCCGTCGAGGCCGCCATCAAGGCCGCCGCCAACAGGGAGTTGCCGAACGCCGAGCGCGCCGAGTGGGGGGAAAAGGCCCGCGGGCTCATCGCCGAGGACAAGGAGCTCTCCGCGGGCGAACGGCGGTGGCTGCTCGGGCGGCTCGAGGAGGGGCTGCAGCGGCCCGAGCGCGCGGTGGAGCATTACCGCCTCGCGGTGAAGGCCGGCGAGGAGCGGGCCAGCGAGCGGCTCATCGCGCTGCTCGATCACGAGGTGTGCCCGGTGCGCCGCGAGGCCGCGGAAGTCCTGGGCGCATTCCGGGTGGCGTCCGCCCGCGAGGGGTTGGAGACGCTCGCGAAGAAGGGCGGGGACGGAGAGAAGAAGCCGAGCCTGTTCGATCCCGGGTGCAATTCGCGCGAGGCCGCGGAGCGGGCGCTGGTGCAGCTCGGGCAGCTGAGAGGGAGCACGAGATGAGACGGGTGAAGACGGGACTGGATGTGTGGGTGGAGCAGGGCTTCGCGCCGCTCAAGGGCAAGCGGGTGGGCGCCATCGTCAACCCGACCAGCGTGGACTCGAACTTCCAGCACCTGGCGGACCTGCTGGCGCGCACGCCGGGCGTGCACTTGGCGGCGCTCTTCGGCCCCGAGCACGGCGTGCGCGGCGAGGCCCAGTACATGGTCGCCGTGGACGCGGACAAGGACCGGCGCACGGGCGTCCCCGTGCACAGCCTCTATGGCTCCACCTTCGAGTCGCTCTCCCCGCGCCCCGAGTGGCTCGAGGGCCTGGACGCGCTCGTCTTCGACATCCAGGACGTGGGCAGCCGCTACTACACCTACGTCTACACCATGGCGCTGGCCATGAAGGCGGCGGGCGCGGCGAAGATTCCCTTCTACGTGTTGGACCGGCCCAACCCCCTCAACGGCGTCACCCTCGAGGGCAACCTCGTGGGCGAGCGCTACCGCTCCTTCGTGGGGCTCTACCCCATCCCCAACCGCCACGGCATGACGGCGGGCGAGCTGGCGCGCCTCTTCAACGACGAGCAGGGCTTTGGCTGCGAGCTGACCGTGGTGCCCATGCAGGGCTGGCGCCGCGAGGACTTCTGGAGTGACACGGGGCTGCCCTTCCTGCCGCCCTCGCCCAACATGCCCACCGCCGACACGGCGCTCGTCTACCCCGGCATGTGCCAGGGCGAGGGCACCAACGTCTCCGAGGGCCGGGGCTCCTGCCGCCCCTTCGAGCAGTTCGGCGCCCCGTGGGTGGACTCGGACGCGCTCATCGCCCGGCTCGAGCGCGAGCAGTTGCCCGGGGTGCGTTTCCGGGCGGTGGGATTCACCCCCACCTTCGACAAGTACCGGGGCGTGTCGTGCAACGGCGCCTTCATCCACGTCACGGACCGCACCGCCTTCCTCCCCCTGCGCACGGGCATCGCCATCTGGCAGGCGCTCCACGAGCTGGGGCAGGGCAAGGGGTTCGCCTGGCGCGAGGACGCCTACGAGTTCGTGGACGACGTGCCCGCCTTCGACTTGCTGTGTGGGACGGACCAGGTGCGCCGGGGCATCGAGGCGGGCTGGCCCCTGAATCGTTTGCTGGAAGGCTTCGACGCCCAGGCCCAGGAGTTCGCCCGGCGCAGGGAGCGCCACCTGCTGTACGCTCGCGGCTCGTGAGCCAAGACGTCATCGGGATTGTCTCCGACAGCCATGGGGATCTGGCCGCCTTCGATGCGGCCTATGAGCTGTTGCGCGCCAAGGGCGCCCAGCGCTTCGTCTTTCTCGGCGGCCGCTACAGCGACCTGGACGAGTGGATCCTCGATCGGCGCGAGCGCAGCCGGGGCGGGCGGGAGTACTCGGGCACGGACTTCCTCCAGGACGTGGAGCGCTGGCTGTCCGTCTCCGACAAGAAGCCCCGTCCGCGCTCGCTGTCGGTGAGCCGCGAGGAACTCGAGAAGGAGGCGGCGGACCCCCTGCGCGTGCGCGAGAACTTCCTGCGCACCCCCGAGCGCGACTGCCTCCAGTACCGTGACCCGGCCATCCCCCGGAAGGTGCTGGACATGGTGGGCGACACGCTGTGCTGCCTCGTCTACGACAAGAACGACCTGGAGCGGGACGATCTCATCAACGCCAGCCTCTTCCTCCACGGTCGCGAGTCCGAGCCGAAGATCGTGCAGATCGGCCCGCGCTTCTTCCTGTCCCCCGGGCGGCTCGCGGGCGCCGCGGAACAGACGTGCGCGCTGCTGGAGCGCGTGGAGCGCGATCTGCGCTTCTCCGCGTGGCGGTTGGATGGAAAGGCCGTGCTGGAGCCCCGGGTGCTGCCCCTCGAGCGGCGCACGAAGATGTCCATCAAGTGAAGCCACCCATGCGCATCGCCCTGCTCGGAGGCTCCTTCAATCCGCCCCACGTGGGGCACCTGATGGCCGCCCACTACGTCCGCGCCACCCAGGGCGTGGACGAGGTGTGGCTCATGCCCACCTTCCGCCATCCCTTTGGCAAGGCGTCCGTTGCGTTCGAGCACCGGGTGCGGATGTGTGAGTTGCTCGGGGAGGACACCTCGGGCTGGCTGAAGACGTCCCGGGTGGAGAGCGAGGTGGGCAAGGACGGGCGGACGGTGGACACGCTGGACTTCCTCCAGGCGCGCCACCCCGAGCACCATTTCTCGCTCATCATCGGCTCGGACATCCTCAAGGACCTGCCGTACTGGAAGGACTTCGATCGCATCCAGCGGCTCGCGCGCGTGGTGGTGCTCTACCGCGCGGGCTACCCGGCCGAGGGCACCGTGGGGCCGCCGCTCGCCGAGGTCTCCTCCACGGAGATCCGCGAGCGCCTCGTCCGGGGTGAGCCTCCCGCGGACCTCGTGCCGGCCCCGGTGCTCGCCTACGCGCGCGAACACCACCTGTACGCCCCCTGAGTCCGGGCACCCCCCATCCCTGGTGGCCCAGGAGGAAAACGCACTCCGGGTCTTCCCTGACCGGGACGGGGTGCACAATCTTTCGTCACGAACATGTAACGAACGCGAAACGAGCCAAAGGCTTTATGAGCCGGCGTTCCCCAGAGCCATTCATCGGGTGCGGTGAACCGGAGGTTGCATGCTCGAGAGATTGATGCCCACGGCGGATGGGTTCCACGACGACTTCGATGCCCAGTGCGCCACGACCCTGGCCGGAGCGCGCCTGTTCCATGAGTTGCTGAGCGACTATCGCGACGTGCCCGCCCGGGTCGAGGCGCTCGAGCGGATGGAGCACCAGGGCAACGCGGTGAACCACCTGGCGCTCGAGCGGTTGCACTCGGCCTTCATCGCCCCGTTCGAGCGCACGCACATCCACGCGCTGCTGTCGCGGATCGACGAGGTGCTCGACTTCACCCTCGCGGCGGCGCTCCGGCTGCGGTTCTACGAGATCCCCGCGAGCTTGCCGGAAGCCACCCAGCTGTCGCGCCTGCTCGTGACGCTCACCGAGAAGCTGCGCGAGGTGGTGCGGGCGCTGCGCTCGCTGCGCCACCCCGAGCCCATTCTCTCGGGCTGCAAGGAGCTCAAGCAGCTGACGCGCGAGGCGAAGGACGTGCTGCGCGCCGGCAAGGGCCAGCTCTTCAAGAGCGGGGTGGATCACCTCACCGTGCTCAAGTGGAAGGAGATCTACGACGCCCTCACGAGCGCGCTCTTCAAGTGCCGGGAGGCCGCGGATGTCATCGAGGCGATCGTCCTGACGTACGCCTGAAGCCCGGGCTCACCCGGGCAGCCGCGCCACCAGTTGCCGGCAGGAGAGGATGCCGAAGGGCAGTCCCACGCGATCGGCCATGGACAACACCCGCTTGTCCTTGCTCACGAGCCACCGGGCCCCCGAGCGGGCGGCGAGCTCGAGGAACTTCTGATCATCCCGGTCGCGGCAGCGGGGCAGGGGCGGCAGGGGCGCGCCCGGCTCCACCGGCACTTCCCGCACGAGACTCCGGTAGCGCTCGAAAACCGAGCGCTGGGCGGCCTCGTCCAGGTGGAAGGTGGGGTAGGCGAGCACGTACTTCAGCTCGCGCAGGGTGTGCTCATCCGCCCACGCGGTGACCGCGCCCGACGCCAGCGCGCGCGCGAGGGGCCCGAGGGAGGGGTCGTCGAACACCAGCAGATCCAGCACCACGTTGGTGTCGAGCACCAGGGGCAACGGGCTCATGGAGGGGCGCTCCCAAAAGCGGGGGGCCCGGCACTCCTCCCTGGGGAGGAGCCACCGGGCCCCGGAGTCGAGCCGCGGACGGGCGGCCTACTTGACGACCTTGTCCAGCGGCTTCGCCTCGGTGGTGGCCTGCGCCTTGGTCCAGTCGATGACGGGCGTCTGCCAGGACATGCCCGTCTCATCCGGCTCCGCGTCGAGCTTCTCGAACTCGAAGCCGTCCCCGCCGAAGTAGAGGTACTCGACGGTGGCGATCTTGTAGTCCTTCTTCGCGTCCAACGGCTTGCCCTTGGCGTCCTTGAACTTGCCCTTGCCGGCCGGGGTGAAGCCCGCGAACACCGCCTCCGGGTTGGCGAGCTGGCGCGCCAGGTCCTCGCCCTTCACGTCCACCACCAGCAGCGAGTTCTCGAAGGGCAGCACCGAGTACACGCTGCCCTTGGTCACCTTGCCCGCGGGCAGGCTCGCGCGGAAGCCCTTGCGGTTGAGCACCACGCCGTCCGTGGAGAGCTGCTGCTGGATGGCGCCCGCCACCCAGGTCCCGAGCTGCTTGGAGTCCGCGGGCAGCGCCTTCTTCACGAAGCCGATCTCCTCGCCGAGCACCTTGTCCAGGCGCTGCTGGAAGTCGGCGAGCTGCTGGGTGATGTCCGCGTTGGCCGCCGGCGCGCCCTCGCCGCCCGTCACGTCCACGAGCGTGGCCTCCACCGCCGTCACCTGCTCACCCTCGGGCTTGGAGGGATCGAAGGTGTAGGAAGCGCGCAGGTACTTGCCGAAGCCCTTGCCGAGCGACACGTACGTGGTGTCGCCGTCCTTGCTCATCTCCGTGGGCTGCGGGCACCGCCCGCCCGCCACCAGCGACACCTTCCAGTCCTTGTGCGCACCCACCACGGCCTTCAGGTCGCTCGGGCACTCGTCCGCGAGCACCACCACCGTGTCGGCGCCGGCCTTCTGGGCCTCGGCCACCGCCTGCGTCAGCGCCTGCTCGTCGGGGATGACTTCCAGGCCCTCGGCGCGGCCGGCCATGGCCGTGGACACCGTCTTGGCCGAGGTGAGGCCCACCACGCCCACCTTCAGGCCCTGGCGCTCGAACACCTTGAAGCCCGGCAGCTCCCAGCCCTTGGCCAGCGCCGCGTCCTTCACCTTGAGGTTGGCCGCGAGGAAGGGGAAGCCGCCGAGCTGCTGGTTCTTCTGGAACTGCTCCCGCCCGAAGTCCAGCTCGTGGTTGCCCAGCGCGGACGCGGCATAGCCCATGCGGCCCATCACCGTGGCGGTGGACTCGCCGTAGAGGAAGGAGGAGAGGGCGGGGCCATTCCAGGCGTCGCCGATGGTCAGCGCCAGCGTGGAGGCGTTCTCACAGGGGGCCTGGCCCTCCTTGAGCGGGCCGGGACAGTGCTTCTCCTTGGCCTCCCACCAGCCGAGCAGCTGCGCCGCGCCCGGCGGCGTCGTGCCCTCCTCGGTGGGAGCGGGGGCGAGCTGACCGTTGACGCTGCCGGTGACGAGCACCGTCACCGTCGTCGGCTGGGGCGCGGGGGCGGGCGCCGGAGCCGAGGGAGCCGGGGCCGGCGCGGGCTCCGGGGTGGACTTCTTGTCGTCGCAGCCGGTGAGCGCGCCCACGAGTGAGAGGGCCAGGACACCGGAAGCGCGGCGCCACGGCTTCATCGCGCGAAACACCGGCTTGGAATCGAACTCTGGAGGCATGCGGTCTCCGAAAGGGTTGACGCTGCGATCGCGCGAATAGCACACCTCCCGCTCCGGAGCCTCAGAAAGGGGGCCGTCCCGACCCCCGGAAGCCGCGTGCTATCGTCGGCCCCGTGCACGGCCATCATCAGAAGGCTCCTGCTTCACCGGCGCGGGGCGGACCGGAGCAGGACTCCTCCCACGAACAGACGCTGTGGAGTGTGTGGGACAACGTAAGACGTCACGCGGATCATCTGCCGTGGCAGGTGGCGGCTCCGCCCGCGAGTCGTTGGGGCCAATTCGTTCAGGGGTTTTGTCTGCCTTTCCAGTTGGTCCGGGTTCTGCTGGAGGATCCAACGACGCGGCGGCGCTATCTGACGGTGGGCATCACCCAGGCGGCCGTCGTTGTCGCGCTGGTGGTGCTGTCCCGGGAGTGGAAGGACGACGTCGCGCGCGAGGTGGGCAGGCGCACGGGCGTCGAGCTGTGGCTCGTGTACTCGGCGGCGATCTTCTCCTCGCTGCAGCTCTTCCAGTGGATCGTCATCGCCCTGTCGCGCGACCACCACACGGTGCTCTCGCGCGAGGCGAGCGTGCGCACGGGGCTCGAGCCGGAGGATGAGCCGCTCACGCCCCGGGTCTGGCTCAACATGTCCTGGCTGATGAAGAAGCTGAAGCAGCACTGGCGGGCGCTGTGGCTGTTCGCCTGGGGCGTGCCCGTGCTCTGGGGGGCCGATCGGCTCTGCCGTATGGCGTACGCAAAGGTGTTGCCCGGAGAGCCGAGCCTGTTGCCGATCCTGCTCTCGCTGTGGGGCGCGTGGTGGTTCGTGGTCTTCACCGCCGGCAGGAGCGAGCGGGCCTGGACCCAGGAGGACGCGCGCGCGCCCTGGTTCCTGCGCGCCTGGAACTGGCTCGGCTCGCACGTCCCGCTGCTGGGCTCCTATGGCGCGCGCTGGGCACGCGTCACCCACCCGGTGTTCTCTCCCGCGGCGTGCGTGGAGCAGCGGCCCTGGGGGCTGATGGGGCTCGCGCTGGCGCGGGCTGTGTCGAAGCTGCCGCTGGTGCGGTGCTTCCTGCGCCCCACCATTCCCGTGGCCGCCGCGCACCTGCTCGCGGCGGAGCGTCATCCCGCGCGGAGTGCTAACCCGCCTGCTTCCGCTCTGGCGGCGGTGGGGGCTCTTCCACGGGACGTGGCCCCATCGTCACCACCTCTCCCGGCTGCCGGGACTCGGCCGCCTGGATGACGGCGCGCAGTTGCTGGCTCACCGCGCGGAAGAAGCCCGTGAGCAGCTCCGGCCGGTCCGCCAGCAGATCGAGGAAGTCGCGCCGGTCGATGACGAGCGCCCGCGTGTCCTCCATCGCGACGGCGTCGGTGGGACGGGGCGCGCCATCCAGCAGGCTCATGTCGCCAAAGGTCTCCTTGGCGCGAATGCGCATCACGTGCTCGCCGTTGCTCACGGCGTCCACGGAGCCCTCGATGATGACGTAGAGCGCGTCGCCGGGATCTCCCTCGCTGTAGACGCGCTCGCCCGCGCGGAAGCGCGTCTCGCGGGCGATGGCCGCCACCGCCGCCACGTCATCCACGTCGTTCTGCGAGAAGACGTGCACCCCTTCCAGCAGGAAGAGCTTCTGCACCGTTGCCTGACTCATGTCCGACTCCTGGGCCGCTGGCAGATCCAAGCCGATCCGGCCCGCCACCTGGCGCGCGCACGCGCGCAGCACCACGTCCTCGCTCCGGCACAACCACGCGAGGTGTGCCTCCAACTGTCCCGTCTCTCCTGGCGGCAGCTCCCGGTGGTGCGTCTCCACCTGCTCGCGCACGAGCGACCGGTCGTCGTCGTCCGTGAGCGCCTCGAGCAGCTCCAGCGCGTAGGCCCGGCGCCGCGCGTCCTGTCCCGCCACGTGCTGGTGCACGCGCCGCATCACCTGGGGCGGGTGCAACAGGCCGAGCAGGAAGAAGGACAGCTCCAGCGCCTGATCCAACCGGTCGCACATCACGCGCGTGAGCAGCGCCTGGTCTCCCAGCTCCGCGCGCACGTCGCGGTAGGGCCCCACGAGCGCCCGGTACACGTCGCGCCGGCGGATGAGCGCCTCGCGCACGCGATCCAGATCCACCGGGTGCTCGGGGTGCTCGTCGCGCAGACGCGACAGCTCCGCGCCGATGCGGAAGTGCAGGCGGGCGTCATCGCGCACGTTGGAGAAGAGCAGGGCATGCAGCGCCGCCGGCGTGCCGATGTGGCGCAGCACGCGCGGCACCTGCAGCCGCATGGGCAGCGGCGCCGAGAGATCGTTGAGCGTCGTCTCCAAGAGGGGCGTCACCGCGTCGCCCAGCTCGGCGAGCGCCTCGCGCGCCTCGCGCCGCTCCTCGCGCCAGGTGAGGAAGGTGAGCAGCCGGGGCGCCAGCTTCACGTAGCCGCCCTGGCCCACGGAGCGCACCGCCACGCGCCGCACGGAGCTGTCCGGATCGCTCAGGAAGGGGGTGAGCATGGGCAGGTAGGTGGTGTCCCGGAGCCGGCCGAAGAGCCCCGCCACCTCGCGCCGGTCCGCCACCGGGGCCTGCGAGCCCCGCGCCGCCAGCGCCCCCAGGGACACGCGCGCCGCCGCGTTCCACCGGGTGCTCAAGAGCGCGCCGATCGCCGCGCAGCGCAGCCCCACGTCCGGGCTCTGCAACAGCGACGGCAGCAGCACCTCGGCCCGCTCCGGCGCGAGCTTGGAGAGCGCCCACACCGCGCGGTCGCGGGGACGGCGAGGGCCCTGCGTCACCAGTTGCTCCAGGAGGGGCGCCGTCTCCGTGGCCCCCAGCTCCAGGGCGAGCTCCACGGCGCGCTCCTGCACCCGCTCGTGCGAGTGGAGCAGCAGCGCGGGCAGGTGCGGCCGCAGGGGCAGCCCCTCCTGCGCCAGCAGCTCCACCGAGTTGAGTACCCGCTCCGGCGCGCTCGAGGCGAGCGCCTCCACCAGCAGCCGGCGATCCTCGCGGCCCAGCGCCTCGTCCTCCTCGGTGGAGGCCCCCACCTGCTCGCCCAGCGCCTCCACGTACGCGGGCCGCAGGCGCATGAGCAGCACGCCGAGCAGGCCGCACAGGGCCACCACGGCGAGCGCCATGGAGACGCCGTCGGCCGCGCGGCCCGCGCCGATGAGCAGCACGCCCGCGAGCACCGTGCCGCCCTTGCGCAACAGCCCCTCCACCGCGGCGCGCAGGGACTCGCGCTCGCTGTCGGGCACCGCCGCGTAGAGCAGCTGCACGCCCACCGGCAGCAGCGAGTAGTTGACGGCGTTCTCCAGCAGCCGCAACAGGTGCACCGGCCAGAGCTGCTGCGTCACCAGCGAGGCCACCGCCAGGGGCGCCATGATGCCCGGCAGCAGCGCCAGGTAGGCCATCAGCCCCAGCCGCTTGAGCAGCCGTTCGGCCAGCACGAGCTGGAAGACGACGCACACCAGGCCAATCCACAGCTGCAGCGAGCCGAAGAGCGCCGCCAGCCCGTCCTCGCTCAGCGTGTGCTCCACGCGCAGGCGGAAGAGGTAGTCGACGAAGGCGGAGAGCAGCGCGAAGCTCACCCCCAGGGCCGCCAGCACCCGGGCGTAGCTGCTGGTGGCCAGGTACTCCCACGCCGCCACGGGCGGGGCGAGGTGGCGCGAGCGCACCGGGGCGGGCGCCTCGTCTGGCTGGAAGTGGAAGGCCAGGCCCGCCACGAGCAGCGACAGCGCTCCGCCCACGACAATGGCCACGGTGCCCAGCCGCTCGGCGAGCCCCTGCACCAGCAGGCCACCGATCATTCCTCCCGCCATGCCCACCCCGTTGAGCGCGGTGAAGGCCCGCCGCGCCTCGCGCGCGTCGAAGGCCGCCGCCATCTGCCCCCAGAAGCGCAGGGAGATGAAGGTCGTGAACACATCCACGAAGAGGTAGAGCGCCAGTGCCGGCAGCCGGTGGCCGAGCGACACCCCCACCGCGAGCGCCCCCACCACCATCGCTCCCAGGCCCATGAGCAGCCGCAGCGACGCGGCCGGCTCCCCCGGCTTGGGGCGCGGCAGGAGCGCGATCGTCGCCACCAGCAACGCGCCCACCAGGTACAGGTAGGGCAGCACGTGCGACTCGAAGCGCGACAACACGAGGGCGTTCACAGCCGTCTTCAGCTGCGTCACACCGGCGATGAGGGCGAACTGGAAGGTCGCCGCGGGCCACAGACGCTGGCCCCAGGACTGCGGCTCTGGAGTTGCCACGGGGCGTGCATCCTAACCGTCCAATACCGGAATTTCCAGAAGCCAGAACCCGGGGGCGAGGCGATCGGAAGGGGAGCGGCCAGGCGTCGAGCCCCCCGGGAAGCTCCGCCAGTGATGACCAGCGAGCACGTGGTGGGCCGACGGTTGCTGGAGCCCCCCCGCTCGATTGAGTATGGAGCGCACTGGTTCTACGCTGGGGGATACATGATCGCCGCAGTCCTGCTCGCCCTCGTCTGTTCGACTCCCGAGGCCTCCAGCGGCACCCTGCCGCCCGAAGCCCTGGGGGCTCCCCCCCAAGCCAATGCCCTGCCCACCGCCTGGGCCTGCACCGTGGACACGCTGCGCGCGGGCCGCGAATGCATCTTCGAGTCCGAGGTGTCCTCCTCCTCCAACGTGAAGGAGCAGGCGTCGGGCAACGTGCGCACGCTCACGGACATTGGCCACGCGCTGTGCACCCAGGCGGCCCGGCCGTCCTCGGGGCTCGCGCCGGACAAGGACCTGGTGGCGCAGTGCGAGCGCCGCTACTCCGAGGCCGCGCAGGACTTCTGTGGACTGGAGGGCAAGGTGCCCATCATCGACGCCAAGGGCCGCTTCGCCCCGGCGGCGCGCGCCTGCTACCGCCAGTTGTCGCTGGTGCTGCAGGACATCTCCACCATGGCCACGGTGGCCAGCGCCTGCTGCCAGTGCGCCCAGAAGCGGGGCTGCCCCGGGGCCGGAAACTCCTGCCATGAGAACGTGTCCCAGCAGAAGCTGGGCGCCAGCGCGCTCGCGTGCCTGTCCAACCAGTGCGGCTCGGCGTGTGAGCTGACGATGCCGACGGGCCCGGCCTCGTCCGAGGATGTCCGGTCCACGGAACAGGCCCGGCGGCCCTCCCGGACCCAGGGCTCGCTGTAGGTTGGCAACCGCTTCAACGGAGCAAGCACTCATGTCTGCCTTCCAGAAGATGACGAAGGGCATGGCGCGCTCGGGCGCGGCCCTGCTGTGCGCGGCGGCCCTCGTGGGCTGTGGCGGGCACTCGCACGCGGTGGCGGCGCGCGACAACTCCCGCTCGCTCATCCCCCCGGAGCCGCGCCCCCTCCCGGAGCGCGCCTCATCCGTTCCCGAGCCCGTCCGTCCGGAGGAGAAGTCCTTCGGGGCGCGCTACGCGACGCCCTCCCAGTGCGAGGCGGCGGCGCGGGCGCTCCAGGCCACGTCCCGCGACTCGGCCTGGACGGCGCTCAAGTCCTGCGTGGAGCGCACCCACTTCACCCTCCTGGGCGCGCTCCTGTCGGACGCGTGGGCCGAGGATCTGCGGGTGCGGCCGGACGCGGCGCGGATCATCGCCCGCGTGGTGGCCCTGCGCGGCGGCAGCGTGCCGGGGGAGCTGTCGCTCCTGCACGAGCACAAGGTGCCCATCTTCGGGTTGTCCGACGCCATCGCCCAGCCGGACATCTACAAGGGCCGCTACCTGCTGCTGCGCGCCCAGGTGGCCGACGTGCGCAGCGACGAGGACAAGCCCACGGTGTGGCTCGTCGAGCAGTCGGTGGGCTCGGTGGTGCGCGAGCAGCCCGTGGGCGCCACCACCCGCCGCGAGACGGTGAAGGTGCGCTCGGGCGCGCTCGGCGGGGACGTGGGCACGTTCGGCCGCGCCAACCTGGGGGGGCAACTCGTCACCCGGGAGAGCGAGCAGACGGTCTCCTCCCTGCCGCGCTACGACAACCTCTCCGACGAGACGGGGCGCGAGGCGCTCGGCCGCCTGACGAGCGCGGATCCCTTCTTCGCTCCGGGCAAGGACTTCGTCGTGCTCGCCCGCTTCGATGGGTTGCGCACCACCTCGAGCGGCGAGGACGAGGACGAGGACGCGCCCAAGCTGCCCGTGCTCACCATCGTCAGCTACCACGCGCCCCATCCGCTCGTCGTCTACTGACGCCCGTCGAGCCGTCCTCCCCCGGCGCTGTCCACCGCACAACGTCGGGAGAGCGGCACGTTCACGGTGTGACGTCGCACCTGTCCTGGAGTCTCCCTTCCCGGGGGGCCCTGTGGTGCAATTCCCCCTGTCTCGTAGGACCGGGGTGCCGACGTGCCCGTGCGTTTCGCTTCACGATTGATGCTCGTGCTCTGTCTGGTGGGCGTGGTGCCCGTGCTGCTGTTCGGCGCGCTGTCCTTCCACGCCAACCGTCGCGAGCTGCATCGCGTGGTGGGCGGGCTCCAGACGCAGGCCGCCATGGACTTCGCGCGCTCCTGCCACCAGCTCGTCCTGTCCGGCGTGGACAACCTGCGCCTGGCCTCCAGGTACCTCCCCCTCGAGGGGCTCTCGCCCGAGCAGCTCTCCCAGGTGCTGGACATCCCCCTGCGCCAGCTGTCGGCCTTCAACCTGCTCGTGCTGGTGGATGAGCGCGGCCACGCGCTCGCCCCGGCCGTGTACTCGCCGGACGAGGACGAGCGTGCGCAGCGCGTCACCGAGGCGAGCCTCGCGCTCTTCTCGAGCCAGGCGCCCGTACAGGCCGCGCTCGCCACGGGCGCGGCCATCGGCCCGCCGTACCAGTCCCCCGAGTCCCCCGGCGGCCGCGTGGCGCTCGCGGTGCGCGTGGGCACGGACGCCTCGCGTGTGCTGCTCGCGGAGTTGTCGCTCGCCGAGCTGGGCCCGCGCGTGGAGGAGCTCTCCGTGGGGGGTGGACGCGCCTTCGTCGTGGACGCCGACGGCCAGCCGGTGATCGCCTCACCCGGCTACCGCGAGCTGAGCGAGGCGGAGCTCCAACTCGTGCGCGAGGGCCTGTCCCGGGGCACGTCCGCGGTGCGCACCGTGTCCGACGCGCAAGGGGTGGAGTACCTCGCCGCCTTCGCGCCCGTGCCGGAGCTCGGCTGGGGCGTGGTGGTGGAACGCGAGGCCCACGCCGCCTTCGCGCCCGCCGAGCAGGTGCGGCGCTCCACGGTGCTCGGGGCCCTGGTGGCGCTGGGGGCCACGGCCGGACTCGGCTTCGTGTTCGCCCGGGGCGTGAGCCAGCCCGTCGCCCGGCTGTCCGAGGGCGTGGCCGCGCTTGCCTCCGGCCGCTACGAGCAGCGCGTCGTCGAGCAGGGCCGCGATGAGCTCGGTCAACTCGCCCGCTCCTTCAACCACATGGCCGGCGAGCTGCAGCGGCGTGACGCCGAGCTGCGGCGCTGGAGCGAGGAGCTGCAGCAGCGCGTGGACGAGCGCACCCGGGAGTTGCGCGAGGCGCAGGATCAGATCGCGCGCACCCGGCGGATGGCGGCGCTCGGCTCGTTCAGCGCGGGGCTCGCCCACGAGCTCAACAACCCGCTCACGGGCATCCTCGGGTTGTTGTCCCTGGCGTGCGAGGAGGTGCCCGAGGGCACGCCCCTGCGTCAGAGCCTGGAGATGTCGCTCGAGCAGTCGCGCCGCATGTGCACCATCATCCGGCAGATGCGGCAGATAACGGAGCAGGAGCGCAGCGGGGTGGGGCGGCCGTTGAATCCGGCGCAGCCCGTGCGCGCCGCGCTCCTCGAGGTGGACTCGGAGCTGCGCTCGCGGGGCATCACCCTCACGTGCGCGTTGAACGAGCCCATCCCCCAGGTGCTGGGACACGCGGAGCAGTTGCAGAGCGTGGTGTCCCACCTGTTGCGCAACGCCGTCACCGCCATGCCGGCCGGAGGCACTCTGTCGGTGGGGCTCGGCACGGTGGAGGGCGACGCGGTGTGCCTGTCGGTGAAGGACACCGGCAAGGGCATTCCCGAGTCCCTGCGCGAGCGCATCTTCGATCCCTTCTTCACGACGAAGGACGAGCCCGGGCGGATCGGGCTAGGCTTGTCGGTGGCGCACGGCATCGTCGAGGCGCACCACGGCCGCATCCGGGTGGAGAGCGCCGAGGGGCGAGGCACCACCATCACCGTCATCCTTCCCGCGGTGGGCGCCGAGGCCCATCTGGTGTAGGCCGGCGGACGGGAGCGAGGAGACGTGATGCGGACAGGGCCGAGGGAGCAGTCCACGAGACTCCGGGGAGCGCGGACGTGAGCCCACGCCAGGAGCCGTCCGGACGCGCCCGAGGGTGGGTGCTGGTGCTGGTACTGTTGCTGGTCCTGGGCGCCGGGGGGTTCTTCCTCGGCCGCTCCGCGCCGGACGTGCCGCCGCCCCCCCAGGTGGCCGCGCCCGTGGCTCCCGCTCCGGCTCCGGCGCCCGTCGTGGAGGTGGCGCCGCGCGCGCGGGTGGTCGACGTGGTGGGCGCGGTGGAGCGCACCCGGGGCGAGGCCTGGATGGAGCTGCGGGTGGGCGACTCGCTTGCTCCGGACGAAGCGGTGCGCACCGGCCCCGGGGCCCGGGTGGATCTCCAGGTGGGGGATGAGGCGTCGCGGCTGTCCATCCCCGAGCGCTCCGAGGTGCGGGTGGGCGAGCTCACGCGCGACGTGCACTCCCTGAGCCTGGAGCGGGGTCGCATCGACGTGGACTACGGCGAGAGTCAGGCGCGCGTGTTGCGGGTGCGGAGCCAGGGCGGCACGGTGGCCGAGACGCGCGCGGCGCGCTTCACCATGCTGCGCCGCGGCACCCTGGTGGCGGTGGTGACGCGGGGCGGGGCGGTGGACCTGTCGTCCGCGGGCGCCCGCATCCAGGTGGGCGCGGGGCAGCAGGGCATCGTGTTCGACGGCGCGAGGCCGGTGGGCCCCGAGCCCATTCCCCTGGACGTGCTGTTGAAGGTGGCCAGGGCCCCCACCGCGAACACGCTGTGCCTGTCGCTCTCGGGCAAGGTGCGCGTGGGCACGGAGGTCTGGGTGGAGGATGAGCCCGCGGAGGTGTCCGAGGATGGGAGCTTCCGCGCGGACGTGCCCCAGGCCCCGGGCCGCTCGCGGGTGAAGGTGTTCGCGCGGGAGCCGGGTGGCGCCACGCGGGAGGTCTCCCTGACCTGCCGTTTCCGGCCCACGGCCGGCCCGCCCCCGTCGGAGTCGGTGAAGTTCCACTGGAACGAGGCCCCCTGACGTGATGCGGGCGTGCCGGGTGCCATGCGTGCTGCTGCTCGTGGGGGTGATGGTGGGGCTCGTCCCCGTGCACGCCGCCCGGGCGGACGCCGCGAGCCTCCCCGCCCAGGGCATCCGTCTCGTGTGCCAGCCCTCGCACGTGGTGCTCGGCGCGGGGGGCGAGGTGGAGGTGCGCGTGGAGCTGCCCCCGGACGCCACGCGGCTCGAGCTGTTCGTGAGCGCGGGGACGGTGGGCGCGCCGACATCCGTGGCACCGGGCGTCTTTCGCGCCACCTACGTCCCACCCCGGCAGAACCGCCCCGGAGAGGTCATCCTCGTCGCGCGGGCGAGCGGGCCCCAGGGCGACCTGGAGGGGTGGACCGTCCTGCCACTCTGGGGCCAGGGCGAGACCGAGGTGCGCACCCGGGCCCGTGCTCCCGTTTCCGTCCGGGTGGGGGAGCAGACCTTCGGGCCGATCCTCGCGGACGCGAAGGGGCTGGCACGTGTTCCCATCACCGTGCCTCCCGGGGTGCGGGAGGCCTTCTTCGGTTCCCGGCGCATCGAGCTCGGGGTGCCCCCCTGGCCCTACGTGCATGCCGTCCCCAACCGCCGGGAGGTGTGGGCCGATCGCGAGGAGACGGTGGAGGTGTGGCTCCATCTGTCGCGCCTCGCGGGCACGCCCCAACGGCCGCCCCGTGCCTTCTCCTTCTCCGTGTCGCGCGGCCGCGTGAGCGCGCCCGTCGAGCGGGAGCCCGGGGTCTTCCTCGTGAGCTGGACCGTGCCGCCGGGGCCCATGGGCCCGCTGGAGCTGCGGGGCGCGGTGGGCCGCGAGCCGCGCTGGTCCCTGCTCGTCCAGGTGGAGGCGCGGCCCGGCCCGGCCCAGCACTTCGAGATGCGGTTGGATCGTGACGAGCTCGTGGCGTCCGAGGAGGCCCGGGTGCTCGTGGAGGTCTCCGCCCGCGACGCGGCGGGCAATCCCACGCGTGCCGGACTGCGGCTCGCGTCGGAGCTCTCGGAGGAGCTGCCGCTCGTCGAGCAGCGGGCGGGGGAGTACGCCGCGCGGTTGGTGCTTCCCATGCGCTTCGCGGGACGCGAGTCCGTGGAGCTGCGGCTGTTGCGCGAGGGGAGTGCGACGCCGGTGGCGACGCGCCGCCTGAAGCTGTTGGCGGGGAAGCTCGCCCGGGTGCGGATGGCTCCGCTGCGGCCCGTGCTGGTGGCGGACGGGCTGTCGGAGGCGGCCTGGCACATCTCCCTGGAGGACCGGTTCGGCAACCCCGTCGTGGGCTCCCGGCCCGAGGCCACGCTCACCGGGGGCCTGGAGGGCATGCTCCTGGCGAAGGCGCCGGGCCAGTACGAGCTGCGCTACGTGCCGCCCGAGTCCCATGTGGATCAGCCGTCCGAGGTGGTGGTGCGCGTGGGCGAGTTGATCGAACGCGGCACGCTGCCACTGCTGCGGCGCAGCGTGCTGTCCCTGGCGCCGCGCGTGGGCGTGATGACGAACCTCGCCGATGTGCGGGCGGGGTCCGTGGGGCTGCGCGTGGAGGCGTGGCCGGTGCGCGCGTGGCCCTCCGTGGGGGTGTGGCTCGATACCGGTTACCTGTGGTTCTCGCGCGCGGGTGGAACGGCGGTGCCCGGCTTCTCCGGGGAGAATGCGATCCTCGACACGTCGCTGGCGGTGGGGTTGCGCACGCCGCGCGAGTACGGGATTCAGGCGTGGGCCGGGGCGGGCGTGGGCGTGGCGTGGGTGCGGGGTCGCGCGAAGTGGGGCGAGGGACTCGTGCTGGAGCAGAGAACCCTGGTGCTCGAGGCGCAGGCGACGTTGGGCGCGGGGATGAGGGTGGGGCCCGGGCAGCCGTTCGCCGAGGCGCGTTTCTTCCGTTTCAATGATCCGGCCCTGCCCGTGTTGAGGGGCGTGTTCCAGGGGGCCGGGTTCCACGTGGGGTACCGGCTTGAGCTCTTCTGATCGGATCCGCTGGGCAGGGGTGTTGTTGTTGGGGCTGCTCGCGCTCTCCTGCTCCCAGAGCGGTGGGTACGAGCCCCAGGTGCACCGGCTGGTGCCCGGCTGGGGGCTGACCACGGCGCCGGTGTCCGGCGTCATCGAGGGCGAGAACTTCCTGGTCCTCCCCACCCAGCAGCTGGGCGGTGAGGACGCGGTGACCGTGGACTCCGACTTCGATGTCTACCTGGGCTCGCGCGCGCTCGACGACGTCACGTGGACGGATGCGCGCACGTTGAGGGTCCAGATTCCCGAGGGCCTCGCTCCCGGCTGGTACCCGCTGACGGTGGTGACGCCCCTGGGGGGCCGCGTGGAGCTGCCCCAGGCGTACTACGCCTCGGATCGGCCGCTCGCGTCGTTGACGGCCCAGGGCTTCGTGGAGCGGCCGCGGTTGTGGCCGGACGAGCAGACCCACCTGGTGTTGACGGTGCACAACCCGGGAGGCACGCGCGCGCTCGGTGTCCGGGCGGTGCTGCGTCCGGTGGAAGCGGGGGGCGTGGAGTTGCTCTCCGCGCCCGAGCCGGAGCCCCTGGACGTGGAAGCGGGGGGATACGCCTCCTTCTCGTGGAAGCTCGCCGCCCGCGCGAAGGGGACGGTGCACTTCGCGCTGGAACTCCAGGGCCGCGAGGAGATCACCGGGCAGGCGCTCCAGGCGGCCCCCCTCCAGCCACTCCAGGTGGATGTCCGCGCCCGGCCCTCCAGCACGCTCCTCGTCTCGCCCCAGGTGGTGAACGTGAACCAGCCCTTCACCCTCACCCTGCGCGTGACGAACGACAGCGAGGTCCGGTTGCAGGACGTGAGGCCCCTGGTGCCATCCGTGGAGGGCGTGAGCGTGGCCCTGCCTCCCGCGCCCCTGCCCGATCACGTGGACCTCGAGCCCCAGGAGAGCCGGGACTTCGTCTGGACCGCCCTCGCCACGGACCCCGGCGAGGGCTTGTTCAAGGTCGGGGTGGCCGGCAGAGATGCGCTCACCGGCGACGCGGTGCCCATCGCGGAGGCCACCTCGCCCTCCTTCACCGTCCTGAAGCGAGGGGAGCTGAAGGTGCGCTTCAGCCAGTTGCCCTCGAGCGTCCGGGTGGGCGAGGTGTTCGCCGTCGAGGTCTCGGTGGACAACCTCGGCCAGTCCGAGGTACGGGGCGTGGCGCTCGATGGCGCGGGCCTCACGCAGGGCAGCCAGGGCTGCTGGGTGTGGTTGGTCTCGGCGCCCACGCCGAGCGCGGTGGATCTGCCCGGCGCGCAGCGCACGGTCTTCCGCGCGCAACTGCAAGCCTCCCAGCCGGGCTCGTGTACCTTCCGCGTGGGCGCCCGGGGTCAGGACGCGACGGACGGCCTGCCCGTGGTGGCCAGCTCCGTCACCTCCGTGGCCGTGCCCGTCACCTGGTAGGCGCCTCGGCGCGCACGCGTCTCACGAGGCCGCGATGGACATCGGCGTCAGGGCGTCGGTGGTGTTGGCGCTGCGCACGTGGGGCGGCAGCGAGATGCGGAACGTGGTGCCCTGTCCCGGACGGCTGCTCACGGTGATGGTGCCGTCGAAGGACTCGATGATGGACTTGCAGATGAAGAGGCCCAGGCCCGTGCCCTCGCCCCGGGGCTTGGTGGTGAAGAAGGGCTCGAAGAGCCGCGCCATGTTCTCCGCGGAGATGCCCGTGCCGGTGTCCTCCACCTCCGCGCACGCCTCGCCCTTGGCGCCCGTCCACAGCCGCACGCTGATCTGATGCGAGCTGCCGTCCTCGGGGATGGCCTGGGCGGCGTTCACCACGAGGTTGAGGAACACCTGGGCCAGCCGCGGCTCGTTGGCCATCACCAGGGGCACCTCCTGGTAGTCGCGCACCACGCGGGCCCGGTAGCGGATGTGCACCAGCGCCAGCTTCAGCGCCGCGTCGATCACCTCGCGCAAGTCCACGAGCATGCTCGCGTCGTCCGAGTCCCGCGCGAACGCCTTCACGTCCCGGGCGATGTCGCGCACGCGCTCGGCGCCCTCGCGGATGTCACGCAGGGTGCTCTCCACCATCTCCAGGCGCTGCGCGAGCGAGCCCGTCTCCCCCCCCGCGGCCGGCGGGCCGCGCAGCGTCTGGCGCAGCGCGGGCAGCTCCTCGTCGAGCCAGTCCAGGTTGGACAGGATGTAGGCCAGGGGCGTGTTCACCTCGTGCACCACGCCGGCGGCCAGGAGCCCCAGGGAGGCCAGCCGATCCGACTGCACCAGCATGGCCTGCATGCGCTCGCGCTCCTGGCGCATCTGGTACTGCTGCAGGGCGAGCTTGAGGCGGTGCTCCAGGGCATCCACCTCGAAGGGCTTGAGCAGGTAGTCGAAGGCCCCCAGCCGCAGCGCCTCCACGGCGCTGTCCACGTTGCCGTAGGCCGTGACGATGAGCGCGTTGCAGCCGGGCTGGGCCGAGCGCAGCCACTTGAGGAACTCCAGGCCGCTCTCCCCGGGCATGTTCTTGTCGATGAGCGCGCAGGCGAAGGACTGCTCCGTGGCGAGCTTGCGCGCGGTGGCCGCGTCCGGCGCCAGCACCGGGTGGGCACCCGCGCGCTGCACCACGAAGGACAGGAGGGTGCGCAGGGTCGGCTCGTCATCGACCACCAGCACGGACTCGGCCGCGGGATTGGGAGTCGTTCTCATCTGCGGGACCTCCAGTGGCTAGGACTCCTGGAGAACATTCCCCCACTCGGGGTTGAGGGGGGGTCCTCGTCCCGGATGGAGATCCAGAAGGTAGGGCAAGCTGCGGCTCTCTTCTTGGGATTGCAAGGGAGCAGGCGCGGTCCGGCCTATCATGTCATCAAGGAATTACATGGGGTATCCCATCCTGGAAGGGGAATCGTCCCGGAGTCCGGCCTAAAGCGCGATACCCACCAAATGGAGGTGACCCAGCCCATCGTCGAAGCGCCGGGCGTATTGGTAGAAAAGCGACACGGGGAAGGCCTGTCCGAAGCGGGTGCGCAGGAAGAGCGCGCCGCCCACCGCCCGGTGATTCGCGCGTCCGTCCGTGCGCGCCCAGGTGCCGAAGGCCTCCGCCTCCAACTGGCTGATGAAGAAGGACGGCGCCAGCCAGAGGAAGGACGTCCAGCCCTGGTCGAAGATGATGCGGTAGCGGTAGCGCGCCGTGGCGATGAGGATCTGACGCGCACTGAGCGCGAAGTCCTCATAGCCGCGCAGGCTCTCCACGAAGCTCAGTCCGGGCTGCAGGCGCAGGGGCACGCTGCGGGTGTCCTCGGGGCCCTGGCGCCGCTGGAGGGCGAAGGCGCCCAGGGGCACGCCCCCCACCTGGAGCAGCCCCTCGGGGGCCTGGGGCAGGACGCGGCCCACGAGTGACAGTTGCAGGTTGTCGCGCCGCACGAAGGGCAGTCCGGGCAGGTAGGCGTTCAGCTCGGCGCGCACGTCCGCGAAGGGCCGGGTCTCGTCGAAGGCCAGGGGGTACATGCCCGCGCCCAGCGCCAGGCCGATTCCCCGCTGCGTCCCGCCGTAGGAGGTGCTCTCCCCGGCGAAGTAGGACACGCTGGCCGAGGGGCCGACGAGCGAGGTGCGCACCCCCGGGCGCTTGGAGGTGGCGTACCAGTCGCGGCGCAGCCCGAGCAGGCTGAAGCTCACCGGCGTGGTCCAGAAGGTCCGCGACAGGGACAGCGAGGCCTGGAGATCCCTGCGGCTCTCCTGGACGACGCGCGCTGCGGACAGCCGCAGGTACCAGGGGGCGGGCAGGGCGTTGCCGTAGTCGAACGTGAGGCTGGGATCCCTCAGCCGGGTGTCGGCCTCCACCCCGAGCGCGTACTGGTGGAAGCCCAGCCGGTCCTGCCCCGCGAGCAACAGACCCCCGTAGCCGATGAACCGGCCGGGCGCGCTCGCGTCGGGCAGCGCGTAGACATAGGGCGCGCGCAACTCCGGCAGGAAGAAATGATCCAGGGGGGAGTAGGGCTCGTCGGAGAGGATGTCGAGCTGGTGCGCCAAGGCAGGCGTGGATGCGGGCGCGGCCTCGGAGGTGGGCACCAGGGCGGGCGCGGGCACCAGGGCGAGGGACTCGGGCGGGGCGGGCACGACGAGGGGCGCGGCATCCAGCGAGAAGTCGAAGCCGTGGCGGTTGAGGAAGACCAGCTCCGAGTTGCCGAGCGGCGCCACGTCCATGACGAGGTGGGGCGCATCGGTGACGCGCAGCGGCTCGCCGCCCGCGAGGTCGAGCACGTGCGCCTGCCAGCGGCCCGCGTGCTCGCGCAGGAAGACGAGCCGGCCCGCGTCCACCCAGCGGGGCGAGTAGTTGAAGTGCGCGTCGTCGGTGAGCGCGCGCACGGTGCCATCGGCCTCGCGCAGCGCGAGGTTCCATCCCCGCGGGGTGAGGCGGGGGAAGACGACGCGTCCGTCGGCGGACACGGCCGGAGGCCCGAGCGACACCTGGCCCTCGAAGTGGGTGAGGGGCGTGCGTGCGCCGGTGGCCAGCTCCAGCCGGACGAGGTTGGCGGTATCGTCCTGGACCTGGACGAAGACATACGCCTGACCATCCGGCGTGACGCCGCCGCCCATGCCCTCGAGACCCTCCCACGTGCGCACCACCTCGCCGGTGCGCGCGTCCACCCGCCACACGCGCGACAGGTAGCTGCCCAGGGCGTCGACGTCCGCGGCCACGAGGAAGAGCGACTGGCCATCGGCGGTGAAGGACAGGCCGCTCATGTTGAGCGGGTGGGTGGAGATCCACCGGCGCCCGGGGAGGAACTGGGTGAGCGAGCGGCGGAAGCGCGTCGAGCCATCGCGCTCGCGCACGGTGAGGTGGGGCACCGCGTCACGGCCCACGTCCACGGTGGCCAGGGCGCCGTCGGTGGGCGAGGCCGCGAGCCGGGCGAAGTAGCCCACCTCGGGGGCGAGCACCCGCTGCGTGGGGGGGCGCTCGCGCCGGGGGAGCTCCCGGACGAGGCTCTCGGTGAAGGCGTCGAAGAGCGTGCCGAGGGTGGCGCCGTACACGGCCTTGAAGCGCAGCGTCACCGCCACGGGAGGCAGGAGGGTGGTGCCCTGCGCCTCCACCAGCCGCCACAGCCGCTCCTCCCCGTAGGTGCGCGCGAGCCACTCCACGAAGTGGCTGCCCACGAGGTAGTTGCCCCCGAAGGGATCCATCCGCCGGTGCTCGGGGGAGAGGTAGCCCGCGTGGAAGTCCCGGCCGAGCTCCTGGGCGGTGGCCTCGAAGAAGCCCCGCCACACCGGGCTGTGCGGCCGGCCCTGGTGCGTGCCCATCCGTCCCTCGTAGTGGACGGCCAGCCCCTCGAGGAACCAGGACTCGGTGAGGGTGTTGGGCTGGAACAGGCCGCCCGTCACGGTGTTGACCGCGCCCCACAGGCCGCCCGTCTGCTCCATCTGCACGTAGTGCACGGCCTCGTGACAGCCCACCGAGCCCAGCTCCGCGGGGCCGAAGCCCAGGAGGTTGAAGAGCTCCAGCGACATGTGCGCCGGCAACACCATCTGCTGGGGGATGCTGGAGTAGTCCGGGGCGACGTACGCGTTGTTGAAGTCCTCACCCGTCAGGTAGACGAGCACCCGGGAGCGGGAGCGGGCGGGCCGGGGCAGCAGGCGCAGCCGCTCGACGCAGTCCTCCACCCGCGCCGCGATGCGCAAGGCACTGGGGCGCAGCCGGGCGGGGTAGTACAGCTCGAGCGTGCGCGTGGTCAGCTTGCGCATGTCCGCCCGGACGAAGTCCGTCTGGACGTTCTGCTCGAAGCGGGGTGTGACGAAGGCGCACCCCGAGAGGGAGAGCAGGAACACCAGGAAGGGGAGGAAGCGGCGCGGCATCAACACCCCATCCTAAGGGGGTGCGCAATTGATGGCGATGAACTTGGATTTCGCGGTAAGGGGGCGTTCGTTTCGTTACGGTCGACTGTCCCGGAAGAGGAATCCTTCATGGCTCATCCCGCCCCTCCGCATGTCCAATCCGCCCAGGCCCAGGTCGCCGCTGCCCTCGAGCAGCTCGCGGGCAAGCCCGTGGATCTCCTGAAGACGCCCTGGCAGGAGGTGGAATCCGCCCTGCCGAACCTGCTCGGCGGCGCCTTCGATCCGAACAACCAGAACCACCAGGTGCTCGCGCTGGGCATCGGCGGAGCGCTGGCCGAGCGTCTGGCGGGCGACCATGGGGCGTTCTGGTTCCTCAACCGCGAGTCCCCCGAGGGGGCATCGCTGGGCTTCCCCGACGCGCTCATCGTGCTGTCGCCGTTTGGTGAGGTGATGAACTCGCTCATCGCCGGCAAGCTGTCGCGCCTGGAGGAGCTGTCCGGGAGCATCCGCGGCATGCTGGGCAAGGCGCGCTTTGGCGGCGCGGGTGGCGGGCAGAAGCTGGGCCCGGCGGACTACCAGCGGCTCATCGATCCGGGCTTCATGCAGTTCCTGGTGATGGATCCGGCCAAGACGGTCAAGGCGCTCGACTCCACGCCGGACGCGCTGGCGCGGGAGATCCGTGACGCGCTGGGCCGGGCGCAGATTCCGAAGGAAGTGCGCCAGCAGTTCGAGGGCCAGGTGCTCAATGCGCTGCAGCAGATGCAGCCGGGCAAGAAGCTGGCGGAGCAGGTGGAAGTGGCGCCGCGCATCGTGGAGCTGATGGCGCACCTGTTCGGCACGCAGGCGAGCACGGGTGCGGCGCAGAACGAGTTCTGGGGCCACCTCATCCTGCCCATGCTCTTCATCGGCGCGCCGCAGGACTTCCCGCCGGTGGACGAGGAGGAGATCCAGGCGTTCACCCAGGGCGTGGCGCCCATGGAGCTGTTCGTGGACGTGGTGCCGCACTCGGTGCAGGCGCCGGACGAGGGGCTGCTCGGCGCGTTCGATCGCACCGAGGTGAGCCCGCTGCACGCGAGCTTCGAGCGCTCGCGGGCGCCCTTGCACCTGCTCAAGCTGAACATGGAGCGGCTCAAGCCGGTGCTGGCCAAGTTCGATCCGAACCAGATGGTGGACACGGTGCGCCGCTTCACCAAGTACATGGAGGAGAAGGCCGGCAAGGGCGCTCCCCCCAACCCCCAGAACGAGGAGATGCTCAAGGCGGCCTCGGTGCTGCTGGGCGACCTCAAGAAGCTGGTGCTCGAGGGCAAGGGCGACGTGTGCCTGCGCCAGATGACCGAGGGCGATGCCATGTCCGAGCGTGACCTGGCCGCGGTGCGCAACGCCCTGCAGGGGCCCCGCATCATCCTGAGCTAGGCTCGCACGCTGAGGGGGGGCGCATTGTCATGGCTGGGCGCCCCCTCGTAAGCTGGGTGCTCCTCGAGGAGCACCGCCCATGGCGAACATTCACTTCATCTGGTGGGGACCCGTTCGTGGTCCGGAGTGCTACGCCACTCCCAACGCCATTGCCCGGTACAGCGGTCTCTTCCACAAGCTCAAGTTCTGGTGCCGCGCCGAGGACAGACAAGCCTTCCGGCAGGTCCTGGATACGCGCATCGAGATCATTGGCATCAACAAGTCCTTCCTCCAGCTGGCGCAGAACCAGAGAGGCCTGCTGGCCCAGAAGGACTTCCAGGACGCCACCTGGGTGCTTCATGAGCTGAACCGGCACAAGGCGTTCTCGGCCGTCAAGGATCTGCTGAGCCTGTTGGTTTTGTATACCCAAGGCGGCATCTACCTGGACACGACGACTCGCCTGTCGGCCATGGCGGAGCGCATGAAGTACATGGGCCAGCAGAACCTCAACAAGGGCATCGAGCAGCTCGGGGGGGAGCCGCGCGTGGTCCTCCTGGAAGACACCATTCCTCACGCGCCCCTGTTGCAGACCACCCAGGCCATCCTCTTCGGGGAGGATGATTCGGGGAAAGGTTCTCCCAAGCCCATCGACGTTCCCTTGATCGACGTCTGGGCGCTGTACAGCCCACCCGGGCACGCGGCCTTCAAGACGATGCTCCTGAGTTACGTCAGCCGGGCCAATCGGATGGGCCTGAACCAGACCCGAACGCCCGCGAACGTCTTCAGCAAGATTGGTGATGAGGAGGTCCATGGCGTGGACCTCCTCCAGGATCGGGAGGGACGGGAACTGCGCAACAAGCTCATTGGCAATCTGATCATCCGCTCCGTGTACGACGGGCTGCTCGTGAACTGCTCCAACCTGGATGGAGAGCAGCTCGCGAACTACGCATGGCCTACCCTGCCACTCGCCCAGAGCGACAAGCAGAACCCGGATGAGCACTCGCTGTTCGTTCCCTCGCTAGGGATCGTCAAGACCTACCGGAACACCTGGCGCAACCAGGTGCTCTGACGTGCGCGAGGACGGTTCCGCCCCCCCGGAACGTTCACCTCCCGCTCAAGCGCTCGCGTGAGTGCTCCGCGCGGGCTCCGTGCGAAGCCGCAGGGACTTGAGGCCCCGGAGGGTGAAGTGCGACACGTTCTCCAGGCGCTGGCCGGGGACCAGGGAGAGCTTGCGGTCCGGCGTGAGCAATTCCTCCAGCGTCACCTTGGCCTCCAGCCGCGCCAGGGGCGCCCCGAGGCAGAAGTGGATGCCATGGCCGAAGGCGACCTGTCCCGCGACGTTGCGTGTCACGTCGAAGCGATCCGGATCCTGGAACTTGCGCGGGTCGCGATTGGCGGAGCCGAAGAGCAACAGGACGCTCGCCCCCGCGGGGATGCGCGTGCCGGACACCTCCACCTCCTGCGTCGTCTTGCGGAAGAGCGCCTGCGCGGCCGAGTCGAAGCGAAGCATCTCCTCCACCGCGTTGGGGATCAGCTCGGGCTCGCGCGTGAGCCGCTCCAGCTGATCGGGATGGCTCAGCAGCGCGCGCATGCCGTTGCCGAGCAGGTTGGTGGTGGTCTCATTGCCCGCCACGAGCAGCAGCCGGCAGAAGGCGGACGCGTCCTCCACGGAGATCAGGCCCTCGCGCACGCCGTTGTCCAGCAGCGCCTGGATGAGATCCTCCTGGGGCTGCTGGCGGCGCGCTTCCAGGGCCCGCGCCATGTAGTCGGCCATTTCGCGGGAGCTGTGCTCGAGGCCAGTCAGCTCCGCGCCCTTGACGAGCGCGAAGGAGATGGCGATGGCATCATCGGACCAGCGCTTGAAATCGTGCCGACGCTCCGGCTCCACGCCCAACATCTCCGCGATGACGATCATGGGCAGCGGCTCGGCCACGTCCTTGATGAGATCGAACTCGCCCGAGCGAGGGAGCTGGGAGATGAGCTCGCGGGCGATCTGCCGGATGCGCGGCTCCATCTCGGCGATGCGCTTGGGGGTGAAGGCCCGGGTCACCAGGTTCCGGGTCTTCGTGTGGGTGGGCGGATCCTCGCCGATGAGGACGCCCCGGCGGAAGCTGCGCACGGAGATGGGGGCTACCTTCTCCGCCTCGTCGAGCCGCTCCGGTTGCACGATGGCTCGCGCGGAGGAGAAGACCGCCGGGTTCTTGGTGATGGCGACGACGTCCTCGTAGCGGCTGACGATGTACCAGCCGAGCTGCTCGTTGAAATAGACGGGGGAGTGCTCCCGGAGCGCCGTGTAATACGGGTAGGGATCGGCCTGCACCGTGGACAACAGGGGGTTGTAGTCACTGGCTTGCATGGGGGTTGGGGGCTTTCTTGGTGGATAGGGGGGCGACCACGGGGTGGGACTCAGCGCTTCTTCCCCGCCCCCTTCAGGAAGAAGTCGCGAAAGGGTTCCAACAGCGCGATGAGCGGACCGGGCGAAGCCGCGTACCGGTCATGGACGAGGGCGGAGCGGAGCATGCCGAGCAGCAGCGCCGGGTAGAGCGCCGCGAACTCGGGCTTGAGCACGCCCTCGGCCACGCCGCGCCGCACGAGCCGCTCCGCGCAGGCGTGGATGTCGTCGAGTCCCGAGCCGCTCCGCTTCTCCGCCGCGCTCGTGTGGCAGGGAGCGGTCATCTCGCCCTGGATGAGGATGGAGAAGAAGCGGCGGTGCTGCTCCAGGAAGGTGAGCGTGGCGCGCAGGAAGGCGTCGAACTCCTCGTTCCAGGGCTTGCTCCGGGCCGCTTCGCTCACCTCGTCCAGCATCTTCACGAGCTCCGCGCGGCGGCGGGCCATGAGCGCGGCGAGCAGCTCCTCGCGATCCTCGAAGTAGTTGTAGAGCGTGCCCACGGCCACGCCCGCCCGCTTCGAGATGTCCTCGATCCGCGTGCCGCCCACTCCCTGCTCGGCGAAGACCTGCTCGGCCGCCTCGAGGAGGGTTTGTTCCGTCTCCTCGCGCAGGCGTTCCCGGAGTGTCTTCGTGCCCGGCTCCGTGGATGAGCGTTTCCTCATTCGATGAAGATATCTTCATCGAGAGGCCGAAACAAGCGGGCACGCAACGCCCGAGGCGGAGTGAGGGACGGGCGACCACGGCTCTGTTGACAGCCCATCATCCGGGCCGTGGGGCGGGCGCCTTGCCTGTTGCAAGGGTGGGCGATGGCTAGAGTGCGGCGCGCCACCAGAGGGGGCGTCTGCCCGCTCCAGGTGGGGACGAGAGGAACGCCATGGCTCTGCAGAATGACTACAAGGACGTGCTCGACGTCGCGAAGAACGTGGGAGCGAAGGTCGAGTCCCGCGAGGAGAACGGCAAGCTCATCATCCAGGGGACGGTGGAGTACGCCTGGGATCGCGATCGCATGTGGGATCAGATCAAGGCGAAGCACGCCAACTGGCAGAACGAGATCGTGGTGATGCTGAACGTGACCCACGCGGAGCCCTACGGTGTGTACACCGTGAAGTCGGGGGACACGCTGAGCAAGCTCGCCAAGGACATTTACGGCGATGCGAAGCTCTACCCACGCATCTTCGAGATCAACAAGGACCAGCTCAAGAATCCGGATCAGATCAAGGTCGGCCAGGTGTTGAAGCTACCGCCCAAGTCGATCGCCACCTCCTGATGCGGAGGGCAGGGTGCTTCAGCGGCCCCTGTCTCGGAAGTCCTCGGGCGGCAGCCGTGCCGTGCTGCCCTTTTCCGGTGCGTCTTCATCCGAGCCATGTAGGCTACGGCCGTCCCGATGAACACGCGCGAACTCCTCATCAAGGCCACGGACTTCCTCGCGGGGATGGGGATCACCCCTCAATCCCAGGAGCAGCAGGAGTTTCTGGACGTCATCTTCGACGCCCTTCTCTTCATCGAATCCACGGGTCAAACATACGTCTTCGAGGACTATCGCAAACACCTCGTATCCGATGATCCTCCACGCGTGGTCGCATCCTTCAACACGCGCGAGGAAGCGGATTCATGGCTGAGTGAACTCCCGGACCCGCCTTCTTCTGCTTACATCCTGGTGGCGGACCAGTATCACCATCTCATCTACATCAGAGATAAGAACCATCGCCGCCTCTTTCCTCATCCTGTTCTCGAATACTATCTCGGCACGCGGATGCGGGAGGGCCTCCCTCCACCCAAGGCCTCTTTCGCGACGAGGGGAGAGGCAGAAGCGTGGCTCCAGGGGCAGACCTCGCCACCCAGACAGGCGGTCATCCAGATCTCAGGCGAATCCTACCTCGCCGTGTATCACCCCAATATCAATCATCGATCGATATATCCTTTCTCCATCGCCGCCCGAGTGGAGGCGCCTGAAGGATAGGACCCGAAGCCCGTCGGAGAAGCCTTCCGACACGGCCAGCCGTTGCGGTCCAGGGGCTGACTGTCTTCAGTCCAGGAGGGTCTTCAGCTTCGCCAGGGCTTCGGCGGGGAGGCGGTGGCCGACGAGTGACAACCCACGCCGGGACAGAGGCCGGTAGACCGAGGCCGCATCCGGGGGGATCGCCGCGAGGTGTGCCGCCACCACCTGCGCGTCTCCCCGGGCGATGGGGCCCGTGTAGCCCGCCGCGAGCCCCCGTGCCTCTACGCCCCGCAGCGCCGAGCGAGTGAGGGGCAACAACGCCGCGAGCGCCTCCTCCTCGGCAATGCCCGCCACGCGCAGCGCCTCCACGGCCGCGGACAGGGCCGCCACCACGCCCCCGGCGCTCAGCACCGCCCCGGCATGGTAGGCGGCCCGCTGCCGCTCCTTCACCCGGAGCGCATGCAGTCCCACGTCCTTCGCCATCCGCTCCAACACCTCGCGCAGCCAGCGCGAGCGGGTGCTCAGGGCCACCGAGTTGCCCGCCAGCGAATCGCGCGCATCCGACACCGCGACGAGCGGGTGGAAGGAGCCCAACACCCGTCCCTGGGGCGCACCGAGCGCCTCCAGCGACAGCGCGCCCGCGCAGTGCACCAGGGCCGCTCCCCGCGCGAGCCGCGGCTTCCACTCCTCGGCCACCGGCGACACCGCCTTGTCCGGCACGCACAACAGGCACACCCGGGCCCGCGCGATGTCCTTCTCCGTCGCGAGCCCGAGCCCCCAGTCGCGCACCCGGCACCGCGCCTCCTCGGAGCGCGCCCACACGCGCACGGGCCAGCGCTTCGCGGCGAGCGCCAGTGCGAGCGCGCCACCCACCCGGCCCGCGCCCACCACCAGCACCCTCGGGCGATTGGGACGCGCGGCGCTCATGGGCTCAACGCTCCTCGCGCTGGAACTGCAACTCCCCGGCCTGCACGCTCACCTTCACCCGATCGCCCGTCATGAACTCGCCCGCGAGGATGCGCTCGGCCAGGGGGGCCTCCACCAGCCGCTGCACCACCTGGCGCATCGGCCGGGCACCCAGCTTCGGATCGAACCCGCCCGACTTCATGAGCAGCTCCACCACGTCCGGCCCCGCCACGTACTCGATGCTCTTCTCCGTGGCGAGCCGCTTGCGGCTCTCGTCCAGGAGCAGGGTGGCGATGCGCGCCACGTCCGCCTCGCCCAGGGGGCGGAAGGGCAGCCGCTCGTCGATGCGGTTCCACAGCTCCGGCGGCATCGCCTGGCGCGCGGCGTTGCTCGCCGCCTCCATGTCGCCCGCGGGGGCGTTCTTGGCCAGCGGATTGCCGAAGCCGAGCAGTCGGCTCTTGCTGTGGAAGGACTCCGCGCCCAGGTTCGTCGTGAGGACGATGACGGTGTTGGAGAAGTCGATGTGCCTTCCCTTGCCGTCCGTCAGCCGGCCCTCCTCCAGCACCTGGAGCAGGAGCAGCTGCACCTCACGGTGCGCCTTCTCGATCTCGTCCAGCACCACCACGCAGGAAGGGCGGCGGCGCACCGGCTCGGTGAGCTGCCCGCCGTCCCCATAGCCCACGTAGCCCGCGGGCGAGCCGATGAGGCGTGACACGCCGTGGCTCTCGGACATCTCGCTCATGTCCAGGCGCACCAGCAGATCCTTGCTGCCGAAGAGCACCTCGGCCAGCGCGCGCGCCATCTCCGTCTTGCCCACGCCCGTGGGGCCGAGGAAGAGGAAGGAGCCCATGGGCCGGCGCGAGGCGAAGCCCGCGTAGTTGCGGCGGATGACGCGCGAGATGCGGGAGATGGCGTCCTCGTGGCCGATGACGCGCTCGCCCAGGTCCGCCTCCAGCCGCAACAGCCGCGCCGAGTCCGTCATCAGCAGGCGCTCCTCGGGGATGCCCGCGATCTTCGCCACCACGCGCGCCACGTCCCCCGCCTCCACCAGCTCCTTGCCCTCGCGCTTGCACCGCGAGCCGGCCAGGTCCACCACGGAGATGGCCTTGTCCGGCATGAACCTGTCCGTCACGTAGCGCGACGCCAGCGACGCGGCGGCCACCAGCGCCTCGGGCTCGTAGCGCAGGCCGTGGTGGTCCTCGTAGCGGCCGATGATGCCCTGGAGGATCTCCACCGTCTCCGGCACCGACGGCTCGTGCACCACCACGGGGGTGAAGCGCCGCTCGAGCGCCGGATCCTGCGAGATGAACTTGCGGTACTCGTCGTGGGTGGTGGCGCCGATGCAGGGAAACTCCCCGCGCGCCATGGCCGTCTTCAGCTCGTTGGCGGCGTCCTGGGGACCCTCGCCCGTGGAGCCCGCGCCCACCAGCGTGTGGATCTCGTCGATGAACACCACCACGCGGCCGTCCGCCCGCCGCACCTCCTCCTTGAGGGCGTTGAGCTTCTCGGAGAAGGCGCCGCGCAGCTGGGTGCCCGCCACCAGCGTGGCCATGTCCAGCTCGATGAGAATCTTCTCCGCGAGGCTGCCGCGCAGCTCCAGCAGGCGCTGCGCCACGCCCTCCACCACCGCCGTCTTGCCCACGCCCGCCTCGCCCAGCAGGCACGGGTTGTTGGTGCGCCGCTTGCCGAGCACGTCGATGACTTCGTCGATCTCCTTGGCGCGGCCCACCACCGGATCCAGCTTCCCCTCCTGGGCGAGCCGGCTCAGGTTGCGGCCCTGCGAGGTGAGGACCGGGAAGCGCTTCTCGTCGAGCACCAGGGGCGCGGCGGAGCGGGCTGGCGCCGCCGGACGGGACGCGGGCGGAGGCGTGGTCGAGGGGCGGGGAGCGGCCGAAGGGGCGGCCGGAGCGGCCACGGGGGCGGGCGTCGTCGAGGGGGCGGCCGTCGAGGGCGTGGCCGTCGGGGGAGCCACCGTCGCGGGCGGGGGCGTCACGGGGGCGGGCGCCGCCGGAGGGGGAACGGGCGCGGGCGTGCGCGAGGGAGCGCGGGCCGCGGGCGGCGAGGGGGGCGCCACGTCCTCGTGCACCTCGTCGATGAGGTCGCGCGGGGAGAGGGCGGGCCGGGAGGGCGCGCGCAGGGCGGGCAGGGGGCGCGACACGCTCGGGGCGAGGATGGAGGCGGGTGGGGCCGAGGGGGGCGAGCCCGGAGGCCGGCTGGGCCGGGGCATGGTCAGCGGCGTGTTCGCGCGGCCGGGCTGGTAGCGCCGGGGCGTGCTCCCGCTGACGCAGTAGGAGAGCGCCGTGTTGGCCAGGTTCATCAACGGCGAGCACGTCTTGGCCAGCAGATCCCTCGCGGTGCAGGGCACGCGCGTGAACGCCACCAGCAGGTGCAGGCAGTCCGCCTCGCGCGAGCCGATGCTCTGGGCGATCTCCCGCGCCCGCATGCACAGGGTGCGCACCAGACCCTCCTGCTCCGCGTCATGCGCCGACAGTTGCTCCAGGAGGTTGTCCTCGTTGACTCCTTTTTCCCGAAGGAGCAACTGGGCCCGGTTCTCCACCGTGAAGAGAGCCAGCAGCACGTGCGCCGAGGTGAGCTTGTGCTCAACGCTCTGGGCGATGTCCGAGGCTTCGTGGAGTACCTGAGCGAAATCCGTGCTGTCGACCATTCAGACTCCAGAAGGCGAGCAGGCGAGCACATACACCCTTCGGATCCGCGCGGCAAAATTTCCGTAACAGGTCGCTACACCTTGACTCCGCCCTGGGTGAAGATGTCCGGGAAGGGGTGGGCCGCCAGCCTGTTGGGGGTGACAGGGGACAGGCGCATTTGCAATGAAGTGCGTCCTCTCGCGTACATTCTCGCGCCGCCTCCGATCGCCTTCTCCTTGACTATGATCTCACTTGCTCAACCCGCCCGGGTGCTTCTCGATCCGCTCGACGCGACACGCGTCGCGGTCGAGGCCCATCGCTGGGTATGGCCCCTGCTGCTGCTCGTCCTCTGCGTGTCCGCCTCGGGCACGGCGTTCTCCCTGCGGTGGGACGCGAGCGCCTCGGTGGTGCAGCAGTTGCAGATGACGGGTCAGCTCGAGCGGATGACGGAGAGCGAGCTGTCCGAGGAGATCCAGAGCGCTCCCCGCAAGGCGCTGATCCTGGGCCTCCTCAAGGGGGTGCTGCTCATGCCGCTGCAGACGCTGGTGCTGGCGGCGCTGCTGTGGGTGTGCGCGTGGCTGTTCGATCGGAGCGCGCCCTTCGGCCGGCTGCTGTCGGCGGCGGCGCTGGCGATGCTGCCCATCGCGCTCTACCACCTCGTCTTCACGATCTGCGCGTTCGCCCAGCCCTCCCTGTCCGAGGCGCGCGTGCAGGATCTGGTGCCCTCGAGCCTGGCCGTGCTGGAGGGCCTGTCGCCCAAGATGGAGCGGGTGATGCGCGCGGTGGACTTCTTCAACCTGTGGAGCGTGGTGCTGCTCGGGCTGGGCTTCTCCGCGGCCACGGGCATGAGCCGGGCCCGGGCGGTGGTGCTCGGGTGCGTCCTCTATATGATGTTCATCGGCGTGGTCTTCGTGGGCCTGCCCGGCATCGCGGCGGCCAAGATGGGAGGTGCGGCATGAACGCGTTCCTGCTCGCGGCGGTGCTCGCCGCCGCCCCCACGCCCATCCAGCTCGAGGAGGCGCGGGCGCGCAGCCGGGAAAACACCCAGTCGCTCACGGCCCTGCTCCAGGTGGCCGCCGCCGAGCAGGATGTGCGCATCGCGCGCTCCTCGCTGCTGCCCCAGGTGGGCTTCCAGGTGGGCGCCACGGGCGTGTACTCGGGTCCCTCGCGCGACTACAACGTCGTGCCCTCGCCGGAGGGGGGCTACGTGAACATCCCGGTGGATGTGCCGGCGGCGACCTTCGCGGACTTCGGTCTGAGCGTGTCCATCCGCCAGGTCATCTATGACCGGTCCATCTGGGCGAGGCTGGAGCAGAGCGGCGCCCAGCTCGAGTCGCAGCGGGGCCAGGCCCTGGAGGATCGCGACGCCAGCGAGCAGGAGGGCATCCAGCGCTTCTTCCTGCTCTACCGCACCCAGTCCACCATCCAGGTGCTCCAGGCCAACGTGAAGCGCAGCGAGGAGCAGCTCGAGCGCGCCCGGGCGTTGTTCGTGGCGGGCCGGGTGGGCAAGGCCGAGGAGCTGTCCGCGCAGGTGAACCTGGGCAATGACCGCATCGCCGTGGTGGCGCGGCAGTCCCAGCTCGCGGGCAACCAGGTGCAGCTCGCCACGTGGCTGGCGCTGCCGGGCGCCGAGGAGGTGACGGCGGTGGAGCCGGAGCTGCTGCGTCAGACGCCCGAGCCCGTCATGTCCCTGCCTCAAGCGCTCGAGGAGGCGCGGGCCCGCCGACCGCTGTTGGTGGCGCTGCGCGAGCGGCTGCGCGCCGCGGAGTTGCAGGAGCGCATCGCCCACTCGGGTTTCCTGCCGCGGCTGTCCCTCTCCGTGGATTTGCAGCGCGGGGGTCCGGACGCGGACATCGTCTTCCTCCAGCCTCGGCTGCAGAACTCGGTGCGCGGGGGCATCGCGCTGTCGTGGGATCTCTTCAATGGCTGGGCCACGACGGCGCAGCAGAGCCAGGCCCGGACCCAGAGCCGGGTGGCCGAGCTGAACCTGCGGCAGGCGGAGCGGGATCTGGAGGGGCAGGTGCGTCAGGCGCATGCCACGGTGGAGGCGCAGCTCGTCGCCACGGAGCTGGCGGAGGCCAACCGCAAGGCGGCCGCCGACTCCCTGACGCTCGCCAGCGAGCGCTTCAACGCGGGGGTCAGCTCGACGCTCGAGGTGCGTGACGCCCAGCTCAAGCTCACCCAGGCGGAGCTGACCCTGCTCGAGAACAGGATTGATGTGGAAATCGCCCGTTTCGCGCTGATGCGCGCCATGGGAACGCTGAATCCGGGAGAAGCGAAATGAAGTGGTGGAAGGCGGTCATCGCGGGCGGTTTGTTCCTCGGGGCGGCGGCCATCACCGCGGGGGGGCTGAAGGACAGGCCTCCTCCCTCGGTGGAGGCCCAGTTGACGAAGGCCCGCAAGGGCGGAATCACCCGCACCATCACCGGCGCCGGCAAGGTCCAGGCGGCGACCACGGTGAAGATCTCCTCCAACCTCTCCGGAGATCTGGTGGAGCTGAAGGTGAGGGAAGGCGAGCGGGTGACCAAGGGTCAGGTGCTCGGCCGCATCGATCCGCGCCGGTACGCGGCCGGGGTGAAGCAGGCCCAGGCGGCCCAGGCGGCGGCGCGCTCGGACGCGCAGGTCATCCAGGTGGAGGTGGATCGCACCAACGCGGATCTCGCGCGCGTGGAGGCGCTGGCGAACAAGCAGCTGGCCTCGGCGGCCGAGCTGGAGCAGGCCAAGTCCACGCGGGACTCGGCCGTGGTGCGGCTGGCGGCGGCGCAGCAGCGCCTGTCCCAGGCTTCCGCCGTGTACGAGGAGCAGAGCAACAACCTCTCTCAGACGACGCTCCTGTCGCCCATCGACGGCAACGTGATTGAACTGTCGCGCGAGGTGGGTGAGCGCGTGCGTGGCTCGGACCTGTCCGAGGACGTGGTGATGACCATCGCCGCGCTCAACATCATGGAGGTGAAGTTCGAGGTGGGCGAGCACGAGGTGGTGCACCTCAAGCCCGGCCAGCCGGCGGAGATCACCGTGGACGCGCTCGAGGGCGAGTCCTACGAGGGCGCGGTGGTGGACATCGCCCAGAAGGCGCTCATCAAGAACCCGGGCACCGAGTCGGAGGTGACGAGCTTCCCGGTGACGGTGGCGCTGAGCACGCGGCCGCCCCGGGTGTTGCCGGGCATGAGCGCCGAGGTGCGCATCTCCGCCGAGGTGCACAACGACACGGTGCTCGTGCCCATCCAGGCGGTGACGGTGCGGCCGGAGAAGAGCCTGCCGGACTACAAGCCGCCGGTGGAGGGCGGTCTGTCGGCGCCCCACCGCGCGGAGACGCTCGCCAAGGTGGTCTTCGTGGTGGACGCGGACAACAAGGCGCAGGCGCGCCGGGTGCGCACGGGCATCGCCTCCGACACGGACCTGGAGATCCTCGAGGGCATCCAGGAGGGGGACCGGGTGGTGGAGGGCCCCTACCGCACGCTGTCCAAGGAGCTCAAGTCGGGAGACCTGGTGCGCGAGCCGATGCTGGGTGGGCCGGGTGGTGGCAAGTCGTGAGCACGGCGGCGCTCCCGGGTGACGCCCGGCTCATCGACGTGCGGGACGTGACGCGCGTCTTCCACGTGGGCGGCGAGGAGGTGCGCGCGCTGCGCGGCGTCTCCTTCGGCATCAGCCGGGGCGAGTGGGTGGCCATCATCGGCCAGTCCGGCTCGGGCAAGAGCACGCTCATGAACGTGCTGGGCTGCCTGGATACGCCCACCAGCGGCAGCTACATGCTCAACGGCAAGGACGTGTCGCACATGGTCGACGACGAGCTGGCCGTGGTGCGCAACGAGGAGATCGGCTTCATCTTCCAGACGTTCCAGCTGCTGCCGCGCGAGACGGCGCTCGCCAACGTGGAGCTGCCCCTGGTGTACCGGGGCCTGGGGGCGAAGGAGCGGCGCGAGCGGGCCCGGGCGGCGCTCGCCAAGGTGCACCTGGAGCACCGCATGCACCACCGGCCCAACGAGCTGTCCGGCGGTCAGCGCCAGCGCGTGGCCATCGCCCGGGCGCTCGTGGCCGAGCCCTCCATGCTGCTGGCCGACGAGCCCACGGGCAACCTGGACTCGGCCACCGGCGAGGAGATCGTCCGCCTGTTCGAGGAGCTGCACCGCGCGGGCAATACGCTGGTGCTCGTCACGCACGAGCCCAAGCTGGCGGCGCGCTGTCCGCGGGCCATCCGCCTCAGCGATGGGCAGATCGTCGCCGATGGGCCCGGGCGCGAGGTGGCCCTGGGGCATGGGGCTCCGCTGCAGGCGGTGGAGGGCGTATGAGCCGCCGGGCGGTGAGGGTGGACGTGCTCGAGGGGGCGCGCATCGCGTTCTTCTCGCTGAGCGCCAACCGCATGCGCACGGTGCTCACCACGGTGGGCATCGGCATCGGCGTGGCCACGCTGCTCGCCATCGTCGGCATCATCCAGGGGCTCAACAGCTCCTTCGACAAGCAGCTGGCCAGCATGGGCACCAACTCCCTCTACGTCTCCAAGTTCCCCTGGGTGATGACGGGGGACTGGTGGATGTACCGCAACCGCAAGAACTTCACCCTGCCGCAGCTCGAGCAGATCCGCGCGCAGTCCAGCTACATCTCCGGCATGTCGCCCGTGGTGAACCGCGTGGGCGACGTGGCCTTCAACGGCGAGCAGGTGTCCACCGTGGAGATCACCGGCGCCACGCACGAGTACCTGTCCGTCGCCGCCTACCAGTTGCTCTCCGGCCGGCCCCTCACCGAGGCGGATGACGCGGTGACGCGGCCGGTGGTCGTGCTCGGCTCCAGCGTGGTGGGCACGCTCTTCGCCGGGCTCAATCCCGTGGGCCGCACGGTGCGCATCGACGGCCACCCCTTCCAGGTGGTGGGCACGCTCGCGCCCAAGGGCAAGCTGCTGGGCAATGATCAGGACCTCAAGGTGGTCATGCCCTTCAAGACGTTCTACTCCACCTTCGGCAAGGGCCGCGGCTTCAGCATCGCCATCTCCATCGAGCGCCCCGAGGACATGAAGAAGGCGGAGGATCAGCTCGTGGGCATCCTGCGGCGCGTGCGCGCCACGCCCCCGGGCGCCCCGGACGACTTCTCCATCAACAAGCCGGAGATGATGGCCAAGACGTACGAGCAGCTCACCGGAGCGCTCTTCGGCGTGGCGGTGGGGGTGGGCTTCATCACCCTGCTGGTGGGCGGCATCGGCATCATGAACATCATGCTCGTGTCGGTGCGCGAGCGGACGCGGGAGATCGGCATCCGCCGCGCGCTCGGGGCACGCAAGCGCACCATCGTGTTGCAGTTCCTCATGGAGGCCTCGGCCGTGTCCGCGCTCGGGGGGCTGACGGGCACGATCGTGGGCCTGGGCACGGCGAAGATCCTCTCGCTGCTCACCCCCCTGGCCGCGGACGTGCAGTGGATCACCGTGGTGGGCGGCGTGGCGTTCGCCGCGCTGGTGGGTCTGCTGTTCGGCATCTGGCCGGCGGCGCGCGCGGCCAACCTGGATCCCGTGGAAGCGCTTCGCTACGAATGAGTCTCCCCATGCTCCGACGCTTCCGCGCCTCCTGGCTCGCGGCCACCGACAACCTGCGGCTCGCCGTGGGCACCTTCCTGGGCAACCCCCTGCGCTCGCTGCTCACGCTGCTGGGCATCGTCATCGGCGTCATGACGGTCATCACCATGATGGCGCTCATCGAGGGGCTGCGCCTCAAGGTGAACAAGGACCTGTCCCAGCTGGGCGCCAACACCTTCCAGGTGAGCAAGTGGCCGGTGGGCTTCGGCCGGGTGAACTGGCGCAAGTACGCCATGCGCAAGAACATGACGCTCGAGGACGTGCGCGCCATCCTGGAGACGTGTCCCTCGGTGCTCCAGGTGTCCGCGTCGGACAGCGAGGGGGGGCAGAAGCTGTCCACGGCGAACATGGAGACGCGGCCCTCGGTGGACGTCACCGGCGCCACCCCCGAGTACCTGGAGACGAGCGGCATCAGCATCGCCTCGGGGCGCTTCTTCGGCCCGGTGGACGAGGTGGATGGGCGCCAGGTGGTGGTGGTGGGCATGGACGTGGTGGACGCGCTCTACCCGGGCATGAATCCCATCGGCCAGCAGCTGCGCATCAAGGGCCGGCCCTTCACCGTGGTGGGCGTCACCCAGCGGCGCGGCAGCTTCCTGGGCATGGTGAGCATGGACAACGAGGTCTTCGTGCCCCTGCGCGTCTACAAGCTGCTCTATGGCGCGGGCGGCTCGCTGCAGCTGTCGGTGCAGGCCACCACGCCGGAGCTGCTCTCCAAGGCCCAGGAGGAGGTGTCCAACCTGATGCGCCGCCGGCGCGAGGTGGCCCCGCTCGAGCCCAACGACTTCGAGCTGCACACCAACGAGTCGATGACCCAGACCTTCAACAGCCTCTCCCAGGTCATCACCATCGCCAGCTTCGGCGTGTGCCTGTTGTCGCTCGTGGTGGGCGGCATCGGCATCCTCAACATCATGCTGGTGTCGGTGACGGAGCGGACCAAGGAGATCGGCATCCGCAAGGCGCTGGGCGCGCGCAAGGCGCGCATCCTCGGCCAGTTCGCCACCGAGGCGGTGATGATGGCGCTCCTGGGCGGCGCCATCGGCGTGGGGTTGGGCTTCGGGCTGGCCTTCCTCGTGCGCTGGGTGCTGGGCTTCAACACCGTGGTGCCCGCCTGGGCCGTCTTCCTCTCGCTGGGGATGAGCTCCGGCGTGGGGCTCATCTTCGGCATCTACCCCGCGGCTCGCGCCGCGAGGTTGGATCCCGTCGAGGCCATGCGCAGCGAGTAGCCCCGGGTCGCTACGATGCGGCCACCACGCCCACCGGGCAGCTCACGCCCGTGCCACCCAGGCCGCAGTACCCGTTCGGGTTCTTCGCCAGGTACTGCTGGTGGTAGTCCTCGGCGTAGTAGTACTCGGGCGCCTGGCGCACTTCCGTGGTGATGGGCCCGTAGCCCGCCTGGCCGAGCACCTTCTGGTACGCCGCGAGCGAGGCCTCCACCTGCCGGCGCTGCTCCTCGGTGGTCCAGTAGATGGCCGAGCGGTATTGGGTGCCCGTGTCGTTGCCCTGGCGCATGCCCTGGGTGGGATCGTGGCTCTCCCAGAAGACCTTCAGGAGCGCCTCGAAGGAGAGCTTGCGGGGATCGAACACCACGCGGACCACTTCGGTATGACCGGTACGACCCGAGCACACCTCCTCATAGGTGGGGTTGGGCGTCAGGCCTCCGGCGTAGCCCACGGACGAGGAGTAGACGCCCGGGGTCTGCCAGAACTTGCGCTCGGCTCCCCAGAAGCAGCCCAGGCCGAAGACGGCCTCCTGCATGCCCTCGGGGAGGGGCCCCTCGAGGGGGGTGCCGTTGACGTGGTGCCGGGCGGGAACCTTCATCCGGGTGGAACGGCCCGGAAGGGCCTCCGCCGGGCTGGGGAGCTTCTGCTTGTGGGGATTGAGGAGTTGCCACATGCCGCCGAGTCTAGCGCCGGGAGGGGGCGCGCGCCGCTCTTCCTGTTCTGTTGTCTCGTGGGCAGACGGGCACTTGGGGGAACGCCGTCTGGGTTACAGTGAGGATCCGATGACGGCCTCCGATTCCTCTCCCCCTGACTCCTCCGAGCCGTCCGCCGCCAGCCGTCCCCGTCTGCTCATCAACGGGGAGCTCGTGCGTCCGGAAGATCTGGGCCGAACCCTGCCCGTGACGGTCCAGCGCCGCATGAGCGTCAAGCTGGACCGCGTCGACCGGACGCCGGAGTACGTGCCCATCATCCGCAAGCGCCGTCCCCTCTGGATGGTGGGCCTGGCGGGCGGCCTCGGGGCGGTCCTGCTCCTGGCCCTGGCGCTGTGGCTCTGGTTGACGTGAGTCTCCGCTAGGGAGCGGGGGCGGCCTCACAGCCACAGCCGCAGCGATCGCTGAAGTAGTTCGCCCGGGGAGGGGTCGCGGTGTCCTCCGGGTTCGGACAGACGAACCGGATGACCGCGCACCGCTCGGGATCCCGCGCGACGTAGTACCGGTTCGGATCCTCGTAGTCGCAGCGCTTGTTCGCCTCGTCCTCCAGAGGCCGGGTCTCCGGGGCCGTCGGCGGCGCCACGGCCGTGCTGCTCCTGGCGCAGCCCCCTCCCAGCACCGCCGCTCCCACCGCCAGCCACCCCACCCACCTCGTGCCCATGCCCATGACTCCCTCCTGTGGAGTGGGGAAGATCGGCCGCCAGGAGGCATCCGGGGAGGGGGCGGGCGGGCAGCCGAGGCCTGAGCCGGGTGCTCCATCCGTGCCGGAGGGAAGACGCCAGAGGTGAATTTTCCTCCGGAGGGGCTTCGGGGTAGAGGGGACTCCCCCATGAGCAGCCGGACCATGAAGGTGAAGCAGCAGGGCCCCCCGTCGGGCCGGACGAAGACGAGCAAGACGTCCCCTGGGAACAAGACACCCAAGCCCTCCAAGGCGCCCAAGGCGGCCTCCTCCGGGGGCCTGAAGTGGCCGGGCCGGATCCTGGGCGCGCTGTTCCTGGGGCTCGTGGTGTTCGTGTCCTACGAATACGCGCGCCTTCCAGACGCCGAGCCGCTGCTCAAGCAGAACCCGAAGACGACGGCCCTCATCGAGCAGCGTGCCGAGGAGGCGCGCGCGGCCAACCAGAAGCCCCGGCGCAGGCAGACCTGGGTGGGCCTGTCCAACGTGTCCAAGCACGCCATCGCCGCGGTGGTGCTCTCCGAGGACGCGAGCTTCTTCCTCCATGAAGGTGTGGACACCAAGGAGTTGGAGAACGCCCTGGACGATGCGATCCGCCAGGGGAAGCTGGGGCGGGGGGCCTCCACCATCACCCAGCAGCTGGCCAAGAACCTGTGGCTGTCCACGGACCGCAGCCTCTTGCGCAAGGCGAAGGAGCTGGTGCTCACGCGGCGGCTGGAGAAGGCGCTGCCCAAGCGCCGCATCCTCGCGCTCTACCTGAACGTGGTGGAGTGGGGGAATGGGGTGTACGGAATCGAGGCGGGAGCCCGGGAGCACTTCGGGGTCTCCGCCGCGGAGCTCAGCCCGGCGCAGGGCGCCCTGCTCGCGTCCATGCTGCCCGCGCCCCGGCGGCGCTCGCCGGCCTCGGGCTCGCCGGCCCTCAAGAAGCGGGCCCACTGGGTCATCGAGCAGATGCAGGGGGTGAAGCGGCTCGATGCGCAGCAGGCCGCCGCCGCGCACGCGGAGATCGACGCGCTGATGGGTGGCAAGAAGGCGGACGAGGCCGGGGACGACGAGGAGACGTGAGCCCCGAGCAAAAGAATCCGCCTTGAAGTACATGGGGCGCGGTGTTGGCGTTGCTCGCCTGTCGCGTCGCCTTCAGGAGCCATGGATTCGCGTATGCAAGTCGTGCCTCAAACCAGCAGCGTGGGGTTCCGGGAGATCCCGGGCAAGGGCCGTGGTGTGGTGGCGCTGCGTGGTTTCGCCCCGGGCGAGGCGGTGGAAGTGGTGCCGGCGATCATCATCCCCAAGAAGGACCTGCCCGTGCCGCTGAGTGGGACGGTGTTCGATCGCTACCTGCTGTACTGGAGCGACGAGCCCGGCCGGGAGTTCGCCATCGCGGGGGGGCTGCTCATGCTCTACAACCACTCGGCCCGGCCCAACGTCAAACTCAAGGACGGCCCGCTGCCGAACACGTTCCTGGTGGAGGCCCTGAGGCGAATCGACCCTGGAGAAGAGCTGACGTTCGACTACAATTGCGAACTGGGGTTCCAGCCGATCTGACCCTCCTTCCCCTCCACTCACGAGCTCCCGATGCTGTCCGTCCTCCTGGCCGTGTTGCTCACCCAGGCCCCGCCCGCGCCGCCGCGGCAGCAGGGCGTCCCCATCGGAAAGGGCAAGACGCCCCCCACGGTGCGCCTCACCGCTCCCTCGGGCGGTTGGACGGTGGACCGGATGCTGCTCGTGGAGGGAACGGTGAGTGACACCACCATCGATCCGGTGGTGCTCTCCATCAACGGCGACCGCTACCTGATGCGCACCTTCGGGGGGCGCTTCCGGCGCAAGTTCCCCGCCGCCAGCGGCAAGAACGTCGTCACGGTGATGGCCACCAACCAGGGCGGCACCACGCGCGCCCAGGCCACCAGCTACGCGCAGATTCCCCCCGTGCCCCTCAAGGCCATCCTCACCAGCGACACCGAGGGCGTCTACACGGACCTGCACATCTACGAGCCCACCCAGGACAGCGTCACCCCGGGCAAGGACGGCAAGGGCGCGCGGTTGGATCTGCGCAAGATGGCGCACGTGTACTGGGCCAACACCGAGAGCCCCAGCGGAGGCACCTTCTTTCTCAACGAGCAGGGCGAGTCGTCCTTCGACGATCCCGCCTACGGCCCCTACCTCTACGTGCACCGGGCCCCGCCCCAGGGCCTCTACCTCATCGCCACCAACTACTGGCCCAGCGGCGACAAGGCCCACACCGTGGCCACGCTCAACGTGGCGCTCTACGAGGGCACGCCCCAGGAGGTGCGCCGCATGGTGCGCATCCCGCTCGCCACGCCCGGCTCCACGCGGGTGCTCGCGTGGGTGAACGTGCTGGGCGAGGGCAAGGCCGAGGTGTACGTGCCCGGCCAGGGCCCGGTCCCCAAGTCCCCCGCGTGGCCCGTCAACCTGGAGGACGCCGTCAAGACGCTCACCCAGGGCGGCGGCTCGGATGAGGGCGGCGGCGAAGGCGAAGGCGAGTGAGGGCCCCGGCCCGCCATGCTCTCCCTGCTCCTGCTCCTGTCGCTCCACGCTGCGCCCGCCAGCGCCGACGAGGCCCCGCTGCGCCGCGAGGTGGCTCGCGTGGCGATCGCCCAGGTGCGCCAGATGGACCCCGCCTGGCACCCGGCGCAGCGCGATTGCGCGGGCCTGGTGCGCTTCGTCTTCCGCAGCGCCTACCGGCGCTGGCGCCCCGAGCGGCTCGCCACGCCCCTGTGGCGCGATGACCGGGGTGCGCCGGGTGACTTCGCGGACGCCGAGACGCTGCTCGCCCGGTCCTTCGTGCCGCTCGGCCGGGACGAGGCCACGCGCGAGTCCCTGCGCACCGGGGACGTGGTGGCCTTCCGCCTGGAGCGCGACGCGGGCCCCGTCTTCCACCTGATGCTCGTGGTGCGCCCCGAGGACAAGGCGCATGCCCCCACGCGCGTCGTCTATCATCCGGGGGAACCGGGCGCCGCGGTGCGCACCGGCGTCCTCCAGTCGCTCGTCACCGAGGCGCCCCTGGAGTGGCGTCCGGTGCCCCAGAACACCGCCTTCCTCGGCTTCTTCCGCTTCAAGGAGTGGACACGATGAACCCTCCCTCATCCCCGCCGGGCGCTCCGCCGCCCCCCTCGCCTCCGGGCCGCAAGGGTCCTCCCCGCGCCCTGCTCGTGGGCGCCGGTGTCGCCGTGCTCGCGGGTGTGTTCGCCGCCGCCTTCTTCCTCGGCCGGGGCAGCGCCCCCTCTCCGTCCTCCTCCGGCACTCCCGGCGCCTCCTCGTCCTCTGGTGACGCCCCGAGTGGCACGGGCCTGCTGCAGGCCCTGCCGCCGGCGCCCGACAAACCCCGGAAGATGGACGTGCCCTCCGAGGTCGTGCGCCCCGCCTTCTGGGTGGACGTCTACACGCCGGGCGAGGTGCGCGAGGCGCTCACGGGCAACGCGTGGCTCCAGGAGCAGTTGCGCAAGCCGCTCGGCCAAGGCTTCGTGGGCGGCTGGGCCGCGATGCTCGGCACCCGGAGCGAGGAGCTCGGCCTGGGCTTCAAGGGCGCCGTGTTCGACCTGCTCGCCGGACAGCTCCTCTCGGCCCCCTTCCGCGTGGTGTGGTTCTCCGGTGACACCCGCACCGGCACGCCCGCCATCCTCGTGCCCGAGCCGGGCAACACCGTCATGGCCGCCTTCGACGGCATGGCCGGAGCGGTGCGCCGCGACGTCCTCACCGCCGACGCGTGTCCGGGAGGGCAGGGCGAGGTGCCTGGCAAGGGCTTCACGCTGACACGCTGGCTCGTGGCCGAGCAGTCCCTGTGGGCGGCGCGCACGGATGACCGGATGGTGTTCGGCCGGAGCCCGGCCGTCGTGCTGCAGGGCCTGTGCGAGCCCCACCTGGACCTGGAGCCGCCCGAGGAGGTGGACCTGGAGCTGGGCTTCTCCCCCGAGGCGCTCGGCCGCGAGGCGCAGCTGCTCACGCACGTGATGGGCGTGTCCCAGGGCATCCGCTTCCAGTTCGCCGCCGAGGGCAATCGGCTGGTGGGCCGGGGCATCACCGGGCCCGTGGTGGATGATCCCCGGCTGGACAGCGCCCCCCTGTCCGAGGAGCTGCTCAAGCTCATCCCCGAGGAGACGCCCGTGCTGCTCGCGCTCCAGCTCAAGCTGCCCGAGCTGCTCGACGCGCCGAGCCTCAAGGCCTTCTGGTCGGGCGGGAGCGCGGACATGGCGGTGCGCACGCGTCAGGTGGCGCTGGTGTGGACGCCCCGAGGGGATGCGAGCCTGCCCAGCGAGGTGGCCCTCCTCTGGGGCCGGCCCGAGGACGCGGTGGCGCTCGACACGCTCTTCTCCGGACCCAACCGGATGGAGCGCGAGACGATGTGTGGCCACCACGTGCTGGCTTCCTCCCCCGCCGTGCTCGAGCGGCTGCGCAAGGCGTGCGAGGGCCAGGTGCCCAACCTGCTGCACGCGGCGGCCCCCGTCGTGGCGGGGCTGCGCGAGAAGGGCTCGGTGTCCTTCGGCGTGCGCACGGGCACGCTGCTCGGCGGGTTGATGGTGGACGGCTACACGTCGCAGCTGTCCTCCGGGGAAGGCGCGAAGCCGCCCGCGCTCAAGGTGCCCGCGGAGATCGAGGCCGCGCGCAAGGATCTCGAAACGCTTCCGTACATCGGCCTGCGCGGCACGGTGGATGGCAACCGGCTGGTGCCGGGAGGGTTTGGTTCATGAAGTCCATCGCTCGCATCGCGGCCCTGGCCGCGCTGGTGTCCGCCGGGGTGGCCGCGGCCAAGCCCCTCTACATCACCGTGCCCCGGGCCTACGGCAGCCACGAGCCGGTCGCCGTGGAGGTGGCCTTCGAGAGCAAGGGGCCCGTGGAGCTGCGGGTGCTCAAGCCCGACAACCTCCAGGCCTTCATCCGCGCGCAGGGCGACATCCGCCGCGCGTACGAGACGCCGCCCACGCTCGCCAATCCGGGCAACGCGCTCAGCCGCGGCCTCAATGCCACGCGCTCCCCGGGCACCTTCCTGCTCAACGCGCTCGGCAACGACTTCCGCGAGGCGGTGGCGCCTCGTCTGCCCGCGCGGCCTCCTCCGCCTCCGGGTCAGTCGCTGGCCCGCGTGGCCGAGGGCGCGCGCAAGCTCGTGGGCGTGCCCGCCGGCTTCACCGCGGTGCGCAGCCAGTGGCTGAACCTGGACCTGGGCGGCACGGATTCCGAGTTCAGCGTGCCGGGCTTCGACACCTCCTTCTACAACAGTGGTTTCCAGGAGCGCCGCGTGACGCTCGCGCCCCTGCCGACCGGCACGTACCTGGTCCAGCTCGTCCAGGGCCGCGTGGAGGGGCAGGTGGTGCTCGTCGTCACGGATCTCACCGTGCAGCTCAAGCAGACGGATGGCCAGGTGCTGGTGCGCGTGGCGGGGAGGGATCAGCGGCCCCGCGTGGGCGCCCAGGTGCAGGTGTACCTGCCCAACGGCAAGGGCCCCACGGGCACCACGGACGCGCAAGGCGAGGTGCGGCTGCCCGTGCAGGAGCCGCGCATCATCGCCACCGCCACGGCCGACGGGGACACGGCGCTCGTGGACACGGACTTCTACTCGTCGCTCGCGGTGGCGCCCGACGTGTTCATCTACAGCGACCGGCCCATCTACAAGCCGGGGGACGAGGTGCGCTTCCGCGGGCTCGTGCGCCAGCCGGACAGCTACCTCGCGCGCCTGTTCACGCCCCGCCGCCGCGACGTGGCGGTGAAGCTCGTGTCGGCCGAGGGCCGCGAGGTGAAGACGCAGGCCCGGGTGGACGAGTTCGGCGCCTTCAACGGCAACGTGAAGGTGCCCGAGGACCTGGGCACCGGCGTGCTGCGCGTCACGGCCGAGCTGGACAGCCAGCCGCACCAGGGCGAGGCGCGCGTGCAGGACTACGTGAAGCCCACCTTCTACCTGGAGCTGCGGCCGGAGTCGGAGACGGTGGTGCCGGGCCAGTCCATCAAGGCCACGGTGCAGGCGCGCCGGTATGACGGGGCCGTGCCTCCGGAGACGCGCTACGAGGTGTTCCTCTACCGCACGCTGCTGGACGCGCCGGCCTGGGTGGATGACGCGGGCCTGGGCGGGCAGGGCAGCGCGGTGACGTACGGGAGCGCCTCCACCATGGAGGGCAAGCTGAGCGTGCCCGAGCGCCTGTACTCCACGGTGGCCCAGCGCGAGGTGGAGGAGGACCCGTGGGCGAGCGCCGCGACGTTCGACGCCGAGGGCAACGCGGTGATTGAAATTCCCGTGCCCGCGCTCAAGCCGGGCGAGGAGCGCCTGCCCTACCGCTACACCCTCACGGTGCGCGCGCGGGATGACCAGAAGACGTTCGCCAACGCGAGCTCCGCCTTCTTCCTGTCCAAGGTGGAGGTGCTGGGCAGCGCGCGCTACTCGGCGGCGGTGGTGAAGAAGGGCGGCGAGGCGGTGCTGAGCGTGCGCGCCACCACGTTGTCCGGCAAGCCCTACGGCACCACGCCGGGCGAGGTGGAGTTCGTGCTGCGCCGCGCGGATGGCGAGGAGAAGAGCCTGGGCAAGAGGAGCTTCACCACGGGGCCGGATGGCACGGCGCGCGAGAAGGTGCCCACCCCGGACGCGGGCGCGGTGCTGGCGCGCGTCACGGTGAAGGACAAGGGCGGCGAGACGTGGACGGGCGAGGAGCAACTGCTCGTCATCGGCGCGGAGAGCGAGCCGGTGGCGCAGGTGCCCACGCTGACGCTGGCGGCGCTCGCGAGCACGTTGTCGCCGGGCGACACGGCGCAGCTCGTGGGCCTGTTGCCCCAGGGCTGGGGCCCCAACGGCACGGAGGGCGGCCCGGTGTGGGTGACGCTCACGGGCGCGGGGGTGTACGGCACGAAGCTCCTCGAGCTGAAGGGCCGCACGCTCGTGTACGACTTCGAGGTGGAGAAGCGCTTTGGCAGCGCGGTGTACGCGTCGGTGGCGTACCCCACGGCGGCGGGCGGCTGGGAGGAGCGCACGGTGGGCTTCCGCATCGTCCCCGCCGAGCGCACGCTGAGCGTGTCGTTGCAGCCCCGGCGCGCCGAGGCCACGCCCCTCACCGAGCAGGTCCTCGACATCCGGGTGACGAACCACGAGGGAGTGGGCGTGGTGTCGCAGGTATCCGTGGGCGTGGTGGACAAGGCCGTCTACGCCATCCAGAGCGAGTTCCGTCCCAAGGTGCTCGACTTCTTCTACCCGCCGGGCCGCGACAACGTGGCCACCTTCGTGTCCGCCGAGTTCCAGGGCTACGGCTACGGCGAGGCCATCGCCCGCAAGCTCTCGGGGCTGCCGGACCATGCCTTCGCCTCCATCAAGCCGCCCACGCGCCAGGCGAAGGATCTGGAGCGCGACACGGCCTTCTGGAGCCCCTCGGTCGTCACGGACCGGGACGGACGGGCCACGGTGCGCTTCAAGCTGCCCTCCAACCAGACACTCTGGGTGGTGACGGGCGTGGCGGCGGACACCTCGGGCCGCTTCGGCGAGGGCACGGCGGAGTTCGCCACGCGCGGCGGGCTCGCCCTGTACGCGGCGCTGCCCCAGTTCCTCCGCCAGGGAGACGAGGCGCGCGCGTCGGTGCGCCTGTCGGCGGGGGAGAAGTCCCCGGACAGCCAGCAGTTGAACGTGCGGCTCGTGGCGTCGGGCGTGCTCGACGCCGCCGAGGACCAGCGCAAGGTGCAGCTCGCCAAGGGGGCGGAGCAGGTGCTGCCCCTCCAGCTCAAGACGAAGGGCGCGGGCATGGCGCAGCTCGCGGTGGAGGTGACGGGGGGCAAGGAGCCGCTGAGGGACAGGCACGTGCTGGACGTGCGCCCGGCGGTGCTCGAGGAGCCGGTGAAGGTGTCGAAGTGGGGCGGCGGCGAGCTGTCCCTGCCCGCGGCGGCGAGCGCGACGGTGGCGGACGTGGAGCTGGTGTTGCAGCCCTCGATCGTGGACGCGGCGCTCGCCAACGTGCGCGAGCTGCTCACCTACCCGTATGGGTGCCTGGAGCAGCTCGTGTCCACCACGGTGCCCAACGTGGCGCTGTACCAGACGCTCAAGAAGGCGGGCGCGCTGGAGTCGCTCGACACGGACAGCCAGGGCCTGCTCGCCGAGGCGCGCAGCCGCGCGGTGCAGGGCACGGCGCGCATCCTGGACATGGGCGTCAAGGGCGGCGGCTTCACCTGGTTCAGCGGCTACAACCAGGCGGACCTGCCCATGACGCTCATCGCGCTGGACGGGCTCGCGTACGCGGTGGATGCGGGGCTCGTGGACCGCAACGATCCGCGCATCACCGAGAGCCTGCGCTGGCTGGAGGCCCAGGAAGGGCTGCCCTTCGAGTGGGACGCCACGCGGGCGTGGGTGCTGGCGCGCATGGATGGCGAGCGGCAGGCGGCCCGGGTGCGCGCGCTGGTGGAGGCCGCGCCGCCGGGAGACCTCTACCCGCTGGCGATGGCGGTGCTGGCGGCGGAGAAGGCGGGGGTGATGAAGGAGCCCGCGCTCAAGGGCCGCATCGACGCGCTGGTGGCCCAGAGCAACGAGGGCTTCGTCACGCTGGCGAAGCTGCCCGCGCAGAGCGAGGCGATGTGGCGCTATCCGCTGCGCCGGGTGGGCCTCACGGCGATCCTCGCCCACGCGGCGTCCTTCGGGAATCTGGACGTGGCCAAGGCGCGCCGGCGGCTGCTGGAGGCGCTGTCGGAGCCGGGGCTGTCCACCTTCGACAGGAGCACGGCGCTGCTGCACTCGCTGTGGCTCGTCGAGCGGGACGCGAAGGAGTTCCGCAAGCTGCCGCCGCCCGAGGTGAAGGGGACGAAGAGCCCGGTGCGCTTCAGCCCGCGGGGAATGGGGCTGGTGGCGGTGCTGGAGCCGGGCACGCGCGGCGTGCAGGTGGCGGACTTCCAGGGCGTGGCGAGCCTGCGGGGCACGGCGGCCACGCCGCTCGCGGACGTCAAGCCCATGGCCGAGGGCATGAGCCTCACGCGCGCCTATTACGTCCTGCGCGAGAGCGGCAAGGTGCGGCTCGAGCCGGGCACTTCGCTCAACCAGGGCGAGGTGGTGTACGTGGAGCTGACGCTGGACGCGCGGGGGGAGAACCGCAACCGCTCGGCGTATTACGTGGTGGAGGACGCGGTACCGGCGGGCTTCGTGCCGCTCATTGAGGACAAGGAGTACCGGGCGGCTCCGCACGAGCTGCCGCTGGCCCCCGAGGCGCTCAAGCGCCGCTCGCTCAGCCCCCAGCGCGCCACGTTCTTCTTCGAGGAGCCGGCGTGGTGGAGCGACAGTCCGCGCACGGTGGGGTACGTGATGCGGGCGCAGTTCGTGGGCAGCTTCTCCGCGCCGCCCGCCGTCATCGAGGACATGTACGTCACGAGCATCCGCGGCCGCACGGGCACGGACGTGCTGAAGGTGGCGCCCTCGCAGACGGACGTGGGGCCGGGCGGAGGGTGAGGTGGTGATGGGGTGGGCCGCGGTCACGGCCGTCGTGCTGGCGGCCACCCCCGTCTTCGTCACCCGGGGAGACGTGACTCCCGAGGCAGCGCTGCGCTCCGAGGCGGAGGCCACCTGGCGCTCGCTGGAGGCGCGCTACGTGGCCGAGGCGGGAGGCGCGCCCGCCCGGGCTCCGGCCACCGTGCTGCTCAAGCGCGGGGAGACGCTGTTGCCCTCGCGCAACGGGCAGGGCCGGCCGGGGGTGGTGGAGCTGCGGCAGGACTCCGCCGGGGTGCTGGACGCGCGGCTGCGCGTGGCGCTCCGGCACGAGCTGGCGCACCAGCTGCTCTGGTGGGCCTGTCCGGCGTCGGCGGAGGACCGGCTGTTCCACGAGGCCTTCGCGTTGGCGGTGAGCGGCGAGCTGGCCGAGTGGCGCGAGGCGCCCTACCAGTCGCTGGCGAGTGCCTCGGTGGAGCTGGCGCGGAGTCCGGACGTGGACACGCCGCGGGCGCGCCGGGCGCTGGCGCGTGTGCTGAACGAGGACGCGGGCTTTCCGAGGGCGCTGACGCGGCGGCTGCGGCAGTGCCAGGAGGGGACGCGCTGGACGGTGCCGCTGTCGGTGGGGGAGCTGGCCGGACACGCGGAGCGGAGCGCCGCCCAGGCCACGGTGGTGCTCAGCCGGCACTCGGGCGAGGTGCTCTTCTCCGAGGGGGCGTTCCGCACGGCCATGCCCTACGGCTCGACGCTCAAGCCCTTCGTGGTGGCGGGGAGCACGGTGGCGCCTCCGGTGCTCTCACCCCGGGCGGAGGTGGCGGAGTGGGGATGCGGCGAGCGGATGCCGGAGCGGATGGACGTGAGGACGGCGCTGTTGCGCTCGTGCAACGGCTACTTCCTGGACTGGGAGGGGAAGGGGAGCGCGCCGAGGGCCTTCGGGGCCTGGGGGGCGGTGCTGTCGGCGGTGGGCCTGTCGAGCGAGCCGCTGGACATGGCGGATGCCATTGGCCTGCGCGCGACGCTGCGCCTGTCTCCGTGGGGGCTGGCGCAGGCGTACCGGTTGCTGGCCGAGGCACGGCCGGACCTGCTGACGTGGCTCGCGGACACCGCGGCGCGGGGGACGCTGTCGGAGCTGCCCGCGTCGAAGGACTACGCGGGGGTGGCGACGAAGACGGGCACGGTGCGGGACGCGGAGAGCCGGCCGGTGCTCGGGTGGATTGTCGCGGTGGACGCGGACCTGGTGGCGGTGGTGGCGAGGCCGGGGAAGATGCCGAGGGCCTTCGCGGACGAGGTGCCCCGCCTGCTGGCGCGGGTGCGAAGCCAGCACGCGGGGCTGGAGGCGGCGCGGGTGCAGGTGTTGGGGCTGTTGTCCTCGGACGTGGTCGAGGCGCGGTGCCCGGGGGCGGGCTTCGTGCTGGAGGACGGCACGCCGCGGGTGGTGCCGGGAGACTTCGCGAAGCTGGAGCCGTGGGTGAAGAAGGGCGGGGCGGTGTGCCTGGGCAGTCCCTGGCGGGTGCGCTTCCCCGAGGTGCCCGCGGGCCGCGACTACGCGGGGGTGCTGACCTGGTCGCCTCCGCCGCCCTACGCGCCTCCGGCGGGCGTGCCCACGAGTCCCACGGCGCTCAAGGCGAGGCGGGGCTCGGCGTATGTCTTCCGCACCACGCGGCTGCAATACGCGGCCGGGGTGGTGACGGCGGAGGACGCGGCGTTGAAGGGGGAGGCGAGGGTGGCGCTGGCGCGGGTGGTGGCGCACAACGAGCGGCACGCGGACAGCCGCCACCCGGGCCGGCCCCTCTGCGATACGACGCATTGCCAGTCCTTCCAGGGCACCGTGCGCATCGCGCCCGAGGACGCGCGGGCACTCCGGGCCCCGGCGCTGCGCTGGCGCGAGTGGCTGACCTTCTCCAAGGGAGGACAGGCGCCCTGGACGCAGACGCGCCCGCGCGCGCAGGTGGAGTCACTCTTGGGCCGGGGTGTGACGGCGGTGCGCTTCGCCGAGGGACGCGTGCACTACCTGCGCACGAGGAGCGAGGGCGGAGCGGTGTTCGACGCGCCCGAGTCCCTGCCGTGTGAGGTGTTGCGCTCCACGCTGAAATTGCCCGCGTGTCCCCGAAGCGCCGCCTTCGAGGACGCGCGCGTCACCTTCCAGGGACAGGGCCAGGGACATGGCGAGGGGCTCGACGTCGAGGCCGCGAAGGTGAGCGGGGCCCCACAGGAGCAACTCCTGGAGGCCGCCTATGGCGGCCGGTGAGTGGGGGAGAGCGCCCGGACCTTCTTCCCCAGGACGTCACCTTCCCACGGGTTCACTCCGAGGGCTCGCCCCCGAGGGCCACCAGAGGGCACCCAGCCTCAACGCGAGCGCGTCGAACGGCTCCGCGAAGACTTCCTGGTCGCCCGTGTGACGGGCGACGAGCCGCCAGCCCCGAGTCCGTCGACGGCGGATCTCCAAGGTCCGGGTGGGCGGATCCACCAGCCAGACATGGCCCACGCCCTCGCGGTGGTAGAGCGGCAGCTTGCGCTCCCGGTCGATGACCACTGACGAAGGGGAGAGGATCTCGCAGACCCAGTCCGGAGCGAGCGTGGCGAAGGGTGCGTCCTTGAAGGAGGGAAGTGGCACCCGCTCGCGGCGCCACCCGGCGAGATCCGGGACGAGGACATTTCCGCCCAGGTGAAGCTCCGGCTCGTAGAGGAGCCACCAGCCGCCACGCGTCTCGGGCTGTCCCAGATCGAAGGCCATGCCCAACAGGGCACTGAGCGCCAGACCCACTCGCGCATGGGGCAGGGCGGGCCTCGGTGAGGCCACCAGTTCGTCCTCCAGGATTTCCCCCACCCATCCGACCGGCAGCGCCTCGATGTCCTCATAGGTCGCCGCGCGCCTGCTCTTCTTCATGTCCGACCCCCGCTCCTGGTGAGCTCGTGGCTTGCCCGAAGCGGGCTCACCAGGTGACTTCTCCCATTCTACGCCGGGGTCTGACTTCTAAAGGAGGGGAACGCCGTCACGGCGTGCCCCATCGGACAGGTGTGCCCCACGCCGAGCTTCCGCATGGGCCGGTACATCCGGAGCCGCACCGTGGCCGCTCCTGACGGGGCTCAGCAGGTGCGGTTACAGGAGGCCTCGCAAGAGCTGCGCCGCGATACACATTGCGCGATCGCCGACGAGTTGTTGCCAGCGCTGTTCAGGCAGGTCTGATAGGTGGGGTTGCACGTCGAACAGCAGACGAGACAAGCGAGGCCGACACACGCCTCGGCCTCTTGCGCGGGAAGGGCCACGGCGCCCAGCGCGCCCAGGGCAAGTCCGAAAAACCCCATCTTCAATGCCTTCATCATGGTTCAACACCTTTTGCTGATTGTGTTTCGCTGATTGAGACGGTGGGTTCAGCTCCTCATGGCCTTGCCGCCAGGCGGCCAGCTTGCGACTCCCTGCTTCGCCAGGCGCGTGTCCGCCGAGCGCAGGAAGAACTCAACCCCGCCCGGGTCGTCTGGAGGGGTTCATGGCCGACGGGAATCCTGGTTGATTCCCATCTCCATCTTTGTGCCGGGAACGTTGCGGTTTGTCAAACTGGATTAATACACTCGAACTGTTCGTGGTTTCTCATTGTCTGGAGTCCGCACTCCAACTGCTGGTAAAGTGCGCATCGTTCCGGGAGTTGCTCCCCGCGCGAACGTGCTGTGTGAGTCTATCTCCCGGTCTCGCCGATTCGAGGAGGAGTCCCATGACGTCACCGAAGCACCAACCCATCGTTTCCCCAAACCTGCCCAAGCCCGCCGGTCCCTATTCCCCCGGCATGCAATTGGACCGGCTGCTCTTCATCTCCGGGCAGGGCGCCACCGACCTGACCACTGGCCAGCAGGCCGAGGGGATCGAGGCTCAGACGGAGCAGGTGCTGCGCAACCTGGAGCGCATTCTCGTGGCGGGAGGCTCCTCCCTGCAGCACGTCCTGCGCTGTGGTGTCTTCCTCGTGGACATGAAGGAGTTCCCCCGGATGAACGCCGTCTACGAGCGTGTCTTCGCCGGGCACCGGCCCGCGCGTACTACCGTGCAGGTGTCCGCGCTGCCCGAGCCGGGCCTGCGCGTGGAGATTGACTGCATCGCGTACGTGCCCTGAGCATCCGGCCCGCGGGCTCACGCCAGAGCCTCGAATCACCCGCGTGGATGTGAGGGCGGCTCGCCGCCCATGGCGTCTGGTGAATGTGCTTCCGGAGGTGTGAGCTAAACCACCGCGCGCCGCCTGGCGCGTGAGACATGTTCCTCCCCGATTCGCGCGAAGCGCCGCGCCAGTTCGTCCAGGCCCTCCGCGCCCTGCTTCGACACGTATTCCAGTTCCGCGGGCAGCAGGGCCTTGACGGTGACGAGCCGCACGTCGCCGAAGGGTGTGGGAAACAGTCGGGGCAGTGAGCGCGACTCCTGGCCAAGCAGCACGCCCACGCGACCCCCCGAGGAAACGAGGGACGCGGGCATGTCTGTCCCCGCCACCTCCAGCGAGAGGAGGCCCGTCTTGGCCCTCTCACGCACGTGCTCGTGGGCCACCACCTCCCTGGAGACTCGCTCCAGCAGGAGGTAGGGCCAGCTCTGCTCAATGGCGTCGAGGGGCAGCTCGGTCGGCTCCGTCTCCAGGGCGAGCTCCAAGCCATAGCCCACGGAGGGCTCCAGGCGGGAGATGAAGGGATCCGAGAGGCCCTCGGAGACGAGGAGCAAGCGCCCTGCCCCGCGATGGATGAGGCCCCAATCCTGCCGGTGGCCTGGCCATTCGTAACAGATGGCTCTGGGGGTGCCAGCCAGCTCATCCAGCGTGCCGAGCGACTTCCACGCCGCACGTCTGGCGGCAGGGGGAGGATCCAGAAGCTCGTTACACCTGCGCTTGTAGGCACGCTCCTCGTCGGAGATGGGGCTGGGTCCGGTGACTTCCGTGAACTCCAATCCCGTGGCGCCAGTGCGCTCGAGGGCCTCCTTCACATCCTCGGCAACTAGCAGTGCGGGCGGCCATCCCCAGGGTCGGAAGACCTTGGCATCACCCACTTTCGAGGGGTCGATGCGCATGCCGCCCACGGACCGATACTGGCCGAGTAGGTCAGGTCGGTTGTCTTCCGGTTTCCAATAGAGCACCTCCTCGGACGTCTCGTCGTCAATGCACTTCACCAGTCGCGCGACATTGACGAGGAAGTAGGGCTCTGGCCGCGAGTCCACCTCGGCGGGGTAGAGCTGCACGTCGTCAGGGGCCAATTCGGCGAGGGTGCTGGCGACCTTTTCGGTGACCACGGGAAAATCCCCCGCGTCCGCTAGCGAGAAGTCGAGCGGACTACCCGGATGGAGGATGGGAACCCGGAGGCGACCATCGAAACGAATGGGCACCGCGTTGAGGTACAGCCGCGCTCCCACTGGCTGCCCCTGGGCATCCAGGGTGTCGTCCAGCACCCATCGGTCCGGGCTGCTCATGTCCTCGTACAGCTCGAAGTACCTCTTCGTCATGTGGCTTTCCTAGCGTCACTCGGACCGAGTGACGAGCTTGTTGAGCCTGGAGCCTGCCCTTTGGATTTGCTCGGCAAGCAGCTTCAACTCCTGGGTGAGGGCCTCCCGACACTGAATCGTGGTCCCGCAGGTCTTGACTGCCCTCCCGAGGCGCGTGAAGACCTCTTGATGGTACGCCTCGGGGTGGGGGCCCTTGTGGCCCGGGATGGGGATCTTGTTGGCGTCGTCCTCCATGGACATGCCGGCCTTGTCGAAGAATTTCTTGAGCTTCGGCGTCCAGGGTCCGCCGCGTGCAGGAGACTTCTCGTTCTCCACGGTGGCGATATGGTGGACGGGGGTCTTCTCGCCCTCTGCCTGATTCTGCATGGCGAGGATGGCACCTGAGCCGGAGGGAAGCGTGAGAACGAGTCTGCCCTCCACCACGGACACCGACGTCGCCTCGGAAGCCGCCGCGGGCAGGCGGAAGTGGCCCGCGGCGGCGGCGTTCCGCACCGCCTGGGGGAAACCCGGCAGCCCGCTCCCCGTCACGGCTTCCTGGCCCTTGGCGCCCGCCTTCCAGGTCGCCAGGAGGATGAGGACACGCAAGGTGTTGGGTCCGAGCACCCGGGCGTACCGCTCGCTCGCGTCGCGTAGCTCGTGGAACGCGCTGGCGGCCTTCGCCTCGTCCCAGAGGTCCTTCGTGGCGGAAATCAATCCCCAGAGCTCATGGCCCAGGTAGCCCCAGAGGAAGAGGGTCATCGCCAGGGCGAGGCCTTTAGAGATGGGCTCCGGTGCCATGAGCACCACGAGGTACAGGGACAGGCCCGTGAGCAGCGTCGTCAGGGCGTGCGCGGAGATGTCCTGGAGGATGCCCGTGGCCGCTTCCACCGCGGGGGTGAGAGCGAGGATGAGGGCCAGCGCGAACCTGTCCCGGTGGCTGAGAGCAGTATCGTGGGGGCCCTCTCCCAGGAACCAGAAGCAGTCCCCCGGAGAGCCGCGCCGCTCGCACAGGCGAGCGTAGCCGCCCTCGACGCTGGAGTCGCCCGCGCCGCTCGGTGGCCAGGAGGCCAGTACCAGGCGGCCCGCCAGAGGCCTGGTAGGACGGGGGGCCACCCGCAGGGGAACCTCCAGAACGAGCTGGGTGAAGGCCTGGCGAAACTGCGCGTCCGAAAGCTGGACGGGCGCGAAGTCGCTACTCGGCGTGAGGGTGACGTCCTGCTTGGGCGCTGGCGGGGGCGTGAGCTGATGGGAGCGGTAGCCCACGAGGAGGCCGCCACGTGGGGAGCCCGTGGCGCAGGCGGACTGGAGAAAGAGAGCGAGGAGAAGCCAGCCGGCCAGCAAGGGGCGCAGCCATGCGCCAGGAGGGCGCGAGCCAGCAAGACGGATGGACACGGCGCACCTCCGGAGGCAACGTGGCCAGACGCCGTCGCTCCGGAACCACAGCGCCAGCATGCCCGTCGCGAGCAACCCTCGTGACGTGTCCCATTCTGCGCCGGGGTCTGGCTTCACCAGGAGGGGAGCGCCGTCACGGCGTTGCCCATTGGACAGGTGCCCCCAAGAGCAGAGGGCACCGGCCCGCGCGCTCATGACAGACAACGAGCCGCGCGTGGATTGTGCTTTCCGGTGACAAATGCATCCGCCGGACAAGGCGTTCGTTCGAGTGGATGGCCTTGGTCCCGCGAAGCAAACAGCTCATCTGGCAACGGACTGCCCGAGCAGGAAGAACTCAACCCTGCTCGGGATTGGAGTCCAGCCTTACTTGCACAGCGCGTACTTCATCTGACACACGGCGATAACTGCTGCGTTGCCATTCGCGCCAACAATGCAAGCCGCGTAGCTTGCCATGCAAACAGGGCTTTTCCCGTCTGGACCCGAATCACTCTGGGCATGGGCATTTTGCGCAGGAAGTGCCACGGCGCCGATCACGCCCATCGCCAGCCCGAGAAAGCCCACCTTCACTGACTTCATCATGTCGAATCTCCTGATTGTTGGTTTTGTACGGTAAGTTCGTATTTATACTTTGGACCTGAATTCCATGAATCGTCAAGGAGGGGAAATCGCTCGTCCTGTTGTTTTTTTTCTCATCATTTGGAGTTCACGTTCTCGGGAAATGAATCCTTTCTCGAAAGTTGGGAGATGACCCCAGGAGCGCGAGATGATGACTGGCCCATCCGCGCCGGGTCGCGCTGTTGTCATTTACCCTCCCAGCCACTGTCATCTTGCAGTCACGCATCTCCTGCTAGAGCGGGAATCGCAGCCAGACCGGCAATTCGTTCCTGGTCGCGTGAAGGGCCCTTCTCCCGAGTGGCCTCGAAAGGATGCTCCCCATGAAGAGAACCGCCGCGCTGGTATTCCTCTCCAGCACCTTGTCCGCTTGCGATCCCTCCACGTCCGTGGGCGCGCCAGCCAGTCCAGACACTTCCGAGCAGCTTCAAGCCCTCGCCGAGAGCGAGACCTTCTACAAGGCGATCAACTTCGCCGGGAGCGCGGCCACCATCGAGGGCCGGCCGTTCCTCTCCTTCGCCGAGGCGAAGGCCCAGGGCCTGAGCATCCCCTCTGGCTATTCAGAAGCCCAGTCGAGCCTGAGCCCCAGCCCGGCCACGGACGCCCCGACGGGAGTGATGCTCAACAGCGCCATCTGGCAGGCGGGTACCCTGAAGATCGCCCAGACCGTGCCCGCGGCCAGCTACGGCGTCTATCTCTACATCCTCGAGAACCACCAGACCAACTACCGCTCGCTCGACGTCTCCCTGGAAGGACAGAAGGTGGCGCAGGGCGTGGGCACGCTGGCGAAGGGGGAGTGGAAGAAGTACGGCCCCTACTCGGTGCAGGTGTCCGACGGCACGCTCAACCTGGACCTGAGCGCCCGGTCGGGAGATCCGCACCTGATGGGCCTGGCCCTCTTCACGCTGGGCACCACCCCTCCGCCCCCGTCGACGGGCGGCCGCGTCTACTACGTGGCCTTGAATGGCAATGACTCGACGGGCGACGGCACCCAGGCCAAACCCTACCGCACCATCGCCAAGGCCGCGGACGTGGCGCCCGCCAACGCGGGCCACACCATCCAGGTGGGCGCCGGCACGTTCGACGAGACCCGGCAGATCCAACTCAAGGAGAAGGTCAACCTCATCGGCGCGGGCGCGGACGCCACCTTCATCCGGGGCGGCCAGTTCGATTGGAACAGCAGCGGCCTCATCCAGCTGGCGTCCCGGGTGCTCGACCCCTCGGCGGCGAAGATTCCCGCCTTCGAGCACGAAGGCGAGACGTACGGCCCGTTCGACCGCTACCTCCCGGTCGACTCCCCCCAGGAGCTCTCCGGGTTCTCGATGGATGGCCAGAACAAGGGCTCCTCGGGCATCAAGATCGTCAACCGCAACGGCGTGAACATCCATCACGTGAAGATCAAGAACTACTCGTGGGCGGGCATCTACAGCTCGAGCGAGGGCTACGCGGGGGTGAAGAACCTGCGCGTCTCCGACTTCGAGATCGCCGAGTCCTCGCTCGAGAACACGAGCGCGTCCTGGGGCAACATCACCCTGCGCGGCACCCACGAAGGGGCCCTCATCCAGAACGGCCGTATCGAGCACTACACCACCGCCTCGCGCCCGGAGAACTACCACACGGGCTCGGGTTATGCCTTCAAGGCCCTGCGCTCCTGGGAGGACACCGCGCGGAAGCAGGATGAGATCCGCGGCTCCAAGCTGTTGAACATCATCCAGCGTGGCAAGGACAGCGCTCCCTGGGACAACTACAAGGCCGCCAACATCGGCTTCGAGTTCTGGAACATCGGCGCCGATGGGGTGGAGATCGCCCACTGTGACTTCAACGCCGCGATGTCGCTCGAGTTCAACGCGCCCATCGACCAGTACCCCTACAGCTTTTATGTCCACCACAACCGCTTCAAGGTGACCAAGGCGGGCTTCCTGGAGCTGGCCAACAGCAACATCATCGTCGAGCACAACTCCTTCGACATGACGGGCAACACCAATCCCTGGAACACGATGGGCGAGTACAACGAGGGCAAGGCCTCGACCCAGGGCACCCTCCTCAAGAACATCCGGGTGAACCACAACGTGTTCAACCTGGCGGCGGCCGGCCCCTCCATGTTCGTCTTCACCACCAAGGTCGACAACTTCAAGTTCTACAACAACACGGTCATCAGCACGGCCACGCCGGCGTTGTTCGAGTTCCGTCGTCCCAGCTCCCAGGGCAGCGGCGCCATCGAGATCCGCAACAACATCTTCGAGACCGGCGGCGCGGTGAAGATGTTCGCGTACACGGAGCAGAACAACGCGACGGCGCCCACGAGCGTGGCCTTCACGAACAACCTGTCGAGGAACGCGCCCACGGCCCTGCCCCCCACGGCCTCCCAGGCGGGCAACCTGCTGGGCAGCGCGCAGCTCGTGCGCTCGGGGGCCATGCCCTTCCCCTACTTCGATGCGGCGAGCGCGAGCGCCAACGTGGTGGATCGCGGCGCGAACGTGGGGCTGCCGTTCTCGGGCTCCGCGCCGGACATCGGGGCCAGTGAGTACGGGCTGTCCGCGGGCACCCTGGGCCTGAAGTAGAAGCGTCCACGTACGGCAGAGGCCGTGACACGCGGGGCCCGTCCCGAAGCAGGGGCGGGCCCCGTCGTGTCGATCGGCCACCGGAAGGCTGTGACTTGCCACGAGCGCGCGTCTACACTCCCTCCGCTTGGGCGAGACGCGTATCGAGCTTCTGGGTGGTGCCCGGATTCTGGAGGAGCGCCACAAATCGAGGCCGCTGGAGCGGAAGACCGCGGCATTCCTGGCCTACCTGGCGCTGGAGGGAGAAACGGCGCGGGGAACGCTCGCGGGCCTGCTCTGGCCGGAGTCCCGCGAGGCCACGGCGCGCAACAACCTGTCTCAATTGTTGCGCCGCCTGGGCGAGCTGCTGGGCGAGTCTGGCGTGGAGGGCCGCAAGACGGTGCGGCTGCGCGATGACCTCCGGGTGGACGTGCGCGAGCTCGTGCGCGGCCAGCCCTCATGGCTCGAGAGTCCAGGAAGCGAGCTGCTCGCGGGTTTGAATTACGACGACTGCGAGGCGCTGGAGGATTGGCTGCGCGCCACCCGCCCGCGTGTGACGGGGTTGCAACGCAAGGCCCTGGAAGAGCAGTTGCGGCTGGAGGAGCGGGAAGGGCGGATGACCCTGGCCCTGGAGGCGGCCCAGCGGATGCTCGTGCTGGAGCCCACCTCCGAGGAGACGTTCCGCCACCTCATGCGGCTGCATCATCGGATGGGCAACCGCGACGCCGCGCTGCGCGTCTGGCGTCAGTGCGAGGAGGTGCTGGCGCGCGAGTTGGGCATCCGGCCCTCGGCGGAGACGAGCCGGCTGGCGGGCGAGTTGGAGCGGCAGCCCACGGTGCAACCCTCCGCGGGTCCGGAGCGCAAGGTGCCTCCGCTCACGGTGGTACATCCCCCCGTGCTGGCCGGCCGCGAGCGCGAGTGGGCGAAGCTGGAGGCGGCTCATGCGGCGCGCCGGCCCACCTTCGTCCTGGGGCCCGCGGGGGTGGGCAAGTCCCGGCTCATCGGGGACTTCGCCCGCTCGCGGGGCCGCTCGCTGCTGCTGACGTCGCGCCCGGGTGACATCAACGTGCCCTTCTCCACACATGCCCGGGGGTTGCGGACCCTCCTGCGGCACAACCCGGGGCTGGTGCTGGAGCCCTGGGTCCGCCGCGAGCTGTCCCGCCTGGTGCCGGAGCTGGGTCCAGAGCCCCTGCCCCTGCCGGTGACTCCCGAGGAGACGGCCCGCTTGTTCTCCGCCGTGCTCCACATGGCGCGCCAGGCGTTGAGGGAGCTGGACGTCCTCGTCTTCGACGATGCCCAGTACTCCGACAGCGGCAGCAGTGAGCTCAGCTTCTACCTCCTCGCCCAGCTCGAGGAGGACATGCTGGCCCGGCGCTTTCCGTGGATCCTCCTCAGCGAGCGCACGGACGAGACGCTCTGGAAGGGCGAGCGGATCCACATGCAGGTGGAGGCGGGGCTCGCGGAGCTCATCCAGCTCGAGCCCCTGGCGCTGCCGGAGGTGCGCACCCTGCTGCGTGGCATGAACGAGCCCCGGCTGGAGGAGATGGCCGAGGACATCGTCCGCTACACCGGTGGCAACCCCCTGTTCATCGTGGAAACGGCCCGCCATCTCATCGAGTCCAACAGCCTCGGAGGACGCTTTCCCGAGGGGATGCCGCCTCCGGGCCGGGCCCGCTACATCATCCAGAATCGTCTGGAGAGTCTGTCGCCCGAGGCACTCCGGCTGGCGCAGTTGTTGGCGGTGGCCCGCGCCGACGTGGGCCTCGAGCTGGCGGCCGAGGTGTTGGAGGTGAGCGTGGCGCGGCTGGTGGAGGCCTGGCGGGAGCTGGAGGAGGGGGCCCTGGTGCGCGGCGCGTGGTTCAGCCACAACCTGGTGGGCGAGGCGGTGCTGACCGGGTTGCCCGCCTCCGTGCACACGTTGCTCGCCACGCGCCTGGGTCGCGCCGGGTCCGCCCCTGGCCCATGAAAAAGGGGAGCCCTCCCGCTCCACGCGGAAGGCTCCCCCCGAAGGCCCGGTCAGGCCCGGTACGGACTAGCCACCGAGGGCGCCGTTGATGAGCGGCGCGAGCACCGACATGCCCGGATCATCGGCGTTGTAGCCGTTGGCGGGCTCGTAGATGCGCACGCGCTGGTTGTCATTGATGAAGCGCTGGAGGAAGGTGCTCATGGACACGAACTCGCTGTTGCACTTGTAGTCCTGCCACGGCTCGTTGACGTACTCGTACCACTTCTTCTTCTCCATCCGCTGGCAGGCGTGCGCGCCCACGAAGGTGATGATGGTGCTGCAGTGGCTCGCGTTGATCTGCCGCTCGTGGGGGATGAAGTAGCTGTAGTTGTTGTAGAGGTTCAGCTCGGCGACGAGCTTGTCCTGGTCCGCCTTCCAGCGGGTGAGCACCGCCTCCTGATCGTTGGGCGTGTAGAAGCGCTCGTAGGAGAAGCGCGAGTAGTTGTAGTCCCGCGAGTAGCCCGTGTAGGCGAGCTGATCATTCGGGAACTCCATGGCCAGCATGCGGTTGATGGTGCCCAGGTTGTTGCGATCGAAGGACGCGGGGAACTGGTTGAACACCGAGTCCAGGTTCCACGACTGGCGGATCTTGTCGTGCAGGGGGCGCGAGTTGTCGTTGACGTTGGGCGCCAGGTAGATGGGGCCCGAGTCGTTCAGGAAGTAGCCCCGGGCCGGATTGATGATGCGGCGCACGAAGTAGTACGAGGACGAGGTGGCGGTGCCGCCCGCGCTGAACCCGGTGACGAGCAGCTTCTGCACGTTGGGGAACTGGACCTTCGCGTAGTTGATGGCCGCGAGCGAGTTCTTGTAGCCGGAGTGGTGCCAGGACAGCGGCGGCTGCTGGCCCGTCTGGTCCGCGTAGGTGGCGACGTTATTGCCCACGTGAACATCGCCCGTGCAGTAGGGCATGTAGACGATGTTCCAGTCCTTGGTCACGATGTCCGTGCGGCTGCGGAAGGGCAGGCCCGGATCGGCGCCGTTGACGATGGGCGAGACGTACTTCGCCGTGAACTGCGTCATGTAGTCGTCGGTGATGCCGTTGGGATTGGCCGCGCCAATGACACCCGCGCGCCCGCTACACGTGTCGTAGTCCCAGCACGCGCCGCCACCTTCGAAGAAGAACAGCAGGTTCTGCGAGCCCGTGGTGCTGCGATGGACGAAGAACTTGTACTGCGAGCCGTTGCCGCACGTCGTTCCCGGCAGTTCCACCTTGCTCCAGTCGTAGGTGTTTCCGCCGTCCACCAGCACGTCGACGATGCCGGAGACCAGCACCTCGGCGCTCGCGACACCAGGTGCCGCGGCCAGGAGAAGGCCCAACAGCCATTGCTTTTTCATGTGAGTATTCCTGTGGGGGCTTGGGGTAAGGCTATTCGATTCAGTTCTCGACCATCCGGAAAGCTCGGAGAACCGGGGCGCACTTTAACGCGCGGGGTTGCGAAGCGCGAGGGGCGCAAGGTATCTGGACCGCATGGGTGTCACTCCGCGGTCGAAGGCTTCGCCATGGCTCGGCGCGTCAATCATTGTGGTGCTGATGACGGTGCTGATGGCTGTCCTGTGGTGGCTGCCGCCACGCGAGGACAACCCCTCTTCCGAGGCACCCGGACGCGAGGCGCGGAGCCGTCCCCCACCGCCGGCGGTGGACACCGTGGCGCCCACGCCGTCCCGCTCCGTTGCTCCCCAGGCAACCCTGGCGGGTGAGCCCGATGCCGGCTCCGCCCCGTCCGCGCCCGAACAGGCGCCCGCGCTCGAGGCGGCGCGCGAGCATCCGGTGAACCTGGAGAAACTTCGCGAGCAGATGCCCGATAATCTTTATTGGGAGCTGGGCGCCCCGACGAAGGATCCGGAGATCCTCCGCAGGCGCGAGGAACAGGCGGGGCGTTGGAACGCGTTGCTGGGCAAGGTTCAGTCGAACACGGCCACGGAGGAGGAGATCCACCAGTATTACGATCACCGCCGCGCGGTGTCCGAGGACTTCATCGCGTTCGCCAGCCGGGTGCTCCAGGAGCATGGCGCTCAACTGTCGGAGCAGGAGCGCGGCTTGTATGAGCTGAGCATCCAGATGCACCGCACCCGCCTGGAAGAGATTCCGAGGCAGGTGGAGGACGCGCTCGGGCGCAAGGCGACCCAGGATCGGCGCCGGGAGGAGTGGCGGCGCGGCCAGAAGGGCCCGTGAGGCGGGCCCTGGGGGTGGGGGACTACTCCTCCATGGGCAGCTTGAGCTTGAAGGTGCCCGGAGGGGACTCCGCGGCCTGCCGCACCGCCTGCTCGAACTCCTTGCGCTGGGTGAACGTGGGAATGCCGCCCAGCTTGATGCTGGCCAGGGACACGCCCATGAGCACCACCTTCGAGCCGAACAGGACGCTCAGGGTGTTGATGTACGGGGCGAGGGGGATGGCCCGCTCCGTCATCAGGGTCCGGGCCGGGGTGGCGTACAGCTCCATGTCCTCCCAGTCATGGAAGATGTCCACCCGGGGCTCGGTGGAGATGATGTCCTCGATGGCTCGCATGGCCAGGTTCGCCAGGGACGCGTCGTACATCGCTCCCCTGAACTTCGTGACGATGACATGGGGGGCGGGCCGCCACAGCCACTGCTCCCCATTCGGAGTGGTCCATGTCTTCGTCTCATGCATGACAGGAAGAGGGCGCATGGCGGGCGAGTTACGGCACTGGGCGTCCGGACGCAAGAGGCGGGCCTGGACCCTGGTACACCGGCCAACCCCGGGACGAGGATTCCAGTGCTCGTGTCCTTGGACGGGGAGAATGAAACGGGCTCGCGTTAGGGTGTGAGCCCATGAGCGACACGAAGGCATCCGCCTGGAAGCTGCCCTGGAGGGGCCTGGGCTTGAGCAGCAACCTGGACGCGGCGGACGCACCGCACCCCTACCGCCTGCTCGCCGAGGCGCCAGGCCTCTTCGACTTCGTGGAGTACAGCGCGCCGCTGTCGCTCGAGGAGACTCGCGCCGAGGCCTCGCTCTTCCCGGAGATGTGGGAGCGCCGGGGGGAGGTGCCGGTGCTCTTCCATCCGGTGCACCTCAACCTCTATGGCCCCGAGCTGGAGCCGGAGCGGGCGCTCGCCGCCCTGGACGCGCACGCGCGCGCGGTGGGCAGCGCGTGGGTGGGCAACGACGTGGGGTGGTGGCACTCGGGGGGACAGCCCTTTCCGGGCTACCTCTACTTCACGCCCCCCTTCACCGAGGCGGGCGTGCGCGACTGCGCCGCGCACGCGCTCCACGTCCAGTCCCACCTGTCCGTGCCGCTCGCGCTGGAAAATCCCGCCGTCTTCGCCCGGCGGGGGGAGCTGCACGTGTTGGACTTCATGGCCCGCCTGCACGCGCGCACCGGACTGCCGCTGCTGCTCGACCTGGGGCACCTGCTCAGCTACCAGCTCGCCGCCGGGCTGCCCCTGGACGCGGGGCTCGCGGACTTCCCGTTGGACCAGGTCATCGAGGTGCACCTCGCGGGCGGCGTCGTCACCCGGAGGGGCGGCCGGAGCCACTACGTGGATGACCACACCCAGCCGGTGCGCGAGGAGCTCTTCGGCCTGTTGGAGCGGCTCCTGCCGCGCTGCCCCGCGCTGCGCGCCGTCACCTTCGAGGGAGATGGACACCCGCTGGACGTGGCGCTCCTCACGCTGCGTCGCCTGCGCCAGCTCGTGCCCGCCGCGCCGCGGCCCGCGCTGTCCCTCCCCCCGGTGGAGCGGCCCGCGCCGCCCCTCGCCCGGGAGAGCGCGCCCTGGGCGCTCTTCGAGTCCGGATATGGCGTGACGGCGGAGCCGGGCGGCGACGAGGAGGGGGTCCGGGCGGAGCAGGACTTCCGGCTCGCGGTGGTGGCCGAGGGGCTCGATCGCGACTGGCCCCTGTCCCGGTTGCTGCTCGCGGGCACGCGCGAGCGCCTTCTGGCCTTCACCGCGTCGCGTGAGTTCCGCGAGCTCTTCGAGGGGCTGGGGCGCTCGCCCGGGCATGCGTTCGCGGCCTGGACGCGGCGGCGCTTGCGCGAGCGTCCGGACGAGGGGCTCGCGGCGGCGGTCTCCTTCGAGACGTTCCTTCCCCAGGCCGCGCGCGCCCGGTCCCGCGCCGCGCCGGGGCCGGGCGAAGTGGGGCTGGCCGAGGACGTGCGTCTGGGCAACTTCCCGGTGGACCTGACCGAGCTGGTCTTCGCCGCCCGGGCCCTGCGCCGTCACCTGACGGGGCGGGCCTGGGCGAGCGAGGCCCTGGAGGTGAGCGGGCTGGACGCGCTCGAGCAGGTGGCGCGGCGTCCGGCGCCTGGTCCATGGCGCTTCATCGTGCGGCGCAAGGGCCGGGGGCTGGAGGTGCTGACGGCGGCGGCCTCGGTGCTCGACGAGCTGGCCGCGCTGGAGCGGGCGCCCCGGCCCGCGCGGGAGGTGCCCGTCCAACGGCTCGCCGACGCGGGGGTGCTCGGCCTCTTGCGCTGGGGATGAAGGGGCTCGGAAGGGCTCAGGGGCAGCGGCCACAGTCCGACGCGCAGTTGTCGTAGTCGTTGCCGGTGCCGCACTTCTCGCTCACCTGGCAGACGCCGTCTCCACACGTGTAGATGTCCTGCTTGCGCAGCCGCGTGGTGAGGGCCGGGTAGGTGATGCCGTTGTAGGTGCAGGACGTGTAGATGCCGCTCGCGGCGTCCTGGGTGCAGATCTCCGAGCAGTCCGGGTCCACCCGGATGAGGGGCGGGCACTCGGGAGGTCCGGACTTCTTGATGGAGAGGGCGCAGGCGCGCGGCGTGCTCTCCTTGTGGTTGAGCGCCTTGCGGTTGTTGCCGGCGTAGACGCCCTCGCCGTTGAAGAGGTTGCCGAAGAAGCAGCCCTCGCGCTCCGGGTAGTCCTCGAGTTCGCCGGGGTCGGTGGGGATGCTCGAGCCCGCGGCGCCGTGCCCCTGGACGGACAGGGGAATCTGCACGCCGAACTTGTTGGTATGGGCGGCCAGGCACGCGGACACGAGGCGCTGCTCGGTGAGCGTGGCGGGCGCGCCCTGGGCCCAGGCGGGTGCGAGGCCCAGGCTTCCCGTCCAGCTCCAGGTGCTCCCCGTGCTGGAGGACGTATAGGTGCGCGTGTCTCCCGCTGGCACGGCGCACATCACCACGTACCGCATCACCGAGTCGTTGAGTGTGGGATTGGTCTGAAACCAGAGATCGAACTGGCTGGTGGACAGGCCATTGAGCGACAGGCCGTTGAGGGAGAGGCCATTGAGTGACAAGCCATTGAGCGACAGGCCATTGAGCGACAGGCCATTGATGGAGCCCACGGCCCAGACCTGGACGGGCCGTTCCTGCTGCTCGCTCCCTTCCTCGGCGGGGTGACAGCCACCCGCGACCACTCCCAGCCACAGCGACAGCGCCGCTCGGAAACACGGCCCGTGGATAGAGGACAGACGACGAGACGTCTCGTTCGGTACGTTTTGCATGTCATCCCCCCGGCGGCTAGGGACAGCACCGGTCTGCAACGAGCACTGGACCGCGTCCATGGAGTGAAGCCACGCTCATGGCTCCACTCCTGGGTTATACGCCTAAATAGACAAACTTGAAATACGGGCCAGTCTTGCGAACCGGGAGTGGTGTCGGTTTAAACAGGGAGTCCGTGGACTGCAGGACTGTGAGGTGCCCTGGGGGGAGGGAGAAAGGTGGAGTTCTGGACACAGTCTTGCGTCCGTCCACCCACTGCGGTAGTTCGCGCCCCATGTCGTCACCCCTCGTCGTAGGCATCGCCGGTGGTACCGCTTCCGGCAAGACGACGGTCGCCCGGAAGGTTCGCGAGGCGCTCGCCGACTGCCGTGTGGCCTTCATCGATCAGGATTCGTATTACCGGGATCTGTCGGACCTACCGATGGCCGAGCGCCGCGAGGTCAACTTCGACCACCCGGATGCCTTCGACACGGATCTGCTCGTGGCGCACCTGGCGGAGCTCAAGGCGGGCCGCGCCATCCAGAAGCCCGTGTACGACTTCGTCACCTGCACGCGGCAGCCGCAGACGGTGCGCGTGGAGCCCGGGGACATGATCCTCCTGGAGGGCATCCTCGTGCTGCACATGAAGCCGCTGCGCGACGAGATGAGCGTGCGCATCTACGTGGACACGGATGACGACCTGCGCATCCTGCGCCGGCTCGAGCGCGACATCCACGAGCGCGGCCAGGAATTCGATCACGTGGTGAGCCAGTACCTGCGCCACGTGCGGCCCATGCACATGGGCTTCGTCGAGCCCTCCAAGCACCACGCGCACATCATCGTGCCGCAGGGGGGCAACAACGACATCGCCATCGGGATGATCGTCGGCGCGCTGCGCGCCCGGCTGATGAACCCCGCCGCGCCGCGCTGAGCGCGCTCAGCCGCGGCGGCGCACGAAGTCGCGCAGGGGGCCGTGCAGTCGCCGGGAGCCGGCGAGCAGGCCCTGGTGCGAGCAGGGCTCGGGCAGCTCGTGGTAGTGCGCCCGGATGCCCGCCGCGCTGAGCAGGTGGTACGTGTCGCGCACGCGCGCGGGAGGGGCCAGGGCGTCATTCGCGGCCGCCGCGAGCAGCACCGGCGCGCGCACCTCGGCCAGGCACTCGGTGAGGTCCGCGCCCGCGTAGGCCGTGCACAACAGCGCCCAGGCGTTCGCGTCGAAGCAGTCCGCGAGGGCCTGGGCCTGGGCTTCCAGCGTCTGGGGGGTGTCCGGGGCCTCGCCACCGGGCCCGTGCACGAGCCGCAGGTACTCCAGCGTCTGCTTGCGCAGCGTGCGCCGGGGTCCGGCCCCCGGGGCGTAGTGCCCGTCATGGAAGTCGGGATCCAGGCGCAACAGGTGGCGGGAGAGGCCCAGGCGCTCGCGCAGGGACTCGGGCAGGGTGCGCGCCGCGCCGAGCACCGCCACGCCCGCCACCCGCTCGGCGAAGAGCGCCGCGAGCCGCAGCGCCACCAGCCCGCCGAGCCCCACGCCCACCACCGCGCGCACGCGCTCCACCTTCATCGAGCGCAAGAGCGCCGCCACCCCGCGCGCCATGTCCAGCACCGTCACCGTGGGCAGCGCGGCGCCATAGGGCCGGCCCACGTGCGGATCCACCGCCACCGGCGACGTGGAGCCGAACGGACTGCCGAGCAGGTTGGGCACCACCACGTGCAGCGCCGCCGTGTCCAGGGGCCGCCCCTCGCCGAGTAACTCCGAGCCCCACCCGGAGTGAGGGCCGGCGTCCTGCCCCGCGGGGTGAAGGGCGTGGTGGGAGTGCGGCAGGTCGTGCAACAGCACCACAACATTGTCCTCGGAGCGCTCGCCGTAGGCGCACCAGGCGATCCGGGCTGCGCCCAGCAGGCCGCCTTCCTCCAGGGGAAGTGCAACCGGAGACACGTAGGAGCCGTGGGTCTGGTACACGAGAGTCAGGCTTCATATCACTACGACCGTTTTTCACCGACCCAGGAGCTGCTCGCGTGAAGCGTTACTTCGGATTCATCGTGCTCATCGTCGGCGTCATCCTCGCCGCGGTGGTGACGACCCGTGCCTCGAGTGCCCGGGCACTCGAGGCCCAGAGGGATGCGGACTTCGCCCGGGTGCAGAAGGACTACCTGGAGCGCGTGGGCTGGCTGCGCGTCAACCCGGACGAGAAGGCCTACCGGCAGGAGCTGTCGCCCTTCTTCAAGGCGTACTTCACGCAGGTGGACGCGCACCAGGATCGCTACAAGCTGGGCAAGACGTACGACGCGTACCTCGCCGAGCTGGAGAAGCGCGGCGAGAAGGATGACCGCGTCCAGGATCGCAAGGCCTTCTACGAGTACACGCGCCAGGTGTTCGATCAGATGCGCGAGGGCAAGTACGCGCCCATGTGGACGGCGACGGACAAGGGCATGCGCCTGGACGTGGTGTCCGCGGACGTGGTGAAGGTGCTCGACAAGCCGCAGGTGCGCTTGCGGCTGGCGCTCTGGGGCGCCCAGCGCGAGGAGCGCTCGGACGGCAAGGTGAAGAAGATGGTGACGAGCGCCTCGTTCAAGACGCAGTGGAAGCTCACGGACGAGCGCGGCAAGTTGCTGGGCGAGATGAGCGCGGAGGACCCCTCGATGAAGGTGGACTTCCCCGAGCGCTTCATCGCCGAGTTCCCGCCGCAGATGGTGCTGGGCCACTACGACATGGACCTGGTGCCCAACGAGGTGAAGAAGATGGAGATCGCCTTCGAGGTGAGCTCGCGCGCGGTGTCGGGCGGGGACGTGACGGCCTCCTACGTGTGGAAGCTGGACGTGCCCTCGGACTGGCGGCTCGGCGCGGGGGAGAAGTGGGAGGGCGCCGAGGTCACCGAGCGCCCCGAGGAGGAGATCGATCCGGCCAAGGCGGCGCGCAAGTAGGCGCTAGCCGCCCACCAGCGTGAAGTGCGAGCCCAACCGGTACGCCGACAGCGTGCCGAGCTCGTCCAGGAAGTAGAGGTTGAGCTGGGCGTCGGCCTGGAGCGCCATGAGTCCCGCGCCGGCGCGCACCTCCGCGAGCACGTCGCCGCGCACGGGATCCACCGCGCGCACGCGCTCGCCCGGCACCAGGGCGACGCCGCGCGAGACGATGGGCCGCAGGGGGCGGGTGAGCTGCTCGCCCGAGGCGCCCACGCGCCAGTCCACCTCGCCCGAGTCACTCACCCGCGCCGCCGCGCCCAGGGCGGACGTCACCAGCACCGCGCCCGGCAGACGCGCGAGCGCGAAGGGCCCCGGGCCCAGGTGCAGCGCGCGCTGCCAGCGGGACTGGCCCGCCGCGTCCACGCACAAGAGCACGCCCTCTCCCTCCAGCTCTCCGGCGATGTACACGCGCTTGCCGCTGGGCAGCGGCGTGGAGGGCAGGGCGAGCGACATCTCGTACGTCCACACCGCCTCGCCCGTGTGCGCGTCCGCGAGCAGCAGCGCCGAGTTGGAGCCCTGGCCGAGCAGCGCCACGAAGCGCCGCGCCCAGGGCACCGGCGCGCCCAGGAAGGGCAGGGACGCGCTCATGCGGAAGCGCACCTGGCCATCCCCGAGCCCCAGCCCGTAGAGGTAGCCCGAGTCCGTCGCCAGCAGGGCGCGGTGGGCATGGATGGACAGGTAGCCCCGGCGCGTGCGCGCGGGCGTCAGCCGCCAGGCCTCGCGGCCCGTCACCTCGTTGAGCGCGAGCACCACCCGCTCATCCGCCAGGGTGTAGAGCATGCCGTACTGCCGCAGGAGCAACGGGCCGACGCGCAACCCGTCATGCACGCGCAACCAGTCCGCGCCCGAGCCCTTGCCGGGAAAGCCGCACAGGCGCACCGCGCTCGCCGCCAGGCTGTAGCCGTCCTCCGAGGCCGCCACGCCATGGCTCGCCGCCCGCCGCCACACCTGCTTGCCCGTCTTGCGCTCGAAGGCGCACGCCATGTCCGGCGACGAGTACACCAGCCCCTGGCGCCCCATCATCAGCCGCCCCGTGTCCGCGTCCACCAGCTTGCGCTGCTCCCACAGGCTCTCGAAGCGCAGCCGGCGCAGCCTCCCCGGCACCTTCAGCGGGCGGGAGGCTCCGGAGGCCGGCGCCACCCGGGCCGGCGCGGCTCCCGCCTCCTCGGGGGGCCGGACGGCGCCGCGCAGGTGGGACAGCCCCTCGCGGCTGCGCTCGGTCAGCTCCTGCAGGTACGGGTTGTTCGCGAGCGAGCGCTCGCGCTCGGACATGGCCAGGGCGAGCGCCTGGCCCAGGTGGTACATGGCCGCGAGCAGCTCCTCGGCGCGCAGGGCGATGGGGGGCCCGCCCAGGCGCGCCTCTCCCGCCTTCAAGTCCAACGTCAGCTCGGGCCGCACGCCCGCGGGCTCGAAGGAGAAGCGCGGCTCGCCCACCTCCATGGCGCGCGCCAGGTCCGCCGCCTGCCGCGTGAGCTCCAGCGCCGTGAGGAAGGGCGGCCCCGGCGCGCGCCACGCCACCGGCCGCTGCGGCAGCGCCAGCCACACCTCGCCCGGACACAGCAGTGACGCCAGCGCCGGCCCCTTCTCCCGCGCCGCCCGCCGCAACACGTCATCCCCATCCTCCAGCACGAAGCCGAAGCCGGGCAGGGTGGGGGCCGTGGCGCGGAACGTGAAGGGCTCGGGGCGCAGCTCGCGGGGATGGGGCGCGGACTCCTCCAGCTCCTTCAGGGCCCGCTTCAGCGCCTGGCCCGGCTCGTCCCGCAGCCGCTCCGGCGCCACCTGCTCCAGGTCCTCCAGGAAGCCGTGGCCACACGCCCGCGCCGCCTCCACCAGCTCCTCCGCGTCCAGCCGCAACGCCGGCCGCAGCAGCCGCGCCGGACGCGACAGGCTCGCCACCTGCACCTCGATGTCGCCTCCTGAACGTCTCAGCACCAACTCCAGGTGCGCCTCCGTGAGCGACACCTGCGCGAGCCTCTGCCCTCCCGCGTGCAGCGCGGCCAGGGCCCCCAGCAGCGCGGGCACCACGTCCACCAGCGCTTCCTCCACCGCGCCGGGCAGCAGATTCACCCCGTCCAATTCCAGCGACACGGAATCATGCGGCGCCTCCGCGGGTTCGCGCTTCCATCGATGTCCGATGCGAAAGCGGATCATCCCTTCCCCATTCGTTGACAAGCCAGAATAGCGATGGCTAGCATCCGCCGCCCAACGGACCTACATTTTTGTAACCGTTTGAATTTATTGGGGAATCGTCGATGACTTTTTATGAGGCCGCTCTCCGCGTGCTCGAGAGCGAAGGCCGTCCCCTCCACTTCCTCGAGATCACCGAGAGATCGATCGCCCAGAACCTGCTGTCCCACGTGGGCAAGACGCCCGAGCTGACGATGTTGTCGCGGCTCGCGGCGATGGCCCGCCGGACGCGCGATCGCAAGGTGATCGTCACCGCCAAGGACACGTTCGCGCTGACGGACTGGTCGTTGCCGGAGGATGCGGAGGCACTGGCGCACACGGGCGTGATGGAGGCGCATCCCGAGGAGGGACTGCCCGCTCTGCGGCCCACCGAGCGGCACCCGGATCCCCGCACGGACAACGTGCGCGTGGCGGGCCGGGGCAGCGAGCGCAAGCAGCGTCGCCAGGAGGAGGAGGAGGGCCGGGGTGGTCGCCGGCGCCGCTTCCCGCCGATGCCGGAGGTGGTGTTCGAGATCCTCAGCGAGGCGGATCAATCGCTGCGTCCGGAGCAGCTGCTCGAGCAGGCGCGCGCGAAGGAGCTGGCGGCCGAGGACGCCACGGTGGAGGCGCTGCTCACCGCGCTCCTGGAGGACAACCAGCGGCGAATCGACGCGGGCCGTCGTCCCCAGTTCTCGTTCTCCACGGAGACGGGCGCGGTGACGCTGGAGCGCGCGGGCTCGCCGAGCGAGGCGCCGCCCCTGGAGCTGCAAGCCGCGTTCGCCGCCGCGCTGGGCATTCCGCTCGAGGACGGGCGTCCGGTGCTCAACCGCCCGAGCGCCGCCGCCGCCGCCCCCGAGGCCCTGGCGGATGCCGCGCTGCTGACGGCGGCGCGCTCCGCGGTGAAGGACGCGCGCAAGGCCGTGGCGCGCTCGCTGCGCAAGCGCCTGGGCGAGCTGGACGTGGGCACCTTCGAGAAGTCCGTCGTGAAGATGATGCACGCGCTGGGCTTCCGCGAGCTCAAGGTGGCCAAGCGCTCCAAGGAAGGCCCGTTGCTCACCGCCCGCAAGCGCGAGGGCAGCGTGGATCTGCGCTTCGCCATCCGCATGCTCAAGGGCGCGCCCGCGTTGGATCGCAAGGCGGTGCAGGAGCTGCGCAAGGACCTGGGCCACTACGCGGCCCAGGTGGGTCTGCTCGCGTGCGCCGGTGAGGCCCGGGGCGATGCGCGCACCGAGGCCCAGGCCAGTGGCTCGCTGGTGATGCTGTGGTGCGGCGACGCGCTGGGCGAGAAGTTCCTCGAGGCGAAGGCCGCGGTGAGCGTCACCACGGTGGAGCTGTACGACGTCGACGAGCGCTTCTTCGAGGTGGCGAAGCTGGAGGCCGAGGAGGCCCAGAAGCGGCGCGAGGAGCGCCAGCGCGAGAAGCTGTCCCGCGCCGACGAGGGCGAGGAGGCGGGCGTGGAAGGGGAGTCGCGCGGGCCCGTCACCGTCGAGGCCACGGACGACAGCCAGAAGCGCCGGGAGGAGCGGCGCGAGGAGCGTCAGCGCGAGCGGGACGCGCGCCGGGAGGAGCGCCGCCAGGCGCGCAAGGCCGCGAAGGAGGAGCCGGGCAAGGAGTCCGCGCCCGCCGCGGCCGCGCCCGAGGCGGCACCCACGGCGCCCGCTGGCCTGTCCGAGGAGGAGGAGGGCGACGAGGAGGGCGAGGACGAGGATCTCGAGGCCGCGAGCGCCTTCGTGGCGGGTGGGGCAGGCGAGGCGGGGAGTTCGGAAGAGGGCGCGGCGGCAGGTGAGCGCAAGCGTCGTCGTCGTCGTCGCCGGGGCCGTCGCGGCCGGGGCGGTCGTGGGCCGGAGGGCGCTCCGGGTGAGCCGGGCGCCGCCGAGGGGGCTGTCGCCGTCGCCGTGACCACCGAGTCCCTGGTGTCCACCACCACGGTGGAGACCGCGGCGATGGAGACCACCACCCAGCAGGAGACCACCCTGGTCACCGCCACGATCGTGGAGGCGGGGCCCGTGGAGGCCGCTTCTGCTCCTCCGGTCGAGGCCCAGGGCTCGCTTGCCCTGGACGTGCCGCCCGCCGAGCCCGCCGTGGCCGTCGAGACGTCGCCTGTCCCGGAGGCAGCTCCCGAGGCGGCTCCGGCCGCCCCCGAGGAGCCCAAGCCCCAGGGGGAGCCCGGGCCGTCCTCATCGAACGGTGGCTCGCCGGAAGGCGGAACGGCCTGACATCCACGCGCTCCGGGCGTGAGGGGCGCGCGGGACTGGGTTAGGGTAGGCCGGTATGAAGTCCGGCCTGCTCCCTTTCCTCGTGGCGCTGTTGCTGCTCGGCGCCTGCCGCTCGCGCGAGCCGCGCTTCCCGGTGGAGCACGTCTCGCTCAAGGGCGCGACGGTGATCGACAACGGTCTGCTCGGATGGTCCGCGTCGGACATCCAGGCGCTCTTCACGGACGTGCTGCGAGACAGCCGCCGCTTCGAGTTGCTCTCGGAGGACGCACCCGAGCGGAGTGAGCCGGGCTCCTGGTCCTTCACGCTCGAGCTGCCCTTCACCCGCGAGGCGCTCAAGGACGGCGGCACGTACTCCTTCGCCGAGGTGGGCGCCACGCTGGTGATGGAGCGGCGCTCGGGGGAGGGTACCCAGCGCTACCAGGTGGTGGGGCTGGGCGAGGTGCGCGTGGAGGCCAAGGACGCCGAGGCCCGGCGCAAGGCGCTGCGCGAGGCCCTGCGGCGCGGGCTCGTCCAACTGGCCGACGCGGCCAGACTCCAACTGGCGGCGGTGGGGCGCCCGGACGGGGCGTTGGTGATGGATCTCCAGTCCCCGGACGAGCGGGTGCGGGAGTTCGCCTTGCGCGTGCTCGCCGAGCGGCGCAACCCCGCGGCGGCCCCGCTGCTCATCCGCCAGTTGCAGGACGAGGATCTCCAGGTGGCGCGCCAGGCGATGGGCGCGCTGGTGGAGATGAAGGAGAGCGCCGCCGTGCCCGCGCTCATCGAGCTGGTGAAGGAGCGGGACGTGGGCTTCATGCAGGAGGTCGTCTTCGCCATCGGAGAGATCGGCGGGGCCGAGGCCGAGGCGTATCTCTTCACCGTGGCACAGGGGCATGATCAGCCCGATGTCCAGGCCGCGGCCCAGCAGGCGCTCGATACACTCTACGCGGCTCACAAGCTCGCCACCCCGGAGGCGCGCGGCACGGACCGCGCGGAACACTGAGACATGAAGCTCTCGTCTGTCGTCGTACGAATGGCCCTCGGGGCCACGTGGGTGCTGGGGGCTGGCGCGTGCGCGGGCCGGCAGCCGGTGGCCGACTCCGCGTCCGAGTCCTCCTCGCGTGCCACCGAGTCGCTGTCCGCGTACTACCCGCTGGCCGTGGGCAACCGCTGGACGTACCGGGTGAATGGCCGCGAGGACAAGCCGGTGTCGGTGGAGGTGCTCAAGGAGGAGGACGGCTACTTCCACGACAGCCAGGGCGGACAGCTCACCGTGGACGCCTTCGGGGTGCGCGACCGCAAGCGCTACCTCTTGCGCGGGCCGCTCACCGAGGGCAGCCAGTGGACGAACGTGGTGTCCGTGGCGTCCACCGAGCGCTACCGCATCCTCCAGGCGGACGTGCCGTGTGAGACGCGCGCGGGCGCCTTCCCCACGTGTGTCCGGGTGGAGGCGAGCAACCGCGTGGACGCGAACACCACGCTCATCAACGCGCTCACCTTCGCGCGGGGCGTGGGCCTGGTGCGCATGGAGCTGTTCGTCCAGAAGAGCAACGGCGAGCGCCTGCCGCAGACGTCGCTGGAGCTGGTGTCCTATCAACTCAACCCTGGGGCGCCGACCGCGCGAGGCCAGGCGGAGGCAGCGCCATGAAGGAGATTGGAATCGCCCTGTTGGGGCTGGGCAACGTGGGACTGGGGACGTACCGCATCCTCACGCAGCACGCGAAGGACATCGAGCGGCGGCTGGGCGCTCGGGTGCGCGTGCATCACGTGCTGGTGCGCGAGCCGGGCCGCGCGCGTCCCGAGGACGTGCCCTCGGCGCTCATCACCCACGACATGAAGACGATCCTCGCCAACCCCGAGGTGTCGGTGGTGGTGGAGCTCATGGGGGGCCTGAGCCCCGCGCGCGAGTACGTGGAGCAGGCCATCGCCTCGGGCCGCCATGTGGTGACGGCCAACAAGGCGCTCCTGTCCGCGCACGGCGAGGCGCTCTTCTCGAGCGCCATCGCCCGGGGCGTGGACGTGCACTTCGAGGCGGCCGTGTGTGGCGGCATCCCCATCATCCGCACGCTGCGCGAGGCGCTCGCCTCGGACCGGGTGGAGTCGCTCACGGGCATCGTGAATGGCACCACCAACTTCATCCTCTCGGCCATGGCGGACGAGGGCTCCACGTACGCGGACGCGCTGCGGCGCGCGCAGGAGCTGGGCTACGCCGAGGCGGACCCCACGCTGGACGTGAGCGGCATGGACGCGGCGCAGAAGCTGTGTCTGCTCGCCTCGCTGGCCTTCTCCGCGCGCGTGTCCCCCGGGTCCATCCTCGTGGAGGGCATCTCCACGCTCACCCCGGCGGACATCGCCCATGGGCGCGAGGCGGGCTTCGTGCTCAAGCTGCTCGCGCGGGCGCGCCGGGTGTCGGACGGGTTGGACGTGCGCGTGCACCCGGCCTTCATCCCCGCCGCCAGCCCCCTGGCCGACGTGAAGGGCGGCTTCAACGCGGTGCTGCTCCAGTCCGCGGCCCTGGGTGCCTCGCTCTTCTCGGGCCTGGGCGCCGGAGCCCTGCCCACGGGTAGTGCGGTGGTGTCCGACATCATCGACACCTGCCGGGGCCTGCTGGCGGGGGTGTCGGGCCGTCTGCCCCTGCCGTGCGCGCCCAACGTGCAGGACGTGCCCCTGTTGCCTCCGGGGGAGCGCCGCGGGCCCACCTACCTGCGCTTCTCCGTCAGCGACGAGCCCGGCGTGCTGGGCCGCATCGCCAGCGTGCTCGGCGAGAAGGGGGTGAGCATCAACTCGGTGCTCCAGCGCCCGCCCCGCCCCGAGGACACGCACGCCACCATCGTCGTCTTCACCCACGACACGCGCGAGGCGGACGTCATCGCCGCCGTGCAGTGGATTGACTCGCTGCGCAGCACCCGGGCCCCCACCCAGGTCATCCGCATCGAGGAAGGCCCCGGTCTGCTGCTCTCCGGCCGCTAGCTGGCCGCCAGGAGGGCAGGCGAGCGGCTTGATCGACAGGAGGGGAGGGGGCCGGGTTGAAAGTCGGATCGCGCCTCCCTACCCTGTGGGCCTTTTTTCAGGAAGGCAGGCCCCATGGGTGTCGAGAGCGCCGAGCAGACGTACGAAGAGATCATCCTTGGTTTCCTCGTGGAGGGACGGGATGAGTTCTGTTCGGGCGAGGCGCTCTCGGACAAGCTGGGCCTGTCGCGCACCGCCGTGTGGAAGCACGTGGAGTCGCTGCGCGGCAAGGGCTACCGCATCGACGCCGTGCCCGCGCGGGGCTACAAGCTGGTGGACGTGCCGGACAAGCTCACGCCGCTGGAGCTCACGCCGCTGCTGTCCACGCACCACCTGGGCCAGCAGATCCACTTCCACGAGAGCCTGCCGTCCACCAACGTGACGGCCTTCCAGCTCGCCGCGGAGGGCGCCGAGCACGGCGAGGTGGTCATCACCGAGCAGCAGACGGCGGGCAAGGGCCGCCGGGGCCGGGTGTGGACGTCGCCCCCGGGGGTGAACCTGTACTTCTCCGCCATCCTCCGGCCGGAGCTGCCGCCGCAGCGCGCCTCGGAACTCACCCTGGTGGCCGCGGTGGCGCTCGCCGAGACGCTGCGCGAGCAGGACGCCGACGCGCGCATCAAGTGGCCCAACGACGTGCAGATAGATGGGCGCAAGGTGGCGGGTATCCTCACCGAGCTGTCCGCAGACCCGGACCAGGTGCACTTCGTGGTGCTGGGCGTGGGCGTCAACCTCAACTCCGGCCCCGAGGACTTCCCGCCCGAACTGGCGGAGACGGCCACCTCGCTGTCGCGGGTGCTCGGCCGGCGCGTCAACCGGGCGCTCTTCACCAGCTCGCTCTGGGGGCGGCTGGAGGAGTGGATGGATCTCCACCACGAGGTGGGCTTCGAGCCGGTGCGCCAGCGCTGGGTGGAGCTGTCCTCCACGCTGGGCCAGGAGGTGCGGGTCCGGACGGACCGGGCGGAATTGCGCGGTGTGGCTGAAGACATCGACGCGGCGGGGGCGCTGCTGGTGCGCACGCCGGAGGGGCGCCTGGAAAGGGTACTCGCCGGGGATGTGGAGCAGGTGCGGCCCCGCTAGACTGCGTGGCGAGCCATGCTTCTCGCCATCGACGTGGGCAACACCAACACCGTGTTGGGGGTATACGACGGCCAGCGTCTGCTGAGTCATTGGCGCGTGGAGACGAGCGCGCGCCGCACCTCCGACGAGCTGGGCATCCTGCTGCGCCAGCTCTTCCTCGCCAGCGGCATCGAGCCGGGCGCGGTGAACGCGGTGGCCGTCTCCAGCGTGGTGCCGCCCTTGCAGTCCCATCTCGGACGCATGAGCGAGCGCTACTTCAAGACGCGTCCGCTCTTCGTGGGGCCCGGGGTGAAGACGGGCATGCCCATCCTCTATGACAACCCGCGCGAGGTGGGCGCCGATCGCATCGTCAACGCGGTGGCCGCCTACGACAAGCACCACCGGGGCCTCATCGTCGTGGACTTCGGCACCGCCACCACCTTCGACGCGGTGACGCCCCGGGGCGAGTACCTCGGGGGCTCCATCTGCCCCGGCATCCACATCGGCATGGAGGCGCTCTTCCAGAACGCCTCCAAGCTGCCGCGCGTGGAGTTCGCCCGGCCTCCGCACGTGGTGGGCCGCAACACGGTGCACTCCATCCAGTCCGGACTCTTCTTCGGGTACGTGGCCATGGTGGATGGCCTGTGCGCGCGGATGAAGGCGGAGCTCGGATTCGAGACGCACGTGGTGGCCACCGGCGGCCTCGCGCCCCTCGTCGCGGGCGCCTCCACGCACATCCAGGAAGTCGACGAGTTCCTCACGCTCGAGGGACTGCGCATCATCTACGGAAGGAATCACACCCCATGAGCACCGCCCCGCAGCCTCCCGCCGCGACTCCCGCCGGCTGTCCCATCTCCGCGGAGGTCCTCCCGCCCAACACGCGCAAGCACGTGGACCCCGCCGCGCCCGTGCCCCTGCGGATGATGGCCGCCAAGGCCATGGTGCCGCTGGCGCCCGTGGACATGCTCGGCGCGCTCTTCATGCTCACCTTCGACGCGGACGCGAGCGTGCGCGAGACGGCCACCAAGACGGCCGCCGCCCTGCCGGACCGCTTCTCCGCGGGCCTGCGGGACGAGAACGTCGCGCCCCAGGTGCTCGGCTGGCTCCTGCCGCTGTTGCGCACCAAGGACGCCTTCGCGGAGATGCTCGTGCTCAACACCACCACGCCCGACGAGGCCGTGGCCCAGGTGGCGCGCGACTGCAGCGCGAAGGTGGCGGAGATCATCGGGCAGAACCAGCTGCGCGTGCTGCGCCACGAGGACATCCTGCGCCAGCTGTGCACCAACCCCAACGCGAGCCCCGCGTTGATCGACAACGTGTGTGACTTCGCCGTGCGCAGCGGGCTCGCGCTCGCGGACGTCCCCCAGATGCAGGCGGCGCGCGTGCGTCTGTTCGGGCCCCAGGCCGCCGCCGCCGTGCCGGAGCCCGGCCCCACCGCCGAGGAGGTCATCGCGGAGTTCCAGGCCGACGGCGCCAACGAGAAGGTGGAGGACGAGGATCCCAATCCTCCGCCCATGGAGGAGGTCAAGCGGCAGAGCCTCACCCAGCGCATCATGAAGATGAGCATCGCGCAGAAGATCAAGCTCGCGACGCTGGGCAACAAGGAGGCGCGCGGCCACCTCCTGCGCGACACCAACAAGCTCGTCTGCACCGCCGCGATCCGCAGCCCGCGCATCACCGCGGGCGAGATCCTCAACTGCGCCGGCAACAAGGCCGTCAACGAGGAGATCCTCCGCTACATCTACAACAGCCGGGAGTGGACGAAGAACTACAAGATCAAGATGGCGCTGTTGAAGAACCCCAAGCTGCCGCTCGCCGTGGGGATGAAGTTCCTCAACACCCTGCGCGAGAACGACGTCAAGGACTTGTCGCGCGACAAGAACGTGCCGTCCGGCCTCCAGGGCGTCGCCAAGAAGATGCTGGAGAAGAAGAACGAGAAGAAGGAAGAGAAGTAGGGCCGTCTTCCGCGGGGCAGGGGGCGCGAGGCCCCCGCTCCAGCACGCGCCCGCCCGGGAAGGACGGGCACGAGGGGCTCAGGCCACCGCTTCCTCGTCGTCGTGGATCGCCACCGGCTGCTCTTCCATGAGCTGCGAGGCGATGGCCAGCGCCTTCTTCGCCTTCTCGCGCACCTTCTCGTCGGCCTTGATGCGCGTGTAGAGGCGAGCCACCCGGCCCTCGTTGCGGGACACCGCGTCCTCCAGCTCGGTGACGCGCCGACGCAGCTCGTCGCTCTCCTGGCTGGCCTGGGCGCGAGCATCGTCCAGCTCCGCCCGGGCGGCGTCCACGTCGTTGCGCGCCAACGTCAGCTCCGCCTCGAGCTGATCCGCCCGCGCCCGGAGATCCTCCACCTCGCCCGACTGCATCTGGTACTGCTCCACCTCGGCCTGCAGCGCCGTGGCGCGCGCCGTGGCGCTCCGGGCCTCTTCCTTGAGTGCCGTGGCCTGTTGCTCCACGCGCCGACGATCCATCAGGAGCTGCTCCGCCTTGGCCTGCAGCACCTTGAGCTGCGAGTCCTTCCGGGCGAGCTCCTCGGAGGAGCCGTTGGTCTGCTGCTCCAGCGCGAGCAGACGATCCTGCTGCTCGACGATCTCCTGCTCCTTCTGGTTCAGCTCCGTCTTGAGCCGGAGGATCTCCCGATCCTTGCGGTTGGAGGCCTCGCGCAGCGTCAGGGTGGCCTGATCATTCTTGCCGGCGCTGGACTTGAGCGTCTCCAGCTCGGTGGTGCGCGACTCCAGCTCGGCTTCCAGCTCGGCCACGCGGGACTCGGCGGTGCTCGCCTGGTTGCGGGCATCGTCCAGGGCGCCTTCCAGCTCGGCCACACGGGCGCGCAGGTTGCGCAGCTCCGCCATGTCCGCGGCGGAGGCCGCGGGGGCGCTCGGGGCCGTGCGGGCCGGGGCCGTGACGCGGACGGGGGCCGGGGTGGGAACAGGGGCCGGGGTGGGGGCCGCGGCACGGCTCGTCACCGCGGGCATCACCATGGAAGGGCGGGGCACCGGAGTGGGGGCGGGCGGGGGCGCGGTGGGCATCCGGAAGCCCACCATCGTCTTGTCGTCGCTGACGCCCAGCGAGTCCAGCTCGTTGTCGTCCCCGCCGCCGCTCAGGTCATCCAGGCCACCGTAGTCCTCTTCCGGCGAGCGCAGCTCGTCGGGCGCTTCCACCGGCTCCTCGATGCCGCCGAGCGGCTCGCCCGGCTCGCCGAAGGGATTGTCGAGTGAGAGATCATCGCCCTGGCTCTCCAGCGGCTCGCCCTCGATGGCCAGCTCCTCGCCCTGCATCGGCGCATCGCCCGAGCCGTCCAGGTCCCCGAGCGCGAAGCCGTCGTCGACGACCTCGCCCGCGGGCAGCTCCGGGAAGCCGATGAGCCCGCCCACGCGCTCCACCAGCTCCTCGGGGTTCACCGGCTTGGAGACGTAGTCATCCGCGTGTGCCTTGAGCTTGCGGTGCTGCGCGAAGCCGTCCGGGTTGCCGATGATGATGATGGGGATGGGCTTGAGCTCGTCGTCCTTCTTGAGCTTGCCGCAGATGAGGTAGCCGTTCTGCCCCGCGGACAGGTCCACCGCGAGCACCACCAGATCCGGCCGCTCCTGACGGATGCGCTCCACACTCCCCTTGCCGTCGGTGGTCTCCTGCGCCGCGAAGCCCCGGGCCTCCAGGGCCTCTCGCAGCGTCGCGGAGAGCGTGGTGTCACTTTCGACAATCAGGATGTTCTTGGACATGGAAGAGGTGCCGGACCAGGAGGAGCGCGCGCTTCCCGCGGTGGGACGCGGGAGCGACGAGTCTGGAAGAAAATCGCTCGGAGGCTATCGGCGCACACCCAGACCGTCAATCTTCGGTCCAAGAGGGGGCCCGGCCGTCAGGCTGCTGGGAGAAGCGAGCAACCCGAGCCGGATCAAGGATGTAGCGACACGGGGAGCACGGGCACGGACGGCGTCGTCGGCGCCACGGCCGCGGCCTTCTGGGCCGACTGCTCGGCGAGCATGCGGCGGATGTCCGCTTCGTTGAGATCCGACACCAGCTCGTAGACGAGCTCCCCGTCGCGCCACATGGCCACGTTGTAGCCGAGGCTGGAGCCGACCTGCACCGCGGGAAGGGTGGGAGCCTCGACCTCGCGCCGGGCGTCATCGAAGACGAACACCCCGATGCGCCGCGCGGGTCCGCCCTGGCCTTCCGCGTTGTGCTCGTAGCTGATGTACGCGGCGGGGCGATCCGTCACGTTGGAGATGCGCGCGCCGGACAGCCGCACATCGTGCAGCCGGGGCACGGACACGCGGTGATCCAACTTGCCGTCGAACCACGCCTCCACGTTCTCGTGCGACACCCCGACGATCTCCACCGGGAGCTTCTTGGTGTGGCGCCGGACGGCATCCTCCATGTAGCGCTGGCGGTGCTCGGGGCGCAGCGCCATCCAGGTGCCACCGCCCACGGTCACCAACACCAGGGCCGCGGCTCCCATGCGCAACCACGCCGCCTGGGCCGCCCGGCGCTGCTCCTGGTGGAGATTGGCCTGGAGCCGGGAGCGTAGGGCCGCCGGGGCCCGGGACGTCTCCACGGAGTGGCGCGCGGCCCGGCGCAGCGACTGCCTCAACTGCCCCTCCGCGTGCACCCGGCGCGCGCACGTGGCGCACCCCTTCAGGTGCGCTTCCGCGCTCACGCGCTCCTCGGGTTGGAACTCCCCATCGAGGTACAGGTAGAGAATCGACTCGAATTCCTGGCAGGTCATGAGCGCTCAGGGAGGGGTGAAGGCGGTGGGCCCGTGGAGAAATATTTCTCCGGGCCCATCAACCTCGGACTACCCCACCTTCTTCCTGCGACGATACTCGTCCAGGCTCGCCGTGGCGTTCTCGAGATTCACCGGCTCGCCACCCGCCTCCTGACGCAGCACGCCGGTGCCCTCGGCGTACTCCTTCAGGGTCTTCTGCAGCAGCTTGCGGCCCCGGAACAGCCGGCTCATCACCGTGCCCACGGGACACTCGAGGATCTCCGCGATCTCCTTGTAGGAGAACTCCTGCAGGTCCGCGAGGATCACCACCAGCCGGAAGTCGATGGGCAGCGCGTCGATGGCCCTCAACACGTCGTCCGACAGGAGCCGATCGAAGAAGTACTGCTCGGGGTTGGCCGCGAAGTCCGTGGCGTCCCGGCTCACGAAGCGCTCATGTACCGCCTCGCGCTCCACACCTTCCACCACACTGCGCTCCTTCACCTTGCGGCGATAGCGGTTGATGAAGGTGTTGGTGAGGATCTTGAACAGCCAGGCCTTGATGTTGGTGCCCCGCTCGAACTTGTCGAAAAAGCGGTAGGCCCGCATGCAGGTGTCCTGCACCAGGTCCTCGGCATCCCGCTCGTTCTTCGTCAGCCGCAAGGCCGCGGAGTACAGCGGATCGAGGTGGGCCAGGGCCAGTTCCTCGAACTCCTGCTTGGTCCGATTGTTCTGCCTGAAGTCCAGCATGCTCCCGCCTTCCAAAGGCCCGAAATTGCAGGCAAATGAGTCGTGGTCCACCCGTCAATGTATGTACGGGAACAGATTGGACAACAAGCCAATCACCTCGCGCCGTTTGCACGGCTGCCCGAAAGGGCAGGAGACGCGCGGGGGGAAAACTTATTCCCGTCCCCCCCGCTGAAAAGGGGGGGGACGTCGGTTCAGGTAGGACGAGCGACTACTTCGCCGCACCCTTGGCGCCGATGGCGTCGAGGATGGGCAGGTAGCTGTAGCCCAGGTCCTTGGCGACGGTCTCGTAGGTGACGTGGCCGTTGTAGGTGTTGAGGCCGCGGGCGAGCGCCTTGTCGGACTTGATGGCCTCGACGAGGCCGAGGTCGGCGATCTTGCGGGCGTAGGGCCGGGTGGTGTTGGTGAGGGCGAAGGTGGACGTCTGGGGGACGGCGCCCGGCATGTTGGCCACGCAGTAGTGGACGACGCCGTGCTTCACGAAGGTGGGGTTGTCGTGGGTGGTGGGCACGCACGTCTCGATGCAGCCGCCCTGGTCCACCGCCACGTCCACCACCACGGAGCCGGGGCTCATCTCGGCGATGAGGGCCTCGGAGACGAGCTTGGGCGCCTTGCCGCCGGGGATGAGCACGCCGCCGATGACGAGATCCGCCTCGCGCACGCTGCGCGAGATGCTCTCCGAGTCCGAGGCGAGCGTGGCCACGCGGCCGAGGAACACGTCATCCAGGTAGGTGAGGCGCTCGAGGTTGATGTCGATGAGCGTCACCTCCGCGCCCATGCCCACGGCGACCTTGGCCGCGCAGGTGCCCACCACGCCGCCGCCCAGCACCACCACGCGGCCGCGGCGCACGCCGGGCACGCCGCCCAGGAGGATCCCCTTGCCCCCGTGCGCCTTCTCCAGGCACGCGGCGCCCACCTGGATGGCCATCTTCCCGGCCACCTCGCTCATGGGCTTGAGCAGCGGCAGGCTGCCGTCATCCAGTTGGATGGTCTCGTAGGCCACCGCCGAGGCGCGCTTCTTCACCAGCGTGCGGGTGAGCTCCGGGTCCACGCCCGCCAGGTGGAAGTAGGTGTAGATGATCTGCCCGTCCTGGATGCGCTCGTACTCGGGCGCGATGGGCTCCTTGACCTTGACGACCATCTCGGCGCGCTTCCACACCTCGTCCGCGGTCTGGACGATCTGCGCGCCCACCCGCTGGTACTCCGAGTCGGGGATGCCCGACCCACCGCCCGCATTGGTTTCGACGAGCACGGTGTGACCCGCGCTGGTGAGCGCACGGACCCCCGCCGGAACCATGCCCACCCGGTACTCCCGGGTCTTGATTTCCTTGGGAACGCCGACAATCACGTGGAATGCCTCCAGATGCGCCGCGATCCAGGCGCGGCGAAAAGCGGGCGGACCCTAGGCAGGGCCCTGGGGGGAGTCAAGACGCGCCCAGGCATGCGTCGAAAGCCGCGCCCTTCAATGGTAGTTAACGGGATCATGACGCAGGCACCGAAGTTGTTGTTCGCGGATCCCAAGGGCCGGGTGATGGAGCACCCCTACCTGTTGGCCACCTTGCGCAGTGGGGAGGAACTCGTCCCGCCGCAGGACAAGCCCATTCCGTTGCCCTCCGCGGGACGGCTCGTGCATCTGCCTGGCCGGCTGCCGGTGGGGCTGAACCCGGAGACGGGCGAGTTGGAGCTGGTGCGCGAGATGAAGCTGGAGGGGAAGACCTTCGTGCCCAGCGCCGTGGGCGCGCTGTTGCCCCCGGGCTACACGCGCACGTTCCTGCCCGGCGAGGTGAAGGCCTCCGGGCCGGTGCTGCCGCAGTGGGCGTACACGGCCGCCGCCTGGGGCGAGGACGGCCCGGTGGCGTGGGCCATCCACACCGACAAGCGCTCGCACTGGGAGCCGGAGCGCTATTCCACCCCGGAGCTCAAGAAGCTGGTGGACACGCACCTGGCGCGCTTTCCCGGCAACCGCGTGCTCAAGCAGCTCACCACGTGCGCCATGCTCTACCGGTGCTTCACCTCGCAGAACATCTTCTACGTGCGCGACGAGGGCGCCATCCCCGCCTCGGTGATGTGCAACGCGCGCTGCGTGGGCTGCATCTCGGATCAGCCCGCCGACGGGCCGCCCGCCTCGCACGAGCGCATGGATGACGGGCCGAGCGCCGAGGAGATGGGCGCCATTGGCCTCTACCACCTGGAGCACGCGCCGGGCCGCACCATGGTCAGCTTCGGCCAGGGGTGCGAGGGCGAGCCGCTCACGCGCTGGAAGTTCATCGCCGAGTCCATCCGCTACATGCGCGCCCACTCCTCGCGCGGCTCCATCAACATCAACACCAACGCGAGCCTCACCCACGGCCTCGAGGCGCTCTTCGACGCGGGCCTGGACGCCATCCGCGTGTCGCTCAACTCGGCGGTGAAGGATCTCTACGAGGCCTACTACAAGCCGGTGAAGTACGGCTGGGAGGACGTGGAGGCGTCCATCGCCCTGGCGCGCGAGCGCGGGGCCTACCTCGCGCTCAACCTGCTGCTCTTCCCGGGCGTCACCGACCGGGAGGGCGAGGTGCAGGCGCTGGCGAAACTGGTGAAGAAGTACAAGGTGGATCAGGTGCAGACGCGCTCGCTGTGCATCGATCCCATCCAGTACCTGGAGGTGGCGCGCGACAAGGGCGCGGGCGGAGAGCCGGTGGGCATCCGCGAGCTGCTGCGCCGGCTCAAGGCGGCCCGGCCAGGGCTCGTCATCGGCAACTTCGCGCGCGGTCTCGACGAGCGACAGGGGCGAGGGGATCGGGCATAGACTCGGTGGATGCAAGAACTCGCCTTTCTGCCCGCCCATGAGATGGCGGAGCGCGTGCGCCTTCGTGACGTGTCCGCCGTGGAATTGCTGGAGGCCCATCTCCAGCAGGTGGCGCGCAACAACGTGCGGCTCAATGCCCTCGTGACATTGGACGAGGCGCGGGCGCGGGCGCGGGCGCGCGAGGCCGACGAGGCGCTCGCGCGCGGCGAGGTGTGGGGGCCCCTGCACGGCGTGCCCCTCACCATCAAGGATGCCTTCGAGACGACGGGGCTGCGCACCACGAGCGGCTTCGAGCGCCTGGCGGACTACGTGCCAAAGCGGGACGCGACGGTGGTGGCCCGGCTCAAGGCGGCGGGCGCCGTCGTGGTGGGCAAGACGAACCTGCCCCGGCTCGCGCTGGACACGCAGACGCACAACACCGTCTTCGGCCGGACGAACAACCCCTGGGACGTGGAGCGCACGCCGGGAGGCAGCTCCGGGGGCGGCGCGGTGGCGGTGGCGGCGGGGATGAGCCCCCTCGAGGTGGGCAGTGACATCGGCGGCTCCATCCGCATCCCCTCGCACTACTGCGGCGTGTTCGGCCTCAAGCCCACCGATGGCCGCATCCCCCTGTCCGGCCACATCCCGGGCCTGCCGGGCACTGCGCGCGGCGTGCGCCACCAGGGCGTGGCCGGGCCGCTGGCGCGCACGGTGGAGGATCTGCGGCTCGCGCTGCGGATCCTCTCCGGGCCGGATGGCGTGGACACGGAGATGCCCCCGGTGCCCTTCCAGGAGGTGCCGAGGCGGGAGCTGCGCTCGTACCGCTTCGTGTGGACGGACGACTTTGGCGGCATGCCCGTCTCGGCACAGACGCGCGCGGCGCTGGCGGGACTGGCGCGGACCCTGGAAGGGGCGGGGTGCGTGGTGGAGCGGCGCACGCCGGAGATCGACTTCGACGCGGTGTGGACGGCCTGGGGCCAGTTGCTGGGCGCCGAGGTGGGCGCGGAGATCCCCCTGCCTGCCCGCGTCATGACGGCCCTGCACTTTCGCTCCATGCGGGGCGACTCGGCCATCAACCGCGGCATCGTTCGTGGGCTGTGGGGCCGGATGACGGACTACGTCCAGGCGCTCTCGGTGCGCGATCAGATGATGGCGAAGGTGGAGGACTTCCTCGTGGGGTGGGACGCCTGGCTGTGCCCGGTGACGATGGGCGCGGCCTTCACCCACCGCCCGAGCGGAGACTGGGTGGAGGTGGACGCACGGCGCGTGCCGTACATGGAGGGCACGTGCGGCTTCTCGAACTTCTTCAACCTGACGGGACACCCGGTGGTGGCGATGCCGCTGCCTCCCGCGTCCGGGCGGACACTGCCCCTGGGCGTCCAGGTGGTGGGCCGGCGGTGGAAGGACGAGGCCCTGCTGTCCGTGGCCGAGGCCCTGGCCGAGGTGGCCGGTCCCTTCCGGCGCCCACCGGGCGTGTAGCGGCGGGCTCCGGGAGGAGGGGAGGGGACTACTCGTTCGGGACGACCGGGTTGAGCTCCTTGGCCACCAGGTTGCCCAGCACGGCGTCCTTGGGCACGTAGCCATCGGCGCCGGCCTCGCGGCAGATGCGCTGCAACTCCTCCACGTTCTCCCCGGAGCACAGCAGCACCTTGATGCCCTTGAAGAGGCTGTTGCTCTTGATGAACCGGCAGAACTGCTCGCCGTTCACGTTGGGCATCCGCACGTCCAGCAGCACGAGGTCCGGACGCGTCTGCTTCTTGAGGATGATCTTCGTCGCCTTGTCCGCGGAGTCGGCGATGTGCACCTCGAAGCCCTTGGTCACCAGGTCCGCCTCGATGATGCGGGCCGTCATCTCGCTGTCGTCGACGATGAGGATGCGCGGCTTGCGCCCTCCCGCCGCCGTCATCTTCGCCGCCGAGGGGAAGCCTCCCGACACCGCGGGCGCGGTGGGAGCGGGAGCCACCTCGGGAGCGGCGGCCACGGGCGGAGTTTGATGCGCCATGGGCGCCGGAGACATCGCGGGAGCCGTCGTGGGCGCACGCACGGGCGTCGCGGCGGGCCGCGCCGTGGGGACGGCGGTGCCTGGAGCGGCGCCAGGGACCGGAGTCGTGGGCCGCATCTGCCCGGGGGCCGCTCCGGGAACACGAGGCGCCATGGTCGGGTGGGCCGGGGTGGCGGCTCCTCCCACGGCGGTGGCGGGACGAGGCGGCGTCACCTGTCCCGCGACGGGGGGGCGCGGCGC